>JAFSQF010000003.1 GCA_017446745.1 Bacteroidales bacterium
AATCCCTTGGACGCATACATGGCCTATGACTCACGTTGGGACATCGAAGTGATTTTCAACCTTTACAAGAATATTATCGAACACGATACCGTGAATGTTCATTCGGACTATAGTGTCATCGCCACGGAACTTGTCAACTTCTTATCCACAATAATCTCTTCCCGAGTCAAGACCGACATCGTCAAGAAAGAAATAAACAAGGTCTATTCATTCAAACAAATATTCAGATACATGTCAAAATACAAAAAAGTAAGGTCGTCCGAAAACGGTGCATGGAAGTCTGCAACTATGCTCAAGTATATCGAAGAACTCGCATCAACACTTGGTGTATAGGGGTCAAATTTGGAGTTTCTTTACTTCTTGGTAATCTATGTCGGCAAGGAACTGACGGTAGTCCTCGTTAAACCACTCTGTCCGCTTCTGACTCAGCAACTGGAGATAGTAGTGAAGTGCATCGCGGACGTTCTGATTGAAGTCCACATTGCCCACAGGCAGATTGAACTGTCCCTTGCCGTTGAAACGCAGCATGTGGTTGAAACCGTAGATGAGCAGCAGGTAGAGCCGCTGCATGTCCTGCTGGCCACCTGCTATGAAGTCGGCCTTCATGCGCTGATACCCCGCCTTGTTATATCGTGCATAGTAGGTTTTCGGATAGACTATTTTCAAGTCCTTCTGCACCACATCGCTACGCAATGAGAGCGATAGCCCGTAATCATCGACTATAGCGCAGAGAGCGTTCATCAATTCTTCTTCACGACCTATATACCCTTGCAACATCCGATGCAGACCGATGACATAACTGTTGATGTCGTTGAGCAGATAATGGTCTGCTTCGACATTCAGCATCACGCTGCCGCCCCCGACAAACGGCTCTATCAGCCTCTTGATGTGGTCGGGAAAGTGAGAACGTATCTCACGTACCAACTTGTATTTGTCACCCACGTAGAACAGCGGGGAACGAGCGATTCCGTTTTTCATTGTCAACTTCGGTTATAAATAAATACTCACGGTGGTCATCAAACTCAGTCTTGCCGGAATTGAAGGCTTTGAACTCGTGATTGAACACCTTCGTTTCGCCGCACTTGCTGAGCACTTCTTCCAGTTGTTCCAACTTGATTTTATTCTCAGAAGAGGAACTCTTTGAATGGTAAGTGTTGTTGTATGACACCACCAAGTATCGGCTATGGATATGGCTCATCAGGTCGGTGAAAGTGGAAAAAGCGGCATTGCGGCAATAGTCGCTCATGTTCTCTTCCTTAGGCTTCAGGGCCGTTCCATACAACGGAGGTTTCTTCCACTGTACCAAATTCTCATAGACATGATAGAAGCGGCTGTACTGACGTGAGTTGTAAGGTGGGTCGAGGTAGGTCAGGTCAACATTTACGGTTCGCGCCAACTGATTGGCATCCTGCTGGTGAATCTCTACGCCAGGAAACGATTCTGCCTCCACCATACGCATCTGGAAAGGATGAGCCACAGGAGCCTTGTGGTGATAGGCATCGAAGTGCCCCATAGTGTTGGCGTGACGGTCTATGCTGTATATCAGCGAAGCCATCAGCACCGCATACTCTTTGTCCGTAAGTGTGGGCTGCATCTCCTTCAGTCGTTCACGGACATAACCGACTATCTTAGCCGTGTCCTGATGAAAATACTTGCCGCCAAAGTTCTTCGAGAAATAGTTCTCACGCAACTTAGAGGGTGCGATGTCATTAAACTCATGAATGATGGATTGCACCCTTTCTTCATCCCATTCTGTAGGAGCAAAGAAAGCGCGATACATGATGTTGTTTGAGTAGAGGAAATCATTCACCACTACTCGTTCATACTGCTGCAATGCCCTGTGAGCCACCACTCCTGTTCCTGCAAATATATCGCAGAAGGAGTGAATGTCATGGGTATGCTCACTGATGAGACCGAACATCCAGTCTACCAACTTGGTCTTACAACCTATATACCGGCGACTCTCCAACGAGAACCGGTTTTTCTTGTCTACCATTATTTGTTCGCCTAGTGCGTATGACTATCCAAACGAAAGCAGACAATTTCCTGGACAAAAAAACGCGGACTTAACATTATCCACGTCTTTAGGCCCTAGGAATTGCCCGATTCTCCAGATAAGTCAAGCCCACGCAAGCGTAGGCATTTGCAGACTTATTCATATAGAGAATCTTGTATTTTGAATTTCCTAGGTTCAAAGACGATTCCGAATAAATAGCAAACGCTGTTAATTATTTATGTTATCTATTTCTTTATATTGTTGTTATATCACTGTTTCGTTATGTTTTTGTTGTTGTATATCGGTTGTTTTTCGTGCTGCAAAGGTACGAAAATTATTCTTTTCTCTCGTCTATAAAATTACAGAACTCGACAAGGCTACGTTGGATAACGCTGCCCACTTGTAGTTGTTCCTTGTACTGCGCTACCATGGTCGGCGACATGCTGCGATTCAACGCATACCGAACCACTTCCATGTTGACCTCCCTGCACAGCAGAATGCCGATACTTGGATTCTCGTTTGATCGGCGTTCTTCCTGATCCAGAGCTTCAAGATAAAACTCCAGCTGTCCGAGGTCCTTGGGGTGGAATTCTGTTGTCTTCAACTCGATGGCCACCATACATTGCAACAGACGATGGAAGAACAACAGATCCACCTTGAAAGGCTTGCCTCCCACATAAATACGGTGTTCCTCGTCAATGAACAGGAAATCCTTGCCCATTTCGAGGATGAAGTCTTTCATGTGGCTCACAATGGACTTGCGTAGTTTCGTTTCTTTATAACTTAGCGGCAGACCCAGCATGTCCAAGCTGACACGATCCTTGAACAGCAAGGGGGCTTGTGGATATTGGCTCTGCATCGCTTGCGACTGAACATGTCGGCTACTGAGGACTGCCGACATAGCATCGGTCTTGATGGCACGTGCCAATTGCTTATACTCCAATTGTTCACGTCCGGCATACAGCATATAGAATAGCCTTTGCTCATCGATTTTGCAATAGTTAAGGATGAGTTGATGGTTGCTCCACCCGGTGGCAAAGAGAACATCAGGTATTTGTGCCGATTCGATTGGCACGATTGGGCTGGATGATGTTTGTGCCAATCCAATTGGCACAGACGTGGTCATACCGAGTGACAGGAGTCGGGGATTGACCTTGGCAATCAGGTCGGAGAATGCTGCGGTGGAGTAGGTCTCGTAGAATTGAACCATTTTGTATATAGTACGATAGCTCCATCCCCTCACGGTAGGGTCCTTTGTGTGTATAAATTCCGCCAGTTGGCGTACCACTCCGCTGCCCCATTTGGCCGTTTTCAACCGCTCGGAGACGAAGCTCCCCACTTCCCACACCATCAAGATGGATTCACCGTTCACGCGTTGTGCAACACGATTGCGATGAGCCGTGATGATGCCGAAAACAGTCTCGAAGTCTTTACAAGCGTTTATGCTGATGCTTTCCATAGCTCCAATATAAATATATGACGAACAAGGTGAACAAGGCAATCGTGCGTTATCCTATTGTTATCTATCTGTTTCGTTTTGTTTTTGTTGTTGTATATCGGGGTTTTTCGTGCTGCAAAGGTACAAAATCTTCGCGGTGTGGCAAAATATAATTATGCCTTACCGAGCCAGAGGCACGTCCGCAGGCGGGATGGAAACGGCAAGAGGATCACTACAATAACCAGCGGAACTCTCTATATGGTTCCGCTGATACCATAGACGAAGTCCGAAGCACGGCGAACACGCTAATCTGTTTTCGGTCTCTTCTATTGTTTCACTTTCCGTTTTGCGAAGTAAGGGACTATTTTTCTTCGGGCCCTTCTATTTCTTTCGCTTCAGCCTCTTCTGTAGGCAGCAGGTGGTCGGCGGCACGGCTGCGTGAGATGACGCTATGGCCTATCTGTTTCTCCACCTCCTCGCGGGCAACACGTGCTGCTTTTCCGCCACTCTGCGCCACCTGCTGGTTCTCCTGCATGGTCTTGGGATTGCGGTTGCGCGAAATCTCGGTGGTGGCGGCTTCCGCCAAGGTGTTCAGCGCCAACTCAAGGGTGGTCATGTTGTCCCGCAGGTTCTCCTTAGTAAGCCCCTTGTACCGCTTGTATTCACCCGTGTTCATTCCACTCCACGCCTTGGTGAGGATATTGGTAAGGACGGCGAAGTCCTTCTTCTCTTTCACCCCCGAGCGTTCCCACTCGTCGGTCAATTCTTTGCGCGTGCGTATGGACTTGAGCCTGTTCTCTATCCACCGCTCGCTGTATCCTTGGCGACGGTAATCCTCGACGGCCATCTGGAACGTCAGCTCCGGGTCGATTATCTGGTCGACGCGCTGCGCCCCCACTTCGGAGAGCCACTGTTTTATGGGTTCCGCTTTCTTGGACGGAACGGATTGTATGATGCGCAGTATCTGCTCTAAATCAGCAACATCCGTCTTATAATTTTTGCCGTCGGCAGCAGGCATTTTCAGTTGCTTACAATTTGTAAGCAACTCATCGGCACCCTCCTCTTTCAGGCGTTTCTTCAGTACGGCCCAATAGGTGCTCGCCTTGCGGGCCGTAGGTTGCTCGGTCAGGATCTGTACCACGTCGACGATGGAGAAATAGTACTTCTCTTCTTCATCGTCCCACGCTATGCGGACCTGATTCCCTTCAAATAGCTGTATGGCATTTTGCTGTGTCATATTTCTGTTTTTTTTCATTTGGCATTGATAGCCGTTCGATTCACATGCGTTGCACCTCCCGTTGTGCAACCATGCTGTTCGAACGGTGAAAATCGCTTATATAAAAGCCGTCCATCGATAAATAACTCTGCTTAATAATCCAATGTTCGCAGGCCTTAGGGTGTGAAGCCGTCGGCAATAATGTCATTAATCGATTTCCAAAAGTCTGCGTTGTTCAAAATAATATAACGTAAAAAAAGTATACATTATTGTAAATGCAAACCAAACAATTCTTTATTCCGTTGTTATATCTCTGTTTCGTTAAGTTTTTGTTGTTGTATATCGGGGTTTTTCGTGCTTCTATAATACAACTTTGTATTTATCACGTTTTGTTTGAGTTAAGACAGAGCCCAAAACTCAATGGATGCTGCAAAGGTACGACTTATTTTCCAAATAGCCCCAAAAAGTAGAATCGTACGTGAGCGAGGAGGCTTCGGCGACTAAACGGCGATGCAAAAACGCGAAAATGATTCGTACCGACAAAACATTTTTTCGTTTCCTGCGTTAGAATAGCAAAAGAAAATGATATGAACACAACGCTGATTAACCACGAATACAACCCTGCGGAGGCTCTATGGGCAATGTACATGTCGCAGAGTAATGCGGTGCGTAAGGCGTTCCGTTTACGTCTTCACGCCGAGGAGGAAGCTGAGGCTCGACGCAAGAGCATGGAAGCTTACTCTATGACGCTGCCTGCAGAAGAGCTCAAGGCTGCACAACAAATGGTTGAGAGCATCAAAAAAGGTGTCGCCAATGTGAAAAAAGCAGTTGCCGAGGGACACTCAGCTGGCCGTCCCGCAGAGGAATTGCTGGCCGAATTAATGAAACAGGCATGACAGTCAATATCACCACGCATCCCGAGTTCGATCGTCAAATGAAACGGTACGAAGTGGCGGCATGCGGGTCATCACCTTTTCCCTGGAGCAAATCGGCGACGATATTATAGACATCACCCTGCTTTATATCTATGACAAAAAGGAGATGGAAAACATCTCTGACGATTTCATCCGTTACCTTTTGGAACAATAGTACAATAATCGCAGTTCTTGCCCACGCCATAGCACGGCCCATCGTTGTAGCCCACGCTATGCAGGTTGGCGTCAAAAAACGAAGGCGTTCCATAATATGCCGACCTTACAGGGATCAAGGAGGTGAGTATGGAATCCAGCCTAATAGCCAAAGTAATCTGAAATTCAAGTTTCGCATGTATGCGAAATATTTGATATTAAGTCGCCAATGGCGAGAAATCTTACAAATCTGCTCAAATCAAACAGATAAATATTGAAAGATTTGAAAGGATTTGCGAGATTTCTGTCGCGTGCTGCGGCCCGCGAGCCCGACGAGCGAAGCGACACTCATTATCACCAACATAGACCTTGTGAAAGAATGAGTTTTAAACAGGATTAACCTCTTTATTTATTTTGTTGATTTACAAACTACAATCAAACATATCATTAGTTCAACAATTAAAATCATATACTTAATCTCATTGTTTTACCACTCTGTTTCGATTATTATATGTAATTTTGCATCCGAATTGCAAATTTGCATAATGCATTATTTATAATATGATATACAGAAAGTTAAATAATGCAGCGATCGAGGTATTGCGATACACTTCGCTTCTTTCCGTCTAACCCGTCAAAGTCATCGCACTATCATCCGCCAAGCCGCCCGTGGCGCGCTGGCGAGCGGCTACCTTCTCCGGCAATATTGTTTACTTTTTGCTGCTTAGCAATAAGTTGATACAATCAGATAGGCGGAATAAAACGACTGTGTTTACGCGTCGTTGTACGCGAGCGTCCACGCCTGCAATTTGAACACGAATCTCACGAATTACACGGATGCTTTTTCCCTTCTACGAATTAACACGAATTACACGGATTTTCACGTAATGAAACGACAAATGTAAAGACACAAAAAAACTGCCGGAGAATAAAACATCCCGGCAGTTTCCATTATGATTAACAAGAAAAATTCATCAACTTCGCAGAATGCGAAGTGCTCCTAACACTTAGGCATAGAGATCTTCGAAGATCTTGCGCAGCTTCGGGCTCTCGCGGAGCTCCTGGAGGGTGAACTCGGCATGGCCTTTGGTGTAGCCGTTGCCCATAATCATGTTCACGTCGCTGCCGATGCCTTCGGCACCGAGGCTGGCCTTGGTGAAGCTGGTGGCCATGGAGAAGAAATAGACCACGCCGTCGTCCTTGGTGACGAGGATGGCTGTCATCTCCTGGTCGGGGACGTTGACGCAGTTGATGGTGACGTCGGCCATCTTGCCACCGGTGAGGCGCTCGACGAGCTCATATACCTGCACGGGGGTCATGCCGGCAGCACTCTCGACGATGTCGCAGAAGCCGAGGTCCTTGATGCGCTGGGTGCTCTTGGGGCTGTTGGCAATACCGATAACCTTGCCGGTAACGCCGACACGTTTCTTGGCCTCGTAGCAGCAGAGCATACCGCTCTTGCCACCGGCACCGAGGATGACGACGGTCTGGCCATAATGGCACAGCTTGGCAGTCTGGGCAGGGGCGCCGGCCACGTCGAGGGCACTCAGGGCCAGTTTCTCGGGCATGTCGTCGGGAATCTTGGCATAGATGCCGCTCTCGAAAAGGATGGCCTTGCCTTTGATGTCGACCTGGTCGATCTCAGGACGAATCTCGCCGAAGGAATCGATGCGCAGCGGGGTGAGCGACAGGCTCACGAGGGTGGCGATGCGGTCGCCTTCTTTCAGGTCAATCTTGCCCTTCAAGGCGTCGCCAATCTTCTCCACCTTGCCAAGAAGCATACCACCCGAACCGGTACGGCGGTTGCGATGTTTGCCCTGCAACTCGACATTCAGAAGCATCTCTTTCTTCACCTCTTCAAGGATTTGCTCTTTGCTGGCACCTTCTCCGGCCTGCTCTTTGGCATAGTTCATAATGTCGGTGAACGAAGCGGAGTCGACATTCAGGGTCTGGACATCGATGAGAATCTCGTTGTCGTAAAGAACATCCATGTTGTTGTCAATCTTGTTGGCTGGCTGAGGAAGGACACCCTTCGGCTCGAGTACACGGTGAACACCGTATTTGTTACCTTTTGGTTGCATAAAAAATTAGGTTATTTAATTGATTATTATATAATTATTTGCAATATTCCCTTACAAAAGGACTTTCAAAAGTATACATTTCTTTCGATTTAGGCAAATTTTTTTTCACTTGACGGGAAAAAACACGAGAATAAATGAATTTCACGGAGTGCATAATGTGCTGGACTTTATATGCTCGAGCAAGGCCCGGCAGCCCAGGGAGATGTCGTCCCATGCCTTGTCGAAATTCCTGGTGTACCAGGGGTCTGCTATGTCGCGTTGCAGCGGCTCGCCATCGGCATCTTTCACAAAGTCCAACAGTTTGAAAAGCTTCACTCCCTCGTCGGACTCGTTGGCCCCCACCATGTCGCGTATGTTTTTCAAGTTTGCCTGGTCCATTCCCACCACATAATCGCTCTCGTCGTACATGCGGCGCGTCAGCAACTGGGCCACCTTGTCGCGGCATCCTATCCCGTGCACCGCCAGTGTTCGCTTGGCCAATGGATAGACGGGATTCCCCAGTTCCTCGCTGCTCGTGGCCGCCGACTGCACCTCTATCATGTCAGAAAGTCCGGCACCGCTTACTATCTTCTTGAAATAATAATCTGCCATTGGGCTACGGCAGATATTCCCGTGGCAGACGAATAAGACTTTCATTTTTGAAGTTCTTTCCATTTTATGGTATATGTTGATGTTATTATTGAGTTACAACATGAAATCATACAACCTCGGCCTCGCTACTTATTCCTCAAAAGCACTGCAAATATACGCTTTTTCCTCAATCCCACAAAAAAAATCCTCTCCAATCATAATAAAAATGTAAAAAATTGGTTTATGATGAGTGATGTCACGCCGAATTACCATACACCCCTTCCTGGCCCTTGCCGCCATCATCGCCATCATCGCGATGCTGGCCTACTCTATCTTCGGCGGCCATCAGCGGCGCGACATCCTCGGCACCTGGACGCCGGCCGACGACCCTACGGCCCCGGGCTTCCAGTGCGGCAAGCAAGGCCTCGCAGCTTCGGTCAGAAACTCCACCGTGCAATACACCAACTGGGAACTGAGCAAAAAACGCCTCCTCCTCACCGGCAAACGCTTCGACAATGGCCGTGTCTACAGCATCACCGACACCCTTCTCATCAAGCGCCTGAACTCCAGCGCCCTCTCTGTCTCTTTCAACGGCAAAACCATGCATTACAAGAAAACCAACTAAATCTTAAGTTAAGATGTACAAGAATATTAAATATTTCGCGGTTCTCGCGTTCCTACTGCTGGCCTGTCATCTCTCCGTCCTGGCCCAGACCCAAAAATCGGACAAGCGCCTCAGCGCCGTTTTCTCCTACTCGTCGTTCTACCAGTCGGGCACCGGCCCGTACATCGAGACCTACGTCTCGTTCGATGCATGGAACCTGGTTTTCGTGCCCTCCGACGGCAAATTCCAGGCCTCGGTGGAGATGATTATCACCGCCGAGCGTAACGACACCATCGCGGTGGTGAAAAAATACGACCTCAAGAGCCCCAAGATCGACAGCCCCGACCGCGACCATTTCAACTTCATCGACATGCAACGCTTCGCGCTGCCGCGCGGCATCTACAACCTCACAATTAGCCTGCGCGACAAAAACAGCTCAGACAGCCCCACCGTGGTGCGCGAACAAGTGGCCCTCTACTACGACAGCAAACGCCCGGCCCTCTCCAGCGTACAGCTCATGGCCAACGTGAAGCCCACCGCCACGCCCAACATCCTTTCGCGAGGTGGCTACGACATGGAGCCCTACGTCAACGATTTCCTCCCCGAACAAGTGTCGCAGCTCAACTTCTACTGCGAGCTCTACAACATCGACCGCGAGCTCCGCGACCCCAACGTCTACGTGGTCTCTTTCATCGAAATGCAGGAGACCGGCTCGGTACTTGAATACACCCAGACCACGCGCCGCATGGACCGCGATTCGATCATTCCCATTTTCGGCTCGATCGACATCACGCAGCTCGCCTCGGGCAACTACAACCTGGTTGTCGAGATCCGCAACAAGAGCAACGATATGCTCCTCTTCAAGCGCCTCCCCTTCTTCCGCAGCAACCCCTCGGCCTCGGCTTCCGGCAACCAGACCCCGGTAGAATTCACCTTCGCCTCTAAGCTGACCAACGAGGCCGAGCTGAACGACTACGTCGAAGCACTCTACCCTCTCGCCAACGAGCTGGAACGACGCACCATCTACTCGCTCATCAAAGCCCCGGGGCTCGAAGCCAAGCAGAAATTCCTCTACAACTTCTGGCTGCGCCGCGACCCCCTCGACCCCGAAAGCCTATGGAACGACTACCGCAAACGCATAGAATACGTCAACGCCAATTTCGCATGGATCAACACTAAAGGCTACCAGACCGACCGCGGACGCGTATACCTCCAATACGGCCCGCCGGACTACGTACGCGACGAGAAGAACTTCGTCTCCTCGCGCGGCATGGGCAGCGGCGTCAGCATCATACGCGATTCAGACCCCTCGAAGCAAGTGGTGGGCCTCGACGACCAAGCCCGCTCGGGAATCGGGCAGATCTTCTACCTCCCCTACCAGCTATGGCGCTACAACACCCTTCCGGGCGACGACGCCAACCGCTGCTTCCTCTTCTGGGACCAGTTCCGCTCCAACCAGTACCAGCTGCTCCACTCCAACGCCAAAGGCGAAGTGCGCGACATGTACTGGGAACGCCGCCTCAGCCAAGGCCAGCTCCCGGAGAACGCTCAGGGCGAAGTGGGCGACCAGTTCAACCGCGGACATTGAATTGTTTTTTATTGACACCCACTTAACACATCGACATCCTAACGCATTCATGTACCGGCTGCTTCTTCCTTTCGCCCGACTGCCGCTATGGTTTCACCACTGCATAGCCACGCTCATCTGCCCCGTGGTGCACTATGTGGTGCGCTACCGCCTCGCCGTGGTCAGGCAGAACCTTGACCGCTGCTTCCCCGAAAAAACACTGAAAGAGAAACGACGCATCGAACGGCTATACTACCGCCACATGTGCGACCTCCTGGCTGAAGGCTTCCACAACATCGCAGCCCCGCTACGCACAATAAGGCGGCACTACAAGCTCGAGAACCCCGACATCCTTGAGCCATACTATGACGCCGGGCGCAGCGTAGTGCTGATGTCGGCCCATTTCAACAACTGGGAATATATGATCACCTCGCTCGACAGCCATCTTCATCACCATGGCATCGGCGTGGGGAAGCCACTAAGCAACAAAAAATTCGGCGTCTTCATCACCGCGCGCCGCGACCGCTTCGGCACCGAAATCGTCGACCAGACCGACGTCAGGCAGGTCATGCAATTCTACCACCAGCACAACGTCCCCGTGGCCTACATGATGCTCTCCGACCAGTCGCCCGGAAACCCCAAGCGCTGCTTTTGGACCACATTCCTGCACCAAGACACCCCCTTCATCTTCGGTGCCGAGCATTTTGCACGCAAATACGATATGCCAGTATTCTTCTACGACGTCCGTCGGCTGCGCCGCGGCTTTTACTCCGTCGTCTTCCACCTCGTCACTGACTCCCCCAACAGCCTCCCCGAAGGCTCTATCACCACGCTCTACGCCAAGCACCTTGAGCAACAGATCGAACAAAACCCTCCCTACTGGCTCTGGAGCCACCGCCGATGGAAACACCACCGCGATTGTTGAATGGTACGCAGGCGTCCCCGCCCGCGATAATGGTACGCAGGCGTCCCCGCCTGCGACAAAAAAAATTTGATTAATTGATTTTATGATGAAAGTCGCCATAGTAATCCTCAACTGGAACGGACGCCACATGCTGGAGCGCTTCCTGCCGTCCGTTGTTCAGCACTGCCCCGACTTCGCCGAAGTCATCATCGCCGACAATGGCTCTTCCGACGACAGCATCCCTTTCCTCAGGCAGCATTATCCCACACTGCGCCTTATCCTGCACGACAAAAACTATGGTTTCGCCGACGGCTACAACAAAGCTCTGGCTCAGGTTGATGCCGACTATTTCGTACTTCTCAACGACGATGTCGAAGTCTCGCACGGCTGGGTGGAGAAGGTGGTATCCCTTATGGACAACGACCCCTCCATTGCTGTGGCCCAACCCAAACTGCTGATGTACGACAGCAGGCAGACATTCGAGTACGCCGGCGGTGCCGGTGGCTTCATCGACAAGCTGGGATACCCTTTCTGCCGTGGGCGCATCTTTGGCACCCTCGAGGCCGACACGCGACAGTACGACGACTGTCGCGAGGTCTTCTGGGCCTCCGGTGCTGCCATGTTCGTCCGCGCCTCGGTGTGGCGCGAGCTCGGCGGCCTCGACGGCGACTTCTTCGCCCACATGGAGGAGATAGACTTCTGCTGGCGCTGCAAAAACAAAGGCTACAAGGCCGTGTGTTGCCCCGACGCCACCGTCTATCACGTGGGCGGCGGCACCCTCCCCAAGAGTTCTCCGTTCAAGACCCAGCTCAACTTCCGCAACAACCTGGCAATGCTTTATAAAAACTTGCCCCACAACAGGCTGCATCGCGTCATAGCCCTGCGCTTTGTCCTCGACTGGGTCGCAGCCCTCTCTTTCCTCCTTAAAGGCAACGCCGGCGAGTGCCGCGCCGTTTTCAAGGCCCACAAAGAGTTCCGGCAATGGAAGCCTTCACTCGCCGAAAAGCGCGGCAAGCTCAACCCCCACGAAGTCAGCTGCGTATACCAACGCTCCATCCTGGTGGACTATCACCTGCTGTCGCGACGCACCTTCAGGCAACTGCCTCAGGAGAAGTTCCTCGCCGACAGCTCCACCACATCAAGAAAATGAGGCCACCGGCACAATATTATTTATTGTAGCGCGTTAAGAGAAATTACGGACAGGGGGCGTCCACGTAGCAGTGAATACAACCACGGACAAGGATGTCCACGCACCAATTTCGCAGAATACGCCCCCCCAATAAACAACCAAACAATTAAACGATCAATAATTCAACACTATAGCCAATGCCACAAGAAGTAAGAGTACGCTTTGCTCCAAGCCCCACGGGGCCTTTGCACATCGGCGGTGTCCGCACCGCCCTCTACAACTATCTCTTCGCCCGCCAGAACGGCGGCAAGATGATTCTCCGCATCGAGGACACCGACCAGACCCGCTTCGTGCCGGGTGCCGAACAATACATCATCGAAGCCTTGACATGGCTTGGCATCGAGTTCGACGAAGGAGTGCATGTCGGCGGCCCTTACGGCCCCTATCGCCAAAGCGACCGCAAACCCATGTACCGCCAGTATGCCGAACAGCTGATAGATACGGGTTGGGCCTATTATGCTTTCGACCGTCCCGAAGAGCTTGAAGCCAAACGCAAAGAATACGAAGCTCAGAAGAAAACATTCCAGTATGACTGCCACACTCGCAACGAGATGCAGAATAGCCTGAGCCTCCCGCCAGACGACGTCAAACGCAGACTGGATAGCGGCGAGCCTTACGTCGTTCGCTTCAAATTCCCTGCCGATACTGACATAACGGTCCACGACCTTATACGTGGCGACGTTACGATGAACAGCAACCTCCTCGACGACAAGGTCCTTTTCAAGAGCGACGGCATGCCCACCTACCATCTGGCAAACATCGTCGACGACCACACCATGCTCATCAGCCATGTGATACGCGGCGAGGAATGGCTCCCCTCGGCACCTCTTCATGTGATGCTCTACCGCGCCTTCGGCTGGGAGGAGACCATGCCCCAGTTCGCTCATCTGCCACTGCTCCTCAAACCCGAAGGCAACGGCAAGCTGAGCAAACGCGACGGCGACCGCCTTGGCTTCCCCGTTTTCCCTCTCGACTGGCACGACCCCAAGAGCGGCGAGCTGAGCAGCGGCTATCGCGAACGCGGCTACTTCCCCGAGGCCGTGGTCAACATCTTGGCCCTGCTCGGCTGGAACCCCGGCACAGAGCAGGAAATCCTCTCGATGGAAGAGCTGATACGCCTTTTCAACGTGGAGCATATAAGCAAGAGTGGCGCCAAGTTCAATGTCGAGAAAGCCAAATGGTTCAACCACGAATACATGCAGATGCATACAGACGAAGAAGTGGCTGAGATGTTCATTCCCATTCTTAAAGAACATGGAATCAACGTCGACGACAAGGCAACATCCGAGCACGATTTCCCGCTCTCGACATTCAGCCGCCCATACGTTGTCAAAGTGTGCGGCATGATGAAAGAACGCATCAGCTTCATCAGCGAGATGTGGGACACCACCTGCTACTTCTTCCAGGCTCCCACCGACTACGACCCCGCAGCCGTCAAGAAACGCTGGAAGCCCGGCATGACCACCCACATGAACAAAGTGGTGGAAATCCTCAACACCGTGCCTTTTGAATACCAGGCCATCCACAAAGCCCTCCTCGACGACTACATCGTGGCCGGCGGCCTGAATATGGGACAGGTGATGAACTCGCTGCGCCTCGCCGTGGTGGGCAAAACCGTAGGCCCCGATATGCTCACCCTCGTCATGATGCTGGGCAAGGACGAGACCATACGCCGTGTGCAACGCGCCATAGCCGTCATCGGCGAACCCGAATGCTAATCTTTTTCTCGAACAACCAAACACTTATAAATCACAATGGAAGATAATACAACCCCAAACGAAGGCAAGGAGCCTTTCCCTTCAATCGAAAATAGGAATGAAGAAACCAAGGAGCTTCGCGCATCCTGCGACAGCAAGAATGAAAAGAAATGCAAATGCCTACCCATCGTCAACTGCATATTGCTCGTAGGCCTCATCCTGCTCTACATTTTCCACTTCACCGGCATCGGAGCCAAAGGGCACAGCCTGGCCAACGCCGACGCCAAGGCTCCCATAGCCACCGGCGAAGGAGGCATTAAGATTGCCTATGTCAACACCGACACCCTGATGGAAAAATACCAGTACGCCATCGACCTGCAGAAAGAGATCCAGAATTTCCAGACTGCCAAGGAGAACAGCTACAAGCAGCAAATGGCCCAATTCCAGAAAGACTACGAGGCCTACGTCAAGGGCGGCGGCGAGAACATGACACTTGCCCAGCAGCAAGCCAAGGAAAAGGAGCTCAGCGAGCGCATGCAGCGCCTGCAAAGCCTTGAGGGCGAACTGGCTCAACAAATCCAGGAGAAGACCCTGACAGAGGGCGAGAAGATGACCCGCGCCGTCTACAACTTCATCCGTGAATACAACGCCCAGAACCAGCAGTTCGACCTCATCCTGGCACGCTCTTTCAGCAGCAGCCCCATCCTCTACGGCAACGAAGGCATGGACATCACCGACGAGATTGTCAACGGCCTCAACGAAGAATATGCAAAAGTGAAAGCTGAGAAATAATCCATTCCCTTATATCACACATAGAAACAGCGTCCTCCACGAATGGGGGACGCTGTTTCTTTAGCTTAAAGTAGGACTACTTCAAATCGTCGGGCTCCAAGTAGATGGTGAAATTCTTGCCCGTAATGGTTCCTACATACTTGTAGGCGAGCCCCTTGTTTTCTTTCTTGCAAAGATCAACGAGTTCCTGGGTATCCTCATCGGGTTCCAGCATAGCCTCTTTCATCTCCTCCTGGCTGGCAGACAGCAGGTCCATAAACTCCTCACCGAAGAGAGTCTCATCGACCTCGCAAGTGTAGGTCTCATAATTGTTCAACAGCTCTATACTAGTACACATAATACCCTCGCCAGCCTTCATAGGAAGACTTTTCTGTGCTTCTTCAACCTCTTTCTGAAGAGGATCGCCCCCACAAGCCACCAAAGTGAACGACAATAACGCCGCAGCAACAAAAGATAATACTAAATAATATCAAGATTTAAAAGTGGAAATTCGGAGAGTGGCCTATGGGTTGGGTAGAAGGGAGAGCAAGGAGGAAAGGACATCCTCGGAGTGATAGTAAAGAGAGCTGAGAACGAAGAGGCTATCTATGGATAGGAAGCTGATAGCCTATACTTATCATATAGGCGTGATTGGTGCCAGTGTAGGCGTTGCGGTCGTTGACATCTGAGAAATCGTACTGACCGTTCTCGTCGGGCTTCACATCGAATGGGGCCAGGACATCGGCACTATTCCTCAGTGCTATAAAACCATGGTCAATATAGAGGTCGACAGTGAAATTATGCCACTGGTAGCCGACACCGAAGACTATACCCACATCGAAGCGGCGCAGATTCTTGAAGGAACGAGCGTCGTCCTTGTCGCCCGTCACGAAAGTGTCGTAGTTGTGCGAACGGTGGGGCATGCCAGGCATCACCTCGCGGTCCCACAGCTTGCCGAACATTCCGACGTTGAAGGTGGGGCCGACGAAGAAGTTCAGGAAATTCTCGGCAGGCAACGAGGGCAATTCATAACGGAACCCTGCAATAAGGGGAATTTGAGCATACCAGTTGTGATAATAGCCCTGACGTATGGAACGTGGTTCGAGAACCCATACGCGCTGGAAATTGGTGCCACGACGTGTAATGTTCAGCCCCACCTGCAGATAGACATTCTCCGACCAGGGATTTTTCCAGTTGGTGAAAGAATAGTCGACATAACCGCCGATATTGAAGCCGAATACAGGGGAGCTGGTGAGAAGGTCGTCGGTCACCATTGATATGCCGTTCCCCAACTTAAAACCATAGCGCACAAACTGAGCTTTGGCGGGGGACGTGAGGAGAAGCACAAAAGCAAATATGAACATTATTTTCTTCATTGTATTGCTACTTTTCTTTCTACTTTATTAATACACAAAACATTGGACTATTAATAACCCAATTTATCACGGTACAAAGGTACAAAAAAATCCCAAACACAAGTGGTTTTTAGAGAAAAAAGTTTTGGGTCTTCCGCCGTCTCGTCTGGCTTTACAGTTTCCGCTCGATGAAGTCGGTCATAAGCTTGTAGAGGTTCAGGCGCGTGTTGCCGCCATAGATGCTGTGGTTCTTGTTCGGATAGATACGGAATTCGAACTGTTTGTCCGCTTTCTCCAGGGCTGTGACCATGTCGGCGGCATTCTGGAAGTGCACGTTGTCGTCCCCCGTGCCGTGCACCAGCAGGTAGTTGCCCTTCAGGCGGTCAGCAAAGTTCAGCGGCGAGTTGTTGTCGTAGCCGTCGGGATTTTCCTGCGGACGCTGCAAAAAACGCTCGGTGTAGATATTGTCGTAGTAGCGCCATGTGATGACCGGAGCCACGGCTATGGCACTCTTGAACACGTCGTTACCCTTCAGGATACAGAGCGACGACAGGTAGCCCCCGAAGCTCCAGCCGAAAATGCCGATGCGGCTCTCGTCAATCCAAGGTTTCTTGCCGAACCATTTGGCAGCCTCTATGGCATCGATGCACTCGTAGTGCCCCAAGTTTCTATAGGTCACCTTTTTCCAGTCGGCGCCACGTCCCCCGGTACCGCGCCCGTCGAAACAGGCCACCACGTAGCCTTTCTGCGCCAACATACGGAACCAATAGTAGTCGCTATAGCCATAACTATTTGTCACCTGCTGGTTGCCAGGCCCTCCATAGACATAGAAGAATAGCGGGTACTGCTTGTTCTCGTCGAAATTGGCCGGTTTGATAATGTAGTAGTTCAGCTCTATGCCCTCCGATGTGGTAAGCGTGCCGAACTCTTTTCTCTCCCGTCCGTATTCCGCCATGCGCTGCCGTAGCTGTGCGTTGTCTTGCAGCACCTTAACCAGTTTACCCTTGCTGTCGTGCAACGTATATATCGGCGGCATATTGGCGTTGCTATAGATGCAGATATAATATTTGCAGCCCTCACTGAACTTCGCAGCGTATGTTCCGGCAACATATTTATTGTCGACAAGCAATGCCTGCAACTCGTCGCCGTCCAAATACTGGCGCATGGCATCCACAGTATAGTTCAGGCAGGTGGTCTTTGTTTTCTTACCCCCATATTCCACCATCGAGAGGCTTTTGTTAATGGCTCCGTGCTCATGGCTCGTGTAGTAGATACGCTTGGCTTTCTCATCTATGGCGCACACCTCCACCACGTCGTAATCGCCCGACGTGACTTGCTTTATCAGCTGTCCCTCCATGTTGTAAAGATACAGATGGTTGTAGCCGTTCTTTTCGCTGTTCAGCAGGAAGGTCTTGCCGTCCGCGAGGAATTTCCATGTCTCTGGCACTTCAACGTATGCTTTGTCCTCTTCGGTGTAGAGCGTTCTTATCTTTCCTGTAGTGGCATTGGCTACAAGGAGCTCCATCTTGTTCTGCAAACGATTCATACGCATGAAAGCAAGCTGATTGGGGTCATTGGTCCATTGCATCCGAGGCAGGTACTGGTCGTTTTCGCTGCCTGTGTTGAGACGCAGCGCGCGGTTCTCGTCGAGGCTGTAGATATAGATGTCAACCACCGAGTTGTCCTCGCCGGCTTTAGGATACTTATAGGTGTAGTTCTCCGGATATAGCTCGCCCCACATCTGCATGGTGTATTCCTTCACCCCGCTCTCGTCGAAGCGGTAGTAGGCTATGCGCTTGCTGTCCGGGCTCCAATAGAAGCCCTGCGTTATGGCGAATTCCTCCTCATACACCCAGTCCGTCGTGCCGTTGATGATCGCATTCATCCGCCCGTCGCTCGTTATCTGATGCTCTTTCAGCCCCTCCAGTTCCATGTAGTACAAGTTATTGTCCCGAACGTAGGCCACCTTTGTGCCGTCAGGCGAAAGGGTCGTCAACCGCTGTTTGCCTCCTCCTGTCAGTTTCGTGAATCCACCGTCTGCCATATCGTAGATATAGTAGTCCGACACCCCGCTGTGGCGGTAGATAGGCTCGAAACCACTGCTCAGTAGTATCTTCTGCTCGTCAGCCGAAAACTCATAGTCCTCTATCGCCGGCACCGCATTGCCGAAACTACACACCGTCCCCTCCTTCTCCCCCGACTTGTACGAATACTTGTCAATCCCCGTGCGCGTAAGCACGCAATAGTGCTCCCCGTCCTGCATCGACCGTATGCTTTGGATTCCTCGGGGCGCAAAGGTACCCTTGCTCCATATATCTTCCAATGTGATTCGTTTTGCTGGCTGTGCCATCATAGTTAATGCTGCTGCAAACAATGATAATAAAAGTGTTATACGTTTCATTTTGTATTATTATTTATCGTCAAACAGAATGCAAAAATACTAAAAAAAATTATTATCCAAATAAAGCCCCTCAAATAACCCCGTAGGGGTTCCCGTTCTGCAGTGAAAGCATATCTCCAGGCTCTCAATCCCCGTAGGGGATTCCGTTCGATATATAATGACAGAACATGGCTGTCGATATTTGTCTACACATTGGCGAAGCTGGGAAGCTTCGCCTCCTACATGGCAAAGCTGGGAAGCTTTGCCTCCTATTTGGCGAAGCTGGGAAGCTTCGCCTCTTATCCCCGTAGGGGATTCCGTACAGTAGCTAACGCACATCACCCTCATCAGTCTCTATCCCCGTAGGGGATTCCGTTCTATAAATAACCCCGTAGGGGTTCCCGTTCAGTAGTGAAAGCTTATCTCCCGGCTCTCAATCCCCGTCGGGGATTCCGTTAAATCAAAAAGTCCTTATTCCCAAGGAACTCTTCGCAAGGAACTCTTCGCTTTCTGCGAAAAATATTATTCTTGCGAAAACAATGCCAACAACGAAAAAACGCAGGCGGAGACGCCTGCGTACCATCCTGCGGAAATTGCCGCATTGCTACAATGCAAATGTACAAACATTTCCGAAAACAACAGATTTACTCACAAAAAAAAGAGACAGCCGCACCCGGTGTCCCTTTTTACCAGCGGAGAGACAGGGATTCGAACCCTGGGACCAGCAAGCTGGTCAACGGTTTTCGAGACCGCCCCGATCGACCACTCCGGCATCTCTCCTTATTTTCGACATAAAAATCTGTGTTCAAGAAAGATATAACACCTTTTTCACACTTTTTCTTCGTCGTTTCAGTTTGCAAAAGTACGAACTTTTTTGAAACTACAAGCATTTTTGGCAAAATAATTTATTTTTTGCTCCGCAACAACAAAAATTTGGCCGAACGACAATCATTATTTATCTTTGCACATTCTATCTCAAAGATTTTCTCAGAAGAAGACATTATCTTAAAATTAGTTAAGCGCATCAAGTTTGTTTTATTACCGAATACAAATAACCAAATAATAACAAATCCCGACTGATGATACCGGGACCTACAACAAGAAAGGAGACCATCATGAAAAAATTCATTCTGACACTGCTACTAACCCTCGCAACTCTCGCTGCTTCGGCCAATTCGGTACGCTACTTCACCAACCAACAGGCCGCCAGAGTGGCCGCAACTCTCGACGCTCAGAACGAGCTGATGATCTACTGCGGCTTCGAGTACGAGCTGGCCACCTATGTCATCGTCAACGAGGTCTGGGCCGAAGCCGTCAACAGCAAGTTCTACGAAATATGGCTGTTCGGTTTCGATGCCTATACCGGTGAGGAAATTTATATGCCCCTCGACCTGGGTTGCATCTGGCTCTACAATCCCGTCAGCGGACGCATGTACAGCGCAGCACAATATCTGCGCTTCCGCAGCAACGTGGCCATGCCCAACTTCTACTGGACCATGCCGCCCTACAACCCCTTTGTGCGCCACTACCACGACCCGCACTTCAACCGCTGCTACACCTACCATCATCACATCCACCGCTATGGCTGGCGCCCACCCGCAGTACCAGCCCACGGCCCCTGGCCCTACCACCCCTACTACATGAGGGCCCCTCACATCCCGGCTCCCGTACCTCCCAAGCCCTTCAATCCCGGTGTAGACCACCCTGTGGCCGGCGATGGACACGGCTACATCTCAGCCCCCACACGCGGCGGTAGCACCTCGGGCACCCGTAGTGCCGCAATCAGCAGCAACCGCGGCTCCGAACGCACAGGAACGGTACGCAGCAACGCCGGCAACCCTGGAACATCCAACCGCAGCAGCGCTACCAGCACAGAACGCAGCTCATCAAGCGCCACAACACGCAGCACCTCCACCGGAACTTCAACTCGCAGCACTTCTACCGGCACTTCAACTCGCAGCACTTCTACCGGCACCTCAACTCGCAGCACCTCAACCGGCACTTCAACCCGCTCCAACACCACCGGCACTTCAACCCGCTCCAACACCACCGGCACTTCAACCCGCTCGAACTCCACCGGCACCTCAACTCGCAGCACCTCTACCAGAACCTCAACTCGCAGCACTTCTACCGGCACCTCAACCAGCAGCACTTCCACCGGCACCTCAACCCGCAGCACTTCCGCCGGAGCCTCTACCCGCTCGTCGTCATCCTCCAGCTCCACCGAACGTTCCGACAATGCCTCATCATCACGCACCTCCGGCTCGGCACGCGTAAGCACGAGCAGCAACACCAACAACCGCGAGAGCACCTCGTCGTCACGCTCCTCAAATTCCAGCAACCGAGGCACAAGCTCCGGACGCCCAACATCTGGCACCAACGGTCGCAGATAACCCTCCCCAAAACTGGGTAAAACACAAAATCAAAACAGTAAAATGCAGAATTTCAAATCCAGCGAACTGGTACTGGCTCCCAACGGGAGCCTTTACCACATTAATATGACCGGACGCGAACTGGCCGACAACATCATCCTGATGGGCGACCCCTCGCGCGTCAACATGTTCAAAGACATTTTCGAAAACATTGAGTTCGAAAGCATAAACCGCGAAATTCATACCCTCACAGGCCGCTACCACGGACAACGCTTCACTGCGCTGAGTACCGGGATGGGTTGCGACAACATCGACATCATCATGACCGAACTCGATGCCGCCGCCAACATCGACCTCGCACATCGCTCCGTCAACGCCAGCCACCGCACACTCAACCTGGTGCGTGTTGGCACTTCTGGCTCCCTCCACAGCGAAATCCCCGTGGGCTCGCTGGTGGCATCGGCCTACGCCATAGGCCTCGACGGTCTGCTTAACTGGTACAGGCACGACGACAGCCAACTGGAAGAGCCCATGGCACAATCTTTCGCCGCCCACATGCAGCTGCCTCAGCGCATCGGACACCCCTACTGCGCCAAAGGAAGTGCAGAGCTATTACATCGCGTTGAGAATTTCACCGTGAAAGGCATCACGGCGACTGCACCTGGCTTCTACGGCCCGCAGGGGCGCTACATTCGCCTGGCCCCTGCCATCGACGACCTCAACGAGAAACTCGCCACATTCCATTGGGACGGCCTTAAAGTAACCAACCTCGAAATGGAAACATCCGCCATCTATGGAATGTCGTCTCTTTTAGGACACAACGCCCTAACCGTATGCCTGATAATAGCCAACCGCGCCGACGGGACTTTTTTGAACGACTATCACGGGCAGATGCACGACACGCTTGTGAAAATCATGGAATCGCTGCTATGAAAAAAAATCCCCTCCTTACAGCTTTAGTCTTTTTCTTTTGCCTCCTGCCCTCCCTTTCCCATGCCCAGGCCAGCTATATCGCCGAGCAGCTGGGACGCGACGCACACCACATCGTGCAGTCGCTCGGCGCCTTTGTGGGCAACGAACGCGCCGAAAGCCAGCAGTTCGACATCACCTATATGCCCGCCGGCAACCACGTGGAGGGCGTCATGATTATCAACACCGCCGACTACCGTTGCACCTTCAAGATGGACCCCTCCAACGAAGTCTGCTACCAGATCATCCTCGACGTGCGCAGTGCCGACTTCCTGCGCGACTTCAACCGCCTCTTCCAGGTCTACCCCACCGAGAACCCCGACAGCGACGACAAAACCATGCACTTCGGCGACAAGCTGATCCGCGTCCGCGAAACCTCCTCCACCACCTCCCGCTTCCGCTCCTTCTCCCTCTCCGAAAAAAAATAGCATATGCCATGAGAAGGTACTCCGCTCACTCAAAGAAATGGGATTCACCTTGTAAAACATATTTTTATATGGACAAGAAAAAAGTAAACCATACAGAAATATCTGTTCTATATAACTTGCCAGATAATTGGGCAGAAGAGACGGCGTTTTCATTCGAGCATCTGTCCGAACTGGTGCTGCAGTTGCACGATTCCGCCTATTCGGCAACCGTGAAGGCGATAAATCGCTTTGCCACGATAAGAAACTATGTCATTGGATTCTATATTGTGGAATATGAACAGCATGGCAATGACCGTGCCAAGTATGGTGACCGTCTGTTGAAGCGTTTGGCAGAGAAAGTAAACAAGAGGGGAATCAACGAAACTTTGCTCACAAATAGCCGTAAGTTCTATTTGACTTATCCCCAAATAAAAGACTATCTGACTGCAATTTCTCCGACGGCATCGGAGAAATCTGCCGAAAAAAGTCCGACGCTGTCGGATAAATTCATCACACCAGCTACTGAGCTTGTTTCCATGCTCTCTTTTTCTCATATTGTTGAGATTCTGACCGTCGATGACCCTTTGGCTCGATTTTTCTACGAAACAGAGTGCATCCGCTGTTGCTGGAACGTGAAAGAGCTGCGTAGACAGATTTCGACAAATCTCTATTTCCGTGCTGGTGTAAGCAAGAATCCCCAACTGCTGATAGACAGGACGGAGAAAAACAGTTTGCCTGCATTAACCATCAGAGATCCGTTCTCGTTTGAGTTCCTTGGCTTACGCCCAGAAGCTTTTACAGAAAGCGATTTGGAGAATGCCTTGATAGGACATCTGCAAGAATTCCTACTCGAAATGGGCAAAGGGTTCTGCTTCGAGGCAAGGCAGAAAAGGATGATTATCGACGATGAATACTACTTTGCCGACTTGGTGTTCTGTTACACTTTTTAGTCGCACTTTTTGTAAAATAATACACTTTTCTGTCGGAGTTATGTCAATGGCCGCAGAAGACATCTTTATTTAAGATTGGTGAGGGTTGATTGTTTTCGCATTGGTCAGGTTGGGAAACCTGACCTCCTACAGGAAACAATGCTCAGGGATGGCTCTTTTGGTCAGGTTGGGAAACCTGACCTCCTACAGGAAACAATGCTCGGGGATGGCACTTTTCGCATTGGTCAGGTTGGGAAACCTGACCTCCTACAGGAAACAATGCTCAGGGATGGCCGTTTTCGCATTGGTCAGGTTGGGAAACCTGACCTCCTACAGGAAACAATGCTCAGGGATGGCCGTTTTCGCATTGGTCAGGTTGGGAAACCTGACCTCCTACAGGAAACAATGCTCAGGGATGGCACTTTTCGCATTGGTCAGGTTGGGAGACCTGACCTCCTACAGGAAACAATGTTCAGGGATGGCACTTTTTGCATTGGTCAGGTTGGGAAAACTGACCTCCTACCATCTCTTCCAGAAGGAGGGCAGCAGCAGGATGAGGACGGTGAGGCACTCGAGGCGGCCAAGGAGCATGAGGAGACAACAGATCCATTTCGCCGCGGACGGGAAAAGAGTGTAGCTGCCGAAGCCGCCACAGTCGCCTAACCCTGGGCCATAGCCGCTGACGCAGCCGAAGACAGCCCCCAAAGCCTCGTTGGCATTGACACCGCACAGCAGAAGGGCAAGCAGACCCATCAAAAGAGTTCCAATAAAAACGAAGAACGTCACCGTAACATTGGTAATCATATATTTGCTCACCGGACTACCATTCAGGCGAACGGGGTTATAGGCATGAGGATGGAGGCGGTTGGCAAGCATATTCCGCGTGCTGCGGAACATAATGAGCACACGCATCACCTTCACTCCACCCGTGGTAGACCCCGCCATACCGCCACAGAGGCAAAGCAGCAGGAACAGGAACACCACCGGCGTCCACCAGAGCCGCGTGTCGGCGACGACACTCCCCGTGGTGGTCAGCACACTCAGGGTTTGCACCACCGACAACCGCAGAGCCTCGCCCATGCCATATCCATGGTGCGAATGAAGCACATACATCACGAAGGCAGAAGCCACCACGGCAACGGCCAGATAAAAGATGAACTGGTCGAGCTTGCGCTTGATTTTGCTCCAGCGGAAAGTGAAGAAATTGTAGAGCAGCGCGAAGTTGATACCGCCAACGAACATACTGGTGGCAAGCAGATATTGCTGAAGCGGCGTGAAACGGGCTATGCTGTCGGAATAGATAGAGAAGCCGCCGGTAGAGATATTGGTGAACGTCAGATTCACAGCCTCCCACAGCGTCATGCCCGAGAGCATGAGAAGGATGATGAAGAGGGCGGAGAGCGAGAGGTAGACGACAAGGGTTTGGCGCACCATGGTGCTCATCGTCACCGCCGTCTTGCCGCTGTTGTCGGCACTGCTGGTCTCGGCGGCATAGAGGGCATACTTGTTGAGGCCCAACGAAGGAACCACGGCAAGGACCAGCAAGATGATGCCGAAACCGCCGAGCCACTGCGAGAGGCTGCGCCATAGCAGCAGTGAGGGGGGCAAAGCCTCGACATCGGCAAGGATTGTGGCCCCCGTGGTGGTCAGTCCAGAGAAAGACTCAAAGACCGCATCCGTCAACGAGATGGAGAAATGGATATCGAACACCGACCCACCATATCTTACACCGGCCAGCAGGAACGGGAGGGCACCGAAGAGGCACATGACCACCCACATCAGGGTGACGGTGATGAAAGAGCTGCGACGGTCGGCGTTGTCGGTGCCGCGATGACGCGGCAACCGGCGAAGCAACAGCAGCCCCGCCAAAGCGGTGATGAGCCCTGCCGCGAGGATACCCCAGTGCGACCCGTCGGCATAGTGGAACGCCGGGATGAGGCATACCAACATACCTACCCCCTCCCCTATCAGCGGGACACCGAGCGGCCGCAACAACGACCCAACGCCAATATGTTTACCTGCACGCGTTTTCGTTTTACTGTGTTTTTTCTATAGTCATCTTCTCTTCCAATAGATTGGCATAAAGACAGCCACGAGGGCGAAGATTTCCAGGCGTCCGGCAAGCATCATCACCATCATAGTCCATTTAGCCACAGGAGACAGCAGCACGTAGTCCATACTTGCCCCGATGCTGTGGAGCACCGGCGAAGGGCCGAGATTGCCCACATTTGCGGCAGCCATACAGAGCGCATTGGGTATGTCCAATCCACACAGTACCAGCACAAAAGCCCCAACCACAACAAAGAGAAGATAGAGGAATATAAATGAATATATCTTACTTACGTATTCCGTTTCAACCACCTGACCGCTCACCTTGACAGCCATCACGGCACGAGGGTGAACCATACCCACGAAATAGTTGTGCACGCTGCGCGACAGGATCATCAAACGCTTAATCTTGATGCCACCTCCCGTAGAACCCGCCGAGGCCCCTATGAAAATCAGCAGAAAGGTGAGAGCCGACACCACCATAGGCCACGATTCGGGAGGAGTGGTGTAGAAGCCACACGTCGACAGCGTCGACGCCACGTGGAAAACAGCGAACCGAAGATTGTAGGCCGTTAGTTTTCCACCATATACCGAGAAGGAGACGAAAGAGATAGCCACAGCGAGGGAAAAGATAAGGAGATAGCGGTGCAGCTCCTCGTCGGAGCGCAGCAGCCTCCACCTGCCGGTCAGCAAGCCGTAGATGACAGCAAGGTTGACGCCAGCAAGGAACATGAAAAGAGTGATGCAGCTCATAGAGAACGTGGAGAACGAGGCCAGCCCGTCGGAATGGGTCATGAAACCTCCGGTAGAGACGGTGCTCAAAGCAGTGCACCACGAGTCGACGAAACCATTTCCGTCAAGCATCAAAAGAATGAAGAGCAGGGCTGTAAGACCGGCATAGACGGCCCACATAAGCACCACATTGCGTGCCATGTGGGGGTGCAGACGGCGTTGAAGGGTGCCGGAGAACTCCGATTCGTAAAGGCGGGCGTTGCCCTCGTTGAGGCGTCGCAATAGAGCAACAACAAAGAGTATCAGGCCAAGGCCGCCAACCCATTGCGACGTGCTGCGCCACACCAGGAGCCCCGGGGGCGTAGCGTCGAGGCGCGTCAGCACCGACGACCCCGTGGTGGTGAAGCCCGAGAACGACTCGAAAGCCGCATCGGTGAAGGTGGTGACACTGCTGGTGAAGAGGTACGGAAGAGCACCCATCAGCGGCACGGCAAGCCATATCACCGCCGTAATCCAGAAACTGCCACGCGCATCGATGGCATAGTTCGAGCCCTCGCCGAGGAAGTTGCGCAGCAGCAGGCCCACCATAAACATCAGCAGAGCCGACAAGCCAAGGCCGAACTGCGCCCCGTCGGAATAGTGGAGCGACACAGCAACGGGAAGCACCATAGAGACCGACATGATGACGAGCAGCATGCCCAACAGCCGAGCCACGAGGCGGAAGTTGAATTGCGATTTAAAAAAAGAGAATTGAAAAAAATTATCGCGCTGCATGATAAACTCCCCAACAAATTTTCACCCTTTGTCTTTTATCTCTACTTTCAATTGAAGAGTTTCGCCACCTTGTCCATTATGTTGGGCAGAGCGAAGACCACCACCTTGTCTTTTTCGCGCAGCTGGGTGTCGCGAGTGGGCAGAAGTGTCTCCCGTCCCCGGATGATGCCGCCTATCGTGGCCTGGCCTTCCGGCAGACGAAGCTCGCCGATGGTCATCCTCGTGGCGGTGGCGTGCTTGCCGACAACAAACTCAATCAACTCAGCATTAGTGCCGCTGAGCCATTTGCTGCTCACGGCATCGCCTTTCACTATGAAGCGGGCTATGTAGCTGGCAGTGATAAGCTTTTTGTTGATGATGGTGTCGATGCCTATATCCTGCGAGATATTGATGAAACCAGTATTCTCGACCAGGGCAATCGTCTTCCTTATACCGTAGCGGCGGGCGTGGAGGCAGGTAAGGACATTGGTCTCCGACGAGTCGGTGACGGCAATGAAAGCATCATTGTCTTCCAGCCCCTCCTCTTTCAAGATTTCTATATCTGTGGCGTCGCCATTAATTATCAATGTGTTTGAAAGCACCGCGCTGAGGTCCTTGCAGCGTTTGCGGTTGCTTTCTATGAGGGTGATGTGTTTCTGGTCTTCGAGGGTAAGGGCTGCATAACGTCCTATGCGGCCCCCGCCGGCAATCATCACATTGCGGATATTGATGTCGGCGGCCCCAGCCAGACTTTTCACCGAATCCATCTGGTTGGCCTTGCTGATGATGTAGGCCAGGTCGCCGGCTTCGAAGACGGTGTCGGAATGCGGTATGATGGTCTCGCCATGCCGCAAGATGGCCACGATGCGAGCATGGAGCGAGGAATAGATCTGGCTGAGCTCTTTGACCGAGCGTCCCACAACGGGCGACAGGGCTTCGAGGCGTATGAGGTACATCGTCAGGAGGCCTCCGCTGAAGTCGAAAAACTCGGTGGCCACCGTATGGTTCAAGAGGTTGGTGATCTCCTTGGCGGCGATGCGTTCGGGGCACACCATCTCGTCGACGCCAAGGTCACGGAACATCTCGCGGTGTTTGGGCGAGAGCAGTTCGGCATTGGAGATGCGCGCCACAGTCTTCTTGGCCTTCAACTTCTTGGCGAGGATGCAGGTGACAAGATTAATCGACTCGTCGTGAAGCACAGCAAGAAAGAGGTCGCAGTCCTGCACGTTGGCTTCCTGAAGCACGCGGGGCGACGTGGAATCGCCCACAATGGTGAGGAGGTCGGTCTCGCGCTCCAAACGTCCCAACAACTCGGAATGAGGGTCTACAACCGTGATATTGTAGTCCAGTTGGGTCAACGACTTCGCCAAATAGAAGCCCACCTCTCCGTCACCAGAAATTATTATGTTCAATGTATATCTATATTTAGGCGTTATAAAAAATCCTATTGTTCAGCACAGTAGTCTTAAAAGAAATACTCTTTGGTTGGTTTTTCCGGCTCATTATTGTCGTCGATAGCCTCAAGCAAATCCTGGTCGACATACAAAATCATGGCCATACTTATGCCCGTAATCTCGACGGCAAAATTGCCATCCTCGCAGTCGCTCACCAGCACCCCCTCCTTACCGGCAAGGCTGCCGCTATGGATGCGCACCCTCTTGCCGCGATGAAGCATCTCGCTGGAGCGCACCTGCATATCCACTTCCGCGGCAAGGAAGTCCTTCATCACCTGTATCTCGTTTTCCGGGATGACGGCGACGTCGCCGCGGAACTTGATCAGATGCGATATGCCTTGGACACCACAAATCGGCACCTGCTGATATTTAGTGATTTTAGCGAAAATATAGGACTTCAGCAGAGGCGTTTCCACCCACTTCTTGCGGTCGCTCCATTCGTGCAACTCGCGACGCAAGGGAAGGTAGGCCTCAAAACCTGCTTCACGCAAATTCAGCTCAACACGCTTCTCGGCACGGGGATTGGTATACAAAGCAACCCATTGGGGCTCAACAGTTAACATAACACTATCTTGCTTATTATTGTCAAAAAAGAGAAATTGCAAAATTACAAAAAGAATTAATAATACAATAAAAAAAATAAATCACGTTATTGTGGTAGTGTGTCGGCTTGCCATAGACCGGCGGGCTCCACACACTTATACTCAAACACACACATCCCACAATCAAGCCATGAACGCCATAGACCTTCTAATGAACCACCGCAGCATCCGGCGCTTCCAGAGCAAGCCCATCGAGGCCGACAAGATGGAACGCATCCTCAACTGCGGCATGCGAGCCTCCAATACAGGCAACATGCAAATCTACAGCATTATCCTCACCCAGCAGCCCGACAATGTGGCGGCGCTCTCCAAACTGCATTTCGGACAGGGGAGCACGGCGCCGGCTTTCCTCACCGTCTGTGTCGACGTCAACCGCTACCATCACTGGTGCCGGCTGCGCGGATGCGACGAGCCCTACGACAACTTCCTGTGGCTAATGTCGGGCACCGTCGATGCCTCGCTGGCAGCCCAGAACATCTGCGTTGCCGCCGAAGCAGAGGGGCTGGGCTTCTGCTATCTTGGCACGGTGATGTACAACACCCGCGCCATTGCCGACCTCCTGCAACTGCCCAAGGGCGTGGTGCCCGTGGTAACGCTATGCATGGGCTATCCCGCTGAAGAGGCCTCACTTAGCGAGCGTCTGCCGCTCGAAGGGGTAGTGCACCAGGAGCATTACCACGACTACAGCGACGACGACATCGACCGCGTGCACCGCCAGCGCGAAGAGTTCCCCTTCAACCAAGAGATGGTGCGCCAGAACGGCACACGCAACCTGACAGAAATCTTCACCAAAATACGCTACCCTAAAAAAGATAACGTAGCCATTTCCAAAGCATTACTCGAATTTGTAGAACAAGCCGGGATGATGAACAACGAAGAAAAAAGTTAAATATTCTAATCATGCTTGCACAATATTGAATATTTTGACTATTTTTGCATCATAATTGGACGTAAAAAAAAACATTAATTAAAGCCGAAGAGCCTGATGGTCAATAACAAGGCACATTTTTACATTATGAAAAAAATATTATTAGTCGCTATGACTCTCGTTCTGGGGACGTCCGTCTTTGCCCAGGGCGTGAAGAAGAGTCCCAACGGCCGCTGCCTGAAGCCCAACAGCTTCGTGGCACAGAATTCTTTCAACCGCACCGGTGCAAAGGACGCCATGCCAGAATGGAATCCTATTGGAAGCTACACCACCTACACCGACTTCAATGGTAACACCATCAACTGGGGTGATACCATGCTGGCAGGCAAGTACCTCATCATCGACTTCTCCGCCACCTGGTGCAGCTGGTGCTGGGTTATGCACACCAACAGCATTTTGGAGAACATCCAGAGTGTTATGGGCGATTCGGTCAGCGTCTACTGGGTTGAGGCCGACCCGAGTACCGGTTCCACGGGTATCACTGCCGCGGGCGGTGCTGACGGTTCTCAGGGCGACTGGACCAACGGCGGTACCGTGCCCTATCCCATCATCGACGACTATACCGCCGCCGACATCATTGGCGGTAACAATAACATAGCCGGCTTCCCCACCGTTGTCCTCGTGACCCCGAGCGGCTACTGGTGCGACATGTATGGCACCGACTGGGGCTTCGGCCCTTATGATGCCACCGAGGCCGTCGCTGCCGTCTCAGCAGCCATCAACAACAGCCCCCAGCCCAACGCGGCACCCCTGGTAACCCTCAACGGCTACAGCATGGGTGTTGCCGATGTCGACATCACCTTCAGTGCTTCGGTCATCAGTGTCGACCCCATCGCCTCCTACACCTGGGATGTTGACAACGGCTCCATCTCCAGCCAGAACGATGGCGTCATCACCGTCCAGTGGAACGAGACCGGCGAAAAGACCGTTAGCCTCACCGTCACCAACACCGGTTCCGACGGCCAGCAGCGCAGCACCACGGTGAGCCACCAAATCACCATCCGCGAGCCCTGGAACTGGGGCGATGAGATGAGCTACTGCGAGGATGGTGCTTACACCAGTAGCATCGGCTTAGGCGGCAACGGCGATATCACCTGGGGCATCTACATCCCCGAGAACTACATGGCCGGTCGCGAATACCTGCAGAACGTGAAAGCCTACATCTCCAACCCCGGAGCATACGATGTCTATGCCTACGAAGGCACCATCGAAGGCCCCACCACGCTCAAATACAACCACAACTACAACGTCACCGAAAGTGGCGACTGGTATACTTTCCCCGTTTATGAGCCTATTGTGCTCGACGACACCAAAGGCCTTTGGATAATCCTGCACACTAATGGTGTCAACTATCCCGCCTCCTACACTGAATTTGTAGGCGACATGAACGGCAGCTGGATTAACTTCCAAGGCACATGGACATCTATTCAGGAGCTCTCCGACCAGCTTAACCCCACCTGGATGATTAAAGCCACCACCGGCAGCAGCTACGTGCTTGCCTGCGCCATCAGTGGCCCCACCTCGGGCGAAATAAGCGAAAGCTTCACTTTCACTGCCGAAGGTCCTGCCGCAGCCACCTACAACTGGACCTTCGAAGGTGCCACACCTGCCACCGCCACCGGTACATCGGCCACCGTTAACTATACCACCGGCGGTACTTTCAATATCACCCTCAGCGCCACCCTCAACGAAGAAACAGCAACAGCATCATCTCAGATTACCATCGTCGACTGCTCAGCACCTTCCCAACTACCTTACTCCATCGGTTTCGAAGCCACCGAATCCCTTTCATGCGCACTGGACTATGACTATGACGAAGACGGATACGCCTGGATGCTTGGCAGCTCTGTGTTCAGCAACCCCATCGCCCGCTCTGGCATCGATGCTTTGGGTTCGGCATCATTCATCAACGGCATTGGAGTACTGACACCCGACAACTGGTTTGTACTCCCCAGAGTCCACATCCCTGCCAACGATGCCAACATCGAATGGTACGATTACGCTGCCGACCAAAATTATCCTGGCGATTACTATGCCGTCTATGTCTCCACTGGCAATAATGTGTCGGACTTCACCACGATGATTTGGGAAGGCACCAATTCCGGCACCTCCTCCTGGGTGAAGCATATTGCCAACATCACCGGCTTCGCCAATCAAGATGTCTACATTGCATTCCGTCACTACAACAGCAACGATATCTATTGGTTGTTTATTGACGATATCACGGTTTCCGCCGGTCTCTCTGCAAACGCCGCCATCGACGGTGTCAACGAGGCCAACGTGTCTCTCTTCCCCAACCCCACCAGCAACATGGTTAACGTGCAGGCCGAGGGCCTGAAGAGCGTCCAGGTTTACGACATGAGCGGCCGCGTGGTACTGAACAGCACCAACAGCAGCATCGACATGAGCCAGATGGCCAACGGCGTTTACATGTTCCGCGTCAGCACCGAGAATGGTGTCAGCACCCTTAAGGTTGTCAAGAAGTAAGGCACACCCTTGCTGAAAACAAATAAATCGATAAAAGCCTCTGCGAATGCGGAGGCTTTTTTTTGTGGAGGCTTGAGGACATCGCGGGCGGGGACGCCCACGTACCAAAAGGGACATATTCGCATCGCGGGCGAGGACGCCCACGTACCAAAAGGGACAACTGCATAGCATAAAAAAAAAGCCTCTTCGAGAAGGAAGAGGACTTTTCTTAATTAACCCCAAAAAAAACAATTATGATAACTTACTGAACGTCGCGTTCGTCGAGGGGCTGGGCAAGAAGGCCGGTGAACTTGCCGGTGTTGTCGAACTCCATACGGGTATATTTCAGAGTATGCCCCGAGGCTTTCTGGCTTACCACGACATAGGTGTAGGGCTTGGGTTTCTTGCCGTCCTCACCACGATACTTGGCATCGTATTCATACACCACCATCTTCTCTATTCTGTATTTCTCGCCCTTGAATTTCTCGTCGAGGTATTTCTTTATGGCACTGGTGTAACGGTCTTTCGCCAGCACCTTGCCAGTCTTTATAAGCTTTTCCTCGCTGATGCTGTATACCGCCTCGAACTTGTTTTTCTGGTTGTTGGCATAGTAGGCCACGCATTCGCCGTTGTCGCGCTCATACCAGTCGGGGCCGGCACTGAGGCGCGTGGCGGGGTAGCGCTTGGTGAAGTTGGCAGCAATAGCCTCGGAGGGTGCGAAAGCCTCGACTTCGGGGACGTCCTCCACCGGTTTGGGGCGTTTCTTGTTCGACTTCTTGGTTTTCGAAGTCTCTTCGTCGCTCTTCACGTCGTCGGGATTGGAATGGGTATAGTAGTCTTTCTTCACCACATCGGGGTCGGGGGCAGTGCTGCGCTGGAGTTTTCCACGGGTGTCGAAAATCATCTCGCAGTCGGCATTGCCTATACCTTTCTTCACGATGACCATACGGTAATAATTGTCGCCGCTCATCTCCTCGACATAATCGGTGCTTTTGATACGATAGCCCGGATAATTGTTGACGAAATAGGTGTTCATCATGGTGGGGCATTCCTCGAGCAGCACGGGGAACGAGCTGTACTGCCAGTCGCCGTTGGCGGTGAAGTAGCAACGTCCGTTCTGACCGTCGGTGACGAAGTCGGCAATATACTGTCCGGGAGCCTGATACCAGGTCTTAACCTTATATGATTCGTAGGTCTTCTCAAGAGTCAGCATCACCGACTTCGGGACATCGGTCTCCTTAATCTTGTTCTGAGCTGAAGCCATGAGAGCCAGAGCTATGTAGGCCGCAAGAAATATCTTTTTCATATCGGGTTTATTATTTTTTCGTTTTTTTAGTTTTTGTTGAGCAAAGAATATTGCATAATGGAGTGTTAAAAGAAGTTAAGCGAAATCGGGAGTGTCGCTTTAGCGGAAGAGTACATCTTTGCGGTCGGGGCTCACGGAGACTGCCATAATGCGGACGCCGGAGCGTTTCTCGATGGCCTCGAGATACTGAAGGAGCTGCACGGGGAGCTCGTCGTAGGAGCGTGCCGACGAGAGCGACTGTTTCCAACCGGGGAAAGAGAGCAGGTTGGGGCGTATCTCGACCTCGTTGAACTCGAAGGGGATCTCGTCGGTATCCTTGTCGTTGATAACATAGCTGGTGCACATCTTAATCTCGTCGAAGCCATCCATAATGTCGGGTTTGGTGACGATGAGGTCGGTGACGCCGTTGAGCATGCAGGCATAACGCAGGGCCGGCATATCAATCCATCCGCAGCGGCGTGCGCGGCCGGTGGTGGCTCCGAATTCGTGCCCCAGTTCGCAGAGTGTGCGTCCTGTGGCATCGAACAGCTCGGTGGGGAACGGGCCGGCGCCGACGCGCGTGCAGTAGGCTTTGGTGATGCCCATCACGCGTCCGATGGCCGACGGGGCCACGCCAAGGCCGGAGCAGACACCCGCGGTGATGGTCGACGAAGAGGTGACGAAGGGATAGGAGCCAAAGTCGATGTCGAGCATCGAGCCTTGAGCGCCCTCGGCGAGGACACGCTTGCCGTCGCGGAGGCAGTTGTTGATGAAATATTCGCTGTTGATAAGCTGGAAAGTGCGCAGCGTGTCGAGCGATTTCATCCACTTCTCCTCATATTCATCGAGGGTCATGTCACCAATGCGGAAAGCATCGACATCGAAATTCTGCATCTTGGCGATCTGGAGGTGCTGGAACTTGAGGAGCTGATATTTCTCGCGGAAATCGAACTCCAGGATATCGCCCACACGGATGCCGGTACGGGCAATCTTGTCGGTATACGCGGGGCCGATGCCCTTAAGGGTTGAACCTATCTTGGCATTGCCCTTGGCCTGCTCGTTGGCGGCATCAAGAAGGCGATGAGTGGGGAGGATGAGGTGTGCCTTCTTCGAGATGAAGAGGTTATGCGTGGGTTCTACATCCTTCTTGCGCAGAGCCTCCACCTCGTCGTTGAAGATTGCAGGCTCTATAAGCACACCGTTGCCTATAACATTGATTTTCTCTTTATGGAAGATTCCCGAAGGGATGATGTGCAGGACATGCTTAATGCCGTTGAACTCAAGGGTATGGCCGGCATTGGGGCCGCCCTGGAAGCGGGCTATGACATCGTAGTTGGGGGTGAGCACATCGACTATTTTTCCTTTGCCTTCGTCGCCCCATTGCAGTCCAAGCAGTACGTCAACTTTACTCATTTCAGTATTTTTTTAGTAGTACAGAATAAGTAGTATTACTATAGTATTTATTTATATTACAAAAAATTAACAGCGCGAAACAATCTATTTTCCGCACATTAAAAACGGTACGAAGATACAAAAATATTTTGAATCAGCGAAAAGAATGTTTTTTTAATTCTCCTTGCCCTTGAACCATTCCACGAAAGCCGGGAAATCGTCGAGGGGGCGGAAGCCTGCGGCTTTGGGGTCGGTGGGGATGGCGCAGGTGTCGAGATAGCCTATCAGCGTGGCGCAGTCGAACTCGCCAATCATGGCCTCGAGGGTCACATAGACGCCCACCAACTGGTCGTCGTCGTCGGCCACCGGATTGGGCAACGCCACTCTGATGCCCAGCACCTCCGGCTGTTCCTCGCTCTCGAGCTGAAGGAAAAACATATTTCGTGTCTCGAAGTGATATTTGTCGAACGTCACCCGCAGGTCGGTGCCCTTAGGTTGTTTGAAAGCCACGAAATCCCACCAGTCGAAATCCGGGGCATTGTCGACCAGTTCGACAACATAGCGGAACAGGTCGGTGTCGCCCTCGGCAGAGAAAGTCACTGTGCGTCCTGTGGGGGTGGCCTCGCTGATTTCGTAGGTCATACCATAGCAATAGGCTTCCAGCTGCTTATCAAAATCGGCAAGCAGATGTTGGCGTTGGGCATCGAGGAGGTCGTCGAGCATCGTCAGTTGCTCACAATTGTCGGAGAACCATTTCCAGAAGATTTCGTATTTTTTCATTGTATTTTTTTTATACGTTTTTTTATTACCTATACGAAGATTGCTTCGCAATCCAGAGCGACATCAAATTTGTTTTTCACATCATTAATGATTGCCTGAGCCAGTTGCCGCACCTCGGAGCCGGTGCAGCCACCACGATTCACGAGCACAAGGGCCTGCTTGTCGTAGACACCCACGTTGCCCATGCTGCGTCCTTTCCAGCCGCAATGTTCTATAAGCCATCCTGCCGCCAGCTTCACCTCTTTGCCATCGCCTACGGGGAAGGCCACAACGTCGGGGAATTGCAGCCGCAGCTCATGGTATTTGCCTGACGGCACCACGGGGTTCTTGAAGAAACTGCCGGCACTGCCTATGCTCGCCGGGTCGGGGAGCTTGCTATTGCGCAGGGCCACAACAGTGTCGGCCACCTGACGTGCCGTAGGGGCCACCACGCCACGTTGGTCTACAGCAGCCGCCAAAGCTTTATAGCCCAGCTGAGGAGTGAAACCCTTAGCGAGGTGGAAGCGGACCCTATCAACAATCACCCGGTTGGCCAACTCCGTCTTGAAGATGGAATGGCGGTAGCCAAACTGGCAGGCGTCGTTCTTTATCCAACATTGCTGACCCGTGAGCAAGTCGAAATAGTGCACACTTTCAATCACATCCTTGGCTTCGATGCCGTAGGCACCCACGTTCTGTACCGGTGCTGCACCCACCGTACCCGGGATTCCCGCCAGGTTCTCAAGCCCGTACCATTCGTTGGCGATACAATAATCCACAAAAAAACTCCACGGCGTTCCGGCACTGGCCTCGATAAAATTGCAATTACGGTCTACAACAATCTGCCGGATATTCCGGTGGACAGGGTGAACGACCGTGCCATGATAATGGTCGGGCAAGATCACATTGCTGCCGGCGCCCAGCACAAGAAACGGACCGTCGTGCAGCAGGCCGGAACGCATCAAGTCCTCATAGTCGTCGGGGCTTTCCATGGTCACAAAGCGGTCGGCCACAGCATTGATGCCAAAGGTGTTGTGGTTTTTAAGATTGAAATTCGTCTGAATCTTCATTATTGATAAGAGGCGTAGGGATGTCGGTACTAAGGATTCTTGATTAGCGCAATATGGGAGTTGGAATAGTTCCGATTGCCGGTGACATCTTCCAGAACGTTAATGAATGGTGGAATACGTACATCGTCGGGGCTTTCTGCATCCTCGATTTCGAGCAGACGTATGCCGATGTCGGGAGTGATGAAGGTGTCCAGCTCAAAATACTGGTCATCCCACACAAAGCAGCAACGCTGCTTGTGGATGGTCTGCTTCAGCGGATTGGCCTGTGTAAGGAGCTCGATGTAAGAGCTCTCCGTGATCTGCTGTTCATGCTCATAGCTACGGTCGGGGCCAAGCCTGATCTTGGTGGTAAGGAAATAGACGTAATGCCCGTCCTCGCCACGTTTCCGTATACGGCGTTCCAGACCGTCGAGCGGAGTGAGGTAGGTCTGCCAAATATCGCTGAGGTTGCCGTTGGGGATGGGTTCGAGAAGCTCCACCAGATATTTACGTTCCACCTCAATGGGTTGAGGGACGCCAAGTACATGAGCTATCTCTTTGAGGACACGGTTCATTTTCTCGTCGAAAGTGCAGTCGTTGCCCACCACGCGCAGGTGTGGGTGGCCAGTCCATGCCATAATGAGGCGGTCGTCGATGGCACGTGCCAGCTCCGGGCTTTCGCTGCGCGCCGCATTGTTGGCAAGGGTGTAGTATTTCTCGGCTCCTTTGGCAGCCGTGGCCATGTGAACGACAGCGTCGTAGCGGGCGTCGCGCAGCTCTACCGGTGCGGTGCCCAACCCATCGAGGATGCGCTGCCACATCTCGCGGGTCATATAGGCGCGCAAATCCATAGCCCCACGGTCGCAGACCACAAGAGCAGGCTGCCCGCATCGCGAGGCAATGGAGCAGATGCTGTCCTCCATCATCAATTGGAACTGCATCAGTTTCAGCTCGCTATGATAAAACAATTCCTGATTGGAGGTAAGGAAATTGACACCGGCATTGGTGAAGAGCGTAGGGGCTTCAGGGACGGTATATACGGCGAAGCCAAGGTCGGAGAAATGCTCCACAATACGCGCCAAGGCGGTGGTTTTACCGGCACAAGGGCCTCCGGTGAGGACTATCTTCTTGGGTGTCGCTACAGAATCGCGACATAGCGGACTTTCGGCAAGCATCAGCAGTTATGTCAGTTTAATTCAACATTTTTTGGCCCTCTTTCTTTGCGGGGTTTACGAAGCGGCGGGACGTAGCCATCGTGAAACACCTCGCGATTAGCAATAAGCAATATTCCCGAAAGAACGGCGCCCAGCACATCACAGATGGCACAGGCCATCCAAACGCCAGTGACACCACCGCCATTGGAGCGGAACATTATGCCGGGCAGAATCAGCGAGATGGGGATAAGGAAAATGACCTGGCGCGAAAGGCTGGTGACTATGGCTATCCAAGGTTTGTCGATAGACTGGAACAGCTGCGAGTTGACCACGGAGAAAGCAATGAAAGGGGTGAAAACCATCAGATAGCGCAGTGCCGGCACACCCATGGCGAGTATGGCCTCCTCCGAGTTGAAGCAGCTGATGATGGCACGCGGGAAAAGGAGGGCAACCAGAGTGCCGCAAACGCCGAGGATAATGCAGACACGCATCGTGAGGCCATAGACCTGGCGCAGACGGTCGCTACGGCGCGCGCCATAATTGTAGCCGGCAATGGGCTGCATACCCTGGCACAAGCCGAAGATGAGCATAAAGACAAGGCCGGCAGCGCGGTTGACGACGCCATAGACGGCAACGGCGAGGTCGCCGCCATAGGTTGTAAGCTGGCGGTTGAGGACGGCTACAACGGCAAAGGCGGCCACATTCATCGAAAACGGGCTGATACCGATGGCCAGGATATTACGGAAGATATAGAGCTTCGGGGCCCAGGCATGGGCACGGAAACGGATGAACGTCTTGGGGTTTACAAAATGCACCAGACTTACCAGGGCAGTGATGGCCATCGAGATGGTGGTGCCCCAGGCGGCTCCGACAACGCCCATCCCCAACAGGTTGATGAAGAGGAAATCGAGGAAGATATTGATAATGGCCCCCGAGATCATAATCCACATAGCTTTTTTAGGATAGCCCGACGAGCGCATAAGACCGGTGAGGTTGAATGTGAGGGTCACGAGGAACATGCCGGGCAGGACGATATCCATATAATCGCAGGCGAAGCCGAGTGTCGTCGGCGAGGCGCCAAAAAGGGTGAGGATAGGCTTCATCCAGATGTAGCCCGCCGTGACGAAGAGGAAGCCGAAAAAGAAGGTCAGCAACATGCTGTTGCCAAGAATTTTCTCGGCCCAGGGTACATCCTTGCGGCCCAGCACGATGCTCATGCGCGCCGAGGAGCCGGCGCCGACCAGCGAGCCGAAGGCATGGATGATATTCATCACGGGGAAAGTGATGGCAAGGGCCGCGAGATAGAGCGTGCCGAAGCCGTCGCTGCTGTTCCCGAGGAAAATGCTGTCGACGATGTTGTATATAGAGGTGACAATCTGGCTGATGATAGTAGGCAAGGCATACTCCCACAGCAGCTTGCCCATGGGTTTGGTTTCTAATTCTTTGGTATTATCCATTGTTCTTTTTTATCCTATTTTCCAGAGCCTTGAGAGCATTATAGGCTATCAGGCCGTTGGCGAGTTCGATGCTGCGTTCGTCGACGATTAGGTTAGGTCGGTGAAGGTTAGAGAAAGGCGTACCGGGTTGGTGGATGCCTATGCGGAAATAGCAGGCCGGAATCTTCTGGGCAAAGAAAGCGAAGTCCTCAGCGGTCATGCGCATATCGAGCCATTCCACCTTGTCGTCGCCCAAGAAGGCACAGGCATTGTCGTGCACCTGCTGGGTGCATTGGTCGTCGTTGAAGACGTAGGGATAGCCGTAGTCGATGAAGAGGTCGCATTCTCCACCCATGCTTTCTGCAATACCCGTCGAGATGCGGCGTATTTTCTCATGAGCCTCGAGGCGCCATTTCTCGTCGAAGGTGCGTATGATACCCTCCATTTTCACCTCGTCGGGGATGATGTTGGTGCGGCCATTGGCGTTGAACTTGCCGAAGCTGAGCGTGGTGGGCATCATGGGCGAGGCATTGCGGCTCACCACCTGCTGAAGAGCCACCACGATATGGCTGGCTATGAGGATTGGGTCGATGCTGAGATGCGGCGTGGCGCCATGGCCACCCACGCCCTTCACAGTCCAATAAAGTTCATCGGTCGAGGCCATATACTTGCCCTTGCGCATCCCCACGCTGCCATAGTCCATCTCCGGCAAGCAATGGAACGAATATATTTCGTTGGGCATCAGTTGGTCGAAGAGGCCGTCATCCATCATCATGCGTGCGCCGCCGGGATACATTTCTTCCGAGGGTTCGAAGATGAACATAATAGTGCCATGAATCAGGTGACGCAGTTGGCAAAGTATTTTTGCGGCTCCTAAGAGCGAGCTGGTGTGCATATCGTGACCGCAAGCGTGCATCACGCCAGGGTTTTCGGAAGCGAACGGGAGGCCGGTGGCCTCGGTGAGCGGCAGGGCGTCGTAGTCGCTACGCAAAGCCACGCAATAGCCGTCGGGGTCCACATCGCCACGCAGGATGGCCATGCAGCCCGTCTTGCCGATGCCCGTGCGAGGCTCAAGGCCCATCTCGCGAAGACGCTCGGCGACGAAAGCCATGGTGCCATATTCCTGCTGCGAGAGCTCGGGGTGCTGGTGAAGCCACCGACGCCATCCGATGACTTCTGAATTAATTTGATGCGCTAAATCTTTAATTTCTTGTATCACTGTTGTTGTTTGAATTATTTTATGTAAGACAAATACCATCACGCCGCGCCATGCTGCCATCCGCGAAATATTTATTTATTCGCTGACGTTCATTTGGTTGACAACGGGATTGGCATAAAGTTGAAGAAAAATATCGTAGAGTTTGGACTGTGCCGCCATCGAGGGGCCTTTGTAAGCCTCTTTCTCGACGTAGGCAATAAAGTGCTCCATGTCGCTGGTGCTGTAAAAGTCCTCAAAACGAGGCTCATCGCTCAAGAGGTCATAAGCTATATAGTTCGTTTTATGGAGTTTGTAATTGCTGTGAATCCTATCGTCGATAACCTTGGCGAGGGCATTGAAGCGTTCGTTCTTTACCAGTGCGGCGCAGCGAGCCACCTCGTCGGGCGAGATTGGGTCGCATATAGAGATATGCACATCGCCTTTCTGTTGTGAGATACCTGTCATGATGCTGATGACATCTTCGTGAGGGCTTTTCACGTAGAGCCCCGTCAACGAAGTGTATACTGCCAAGGTTTTCATGGTGTCGCAAGGCTCGAACTCGTAGCTGACAGCCACGGGGACAATATTGAGCAGGTTGAAATCCTCCTCAAAATTCCCATTGCCGGCCATACTGAACATCTTCAGCAGCCCCTGGTCGGTGCGGTCGTTGCCATCCTTGGTGCGGCCGTTGCGCTGCGCAATCCACACGCTGCACTGTTTCTCGAGAAGCACATGACGGATGTAGTTCGACAGGAATACCGAGTTGTTGTAGAACTCGCGTCGCGAACCGTCGCGAATAATGGTGAACATCTTGTTCAGCCGGAAAATATCGACCATGAAATCGTTCTGCATCAGATTGTTGCCAAAACCGATCTCTGGGGTCTTGTAGCCATTGTTGAGGAAAACGACGTCCAGCAGAGCGGCATCCAACGTGATGTCGCGGTGGTTAGAGACGAAAAGGTAGGATTTTGTCCTGTCGAGTTTGTCCAGTCCGTCGACGGAAAATTTGTTCATGCTCCGCTTCATAAGCTGGAACATCAGGGGACGCATAATCATATACTGCAACTCGTCGCAGGTGCTGATGCATTCCATCAGCGAGGCGAAAGTGTCGACGTCGGCATTGGGGTTCATGGTCTTGGCCAGCCGACGGAACATAGGATGATGAGCCAGACGCGCAATGGCAGCGGGTACCTGTTCGGCGGTATAGGGTTCTATGGATGAGAAATCGTACACTGTTAATAATTTGAAATGTTTTGAGAAAAGGATGATGAGTGTTTTATAACGGCAAGCGATGGTGTTTTGTTGATTGCGGGCTCACGAAAATCTGTCGGCTGACGCTATTTGCATACGAAGTCGTAGGCTTTCTCGCGCATCATCCCGTGAAAGAATGGCAACACGGTGACGCGTGTGCCACTGTCGACCAGGAAAGGCCCGTTATAGCGTTGGAATGGCTCGTCGCCGTAGCGATAGAAGAGATGCGTTCCTTCCACCTCCCAATGCAAAGTCACGCGCACCTTGCCATCTTCCTGCTTCTCGTAGGTGGCCCACGGCGAGAAGGAGCCCGTCCCGACCTTATAGTCGTTGCACTCCAGGCGCTGACGGTGGCGGCTGACATCGTAGCGGAAGCGTTCCCAATTGCGCGATTCGAGAGGAGACCAGAGCACTTCGCTCATGGCACACAGGCGTGGCAGGAGCATATACTCGGCCATCTCCGGTGTATTTATATATTCAGTCCAGAGGTTGCACTGACCGCCGAGGATATGCTTTTGCTGGGTTGCACTTAGCTTGGCGGGCATAGGGTCGAAGCTGTAAACTTTCCGCAGGGTCACCAGCGTGTTGGGCATAGCCGGAGGCTGGAAGTCGGCATTGGCCTGATAGTAGTTGAAATAGCAGAATTCCGTGGGTGTCATGATGACATCGTTGCCACGGCGTGCTGCCACGGTTCCGCCCTTGGTGCCCTGCCACGACATCACAACAGCATCCGCCGAGGCACCGCCGTCGAGAATTTCATCCCACCCAATGATTGTCTTGCCTTGTCCTTTGACGTATTTTTCAATCTCCATCACCATCCAGCTCTGCAACTGGTCTTCATCCTGCAACTTGAGTTCCTTGATACGTTTCTGGCACAGGCTGCAGCGTTTCCAATTGTCCTTAACAGCCTCGTCGCCACCCACATGAATATATTTATACGGGAAAAGCGGGATAATCTCATCCATGACGTTCTTCAGGAAAGAAAGGACGCTATCGTTGCCGCCACAGAGGATGGCTCTTGGGGGCCAGTAGGGGCCGAACTGAACGGTGTAGGTGGTGTCGTCGTTGGCGCATGCCAGCTGAGGGTAGGCCTCGAGGATGGCGCAACAATGGCCGGGGAAGTCCACCTCGGGGATGACGTCAATGTAGCGTTCGGCGGCATAAGCCACAATTTCGCGGATTTCGTCCTTGGTATAGTAACCGCCGTTGGAGCGTTGCTCGCCATCCATGGCTGGCGAGGCCTCGCCCCACGGCTGGTCGTCGCGGTCCACGCGCCACGACCCTATATCGTTGAGCAACGGATACTTCGAGATTTCTATACGCCATCCATGGTCGTCGGTAAGATGCCAATGGAACTTGTTCATCTTATACGCCGCCATAAGGTCCAGTTGGCGTTTGACATAGCTGACGCCAAAGAAATGACGAGAGACATCGAGGTGGCTGCCACGCCATGCAAAACGAGGGAAATCGCGTATATGGCAACAAGGAAGGACAATGCGGTTATAGCGTTTCTGCGAGATATCCTCGGGGAGCATCTGAACAAAGGTCTGGAAACCATAGAAAAGTCCATGCTCGGTATTGGCGGCGATGACAACGCCATCGCGCGTCACGTCGACGGTGTAGCCCTCATCGCCCAGCTCTACATCATAGTCGCTGTTGATTACAAACTGCAGACAGTTGGTCTCTGGCTTGCCCACCAGAACGGGATTGAGGTGAAACTGGCGCAACATACGCGAGATGTATTTGAGCGACATGTCGTTCTGCCCCACATTGCCGGCATAACTTTTGGTGGAAGAAGAGAGGACGAAATCGCCGCTTTTCATCGTCAGTTCCACAGGTTCGGGAATAATGGCATACTTTTCAACCACTACCCGTTTGCCACACGAGGTTGCAAGAAGCGTCAGAACAGACAATAAACAAGCGAAATATAAATGCTTCATAATATTATTTCTATACCAATATAAAAATGCAAAAATAGCAAATTCTTTTGATATATTATGTTTTGCCAAGCGCATTTTATTTTTATTTAACAAACAACAATAAATATTGCGTTGTCGTGTTATTGCCTTAATTGGTTTCGATGTTTCGAGATTTCGATGTTTCGATGCTTCGAGATTTCGATGCTTCGATGCTTCGATGTTTCGAGATTCCGATCTTTCGATGTTTCGATGTTTCGATGCTTCGAATCAATCAATCACGCAAAAACGCAATAACGCAATCAAAAATGCCATCTCTTAAGAAACTCTTTTCAGACTCAATGATATATGGCCTGAGTTCAATCATAGGCCGTTTTCTGAACTACCTCTTGGTGCCGGTCTACACCTACACTCTGGTAAGCTCCGGTTCGTATGGCATAGTCACCAACATCTACGCCTATGTGGCTCTGCTGTTTGTCGTCCTCACTTTCGGCATGGAAACCACCTTCTTCTATTTCGCCAACAAACATAAGGAACGTTATCCACAGGTGTTCTCCACAGCACTGTATATGGTTGGTTTTGTTGCCATTGCTTTCATCATACTTGTCTTCACCTGCATTCGTCCAATCTCTGAGGCCTTGGGGTATGCCGACCATCCGGAATATCTGCGCATTATGGCCACTGTTGTGGCTTTCGACGCTTTTCAGGCCATCCTCTTCGCATACCTCCGTTTCAAGGGACGCGCATGGAAGTTTGCCATTCTTAAATTGACCTTCATTGTATGCAATATAGGCCTGAACCTGTTTGTATTCCTTGCCGCGCCACGGCTTGCGCTGTCCATGCCCGACCTGATGGGATGGTACAGCATCGACCGACAGGTATACTACATATTCCTTATCAACCTGCTATGTACCGCTCCAATCACTTTGGCTTTTCTGCCGGAGCTGAAGAATATGCGGCATGGTGTGGACCGCAAGTTGATAGGCCAGATGCTACGCTACACCTGGCCGCTGCTTCTGCTTGGGCTGGCTGGCATTCTCAACCAGGTGGCCGACAAGATCTGCTACCGTTTCATTATGCCCGGGGCCGAGGGCGATGCGCAGCTGGGCATCTATGGAGCCTGCGCCAAGATAGCAATGATTATGGCGATGATAACCCAGGCGTTCCGATATGCCTACGAGCCTTTCGTGTTCGGAGGCGGGAGCAGCAAAGAAAGCAAGGAGAGCCAGGCCCTGGTAATGAAATACTTCGTAATGTTCACCTTGTTGGCTTTCCTGTGCGTAATGGGCTACATGCCACTCCTGAAGCATATCATTTCGGAGCGCTATTGGGAAGGTCTTCACGTGGTGCCTATAGTGATGGTGGCGGAGATCTTCATGGGTATCTATTTCAACCTCTCGTTCTGGTACAAACTAATAGCCAAAACGTGGTGGGGTGCGATATTCTCGGCCACAGGATGCGTGGTGCTGTTGGCAGTCAATTTCATCTTCGTGCCGCGCTATGGCTACACGGCATGTGCGTGGGGAGGTGTATGCGGCTATGGAGTGTGCATGGTGATGAGCTATTTCGTAGGCCAACGAAAGAACCCCATCCCCTACCCTGTCAAAGCCATAGGAGGCTATTTCGCGCTGGCAATGGCGCTCTATGGCATAATGACGCAGACAACAAGAACGGGGTTGCCGTTGCTGTTGAACACCTTGCTGATAGCAGGCTACGTTGCCGTGGCGCTGTTGAACGAGAGAGAGCTGACCAAAAAAGTGTTGGCAAAGATTGGCGTCAGAGGATGACCTTCTCGCACAGCGAATAGACGTTGCCTAAATTGAACGTCTCCATTTCGGCACACGACATATTGCGGCTGTCGAGGTCGTCGTCGGAAAATTCCTCAACATTACCGTCATAACGATAGCAACGACAAGTTTTTTTGCATCCCGAAAGAAGCAGGATGCCAACGATGAAGAATGGTATAAGTCGACGCAGTTTCATTGCTCTGACATAAAACTTTTTATAGTGTTTTCATTGATGTTGCGATAGGCAAAGGATGCTGCGATATTGCCCTCATCGACAAGCACCACCAGTGGAAAGGCGGCGCGCGTGATGCGTATGAAGAGTTCCTTGTCGATGAAAGCCTCCGCGAAGTGGTCAGAGCGGGATTCGGCGTAGAAACGCCCGTAGCTGCTGCTATCGGCAACGACAGGGAAGACATAGACGATACGTGAAGTGTCTATATCGTAGCGCTTCACGAGGGTGGTCAGTTTGCCGGCCGCCAGACGGCAATACTTACAGTTAGGGCTGAAAAAAGCCACAATATGGCGTCCCTCATCCAATTGCAAGGGCTTTAGACTGGCACTTTCTATTGTTGGAACGTTTGACTGGAACAGCTGTTTGTCGAAGCGCTCATCAGATTCGGTGAACAGCCAATTGTCGGGAGGGGTGAGGATAAAGGTGGTGACAACGGGAGTAAGAGCAAGCAGAAGAGCAACGTACCATTTGGAATACAGTGCTGTGGAGGCAAGCACACCCACAGCAAGCGTCACGAGCAGCATCACCAACGAGAGGAGATGCAGCAGGTGGCGTGCCTCGACCATATAAAGCGTCAGCCCTCCGGCGGTAAGGAGGTATACGATAGACACCAGCCACCAGCGCGGAGCCCATTGCTGGGGGGCATAGAAAAAGGTGAAAACGAGGAGCAGAATGAGGATGGCATTCTTAAGGATAGATTGTATGGGGTCGAGGGGCATCAAATCGCCAAAGCAATGGCAGCTGTCGGAACGCCCCACCAGATGGGCATAGGCAAGAAAGACAATGAAACAGAGCAAGAAAAGGAGCGTCGTCAATATCGTGAAGCGGTGATAGCGGTGCGAGATAAGAGCGGCGCCAAGCACCAGTTCGAGGCCTATGACCAGACGAGCCACATAGAAACTGACGGTCAAAGGGAAAATACCGAAGCTGTAGACGTACATCTCGAAAGTGTCGATGGTGATAAACTTCGACACTGCCGAAACGAGGAAGAGCATTCCCAGCAGGATTTTAACAACAGCAGCGGAGACGCGCAGCGTTTTCATGTTCAATCGCCTGAAGGATGTTCAGTAGGAATATGCCTCACAATGGAATCCTTTTCCACCTCAATCTCAGTGCAGTCCACCTTTGTGATGTTGTATTGTGGCACGCCGTCCTGAAGGCGTTCGATGCCCATCTCATAGATGTTTTCGCACTTCATGCTCCTGTCGATATTCACCACCGTGGTGTCGGCCACCCAAGTGGAGTCGCCATTCGAGGCTATTGTGAGGTAGTCTTCACCAATGCAATGGCAGAAACGGTTTTTCTTGCAAGCACCCATAACGGCAGTGATGGCAAGGAGAAGAAGAACGATATATAATTTCTTGGCTTTCATGGCAGCAAGTGTTATTAATTTTCGTAGTTGGCGAAATCGAAATCGGTGCAGAGGATGGAGTCCATCTGGTCGGGATAAAGGACGGGGTCCTGATCGTAGAGGACAGAGTAGAGGTCTTCGCAGGTGCCGCTATTGATACGGATAATGCGTATGGTAGACTCGCCGTCGACAGCACAACGGCATTCGCGCTCTTTGCTGCACGATGCACAGAGAGCCACAAACGACGTTAAAACACACAAAAGAACTAACTTCTTCATAGGTCATTAATTTATATTGATGCTTCGAAACAAAATGCAAAAGTAATACTTTTTTGTCGAATGGCAAATTTTTTTTTCTACAAGCTTCGCAGAAGCTCTTCCAGGGCCACCTCGTCCTTGATAAGCACATCGCGAGCCTTAGAGCCGTTGTAGGGGCCCACGACACCGGCGGCCTCAAGTTGGTCGATGATACGCCCGGCACGGTTATAGCCCAGTTGCAACTTGCGCTGCAACAACGACGTACTGCCAAACTGCGAAGCCACCACAAGACGTGCCGCATCGTTGAAGAACTCATCCTTCGCCTTGGCGTCGAACTCTTTGTTAGGAGCATCGTTTTCGTCGAGGTACTCGGGGAGTACGAAGCCTTCGCCTTCAGCGTACCCCCTTTGCTCGCCAATCACATTAACCAATCTCTCTATCTCCGGCGTATCGATAAGTGCGCACTGCAGTCGCAACAAGTCTTTGCCTGCCAACGAGATAAGCATATCACCACGACCTATAAGCTGCTGAGCGCCGCCGGTGTCGAGAATGGTCTTGCTGTCGATTCCACTGGTGACACGGAATGCCACTCGGGCAGGGAAATTGGCCTTGATGGTACCGGTGATAATGTTTGTTGTTGGGCGTTGCGTTGCTATAATCAGATGTATACCCACGGCACGTGCCAGCTGAGCCAAACGGCAGATGGGAAGTTCCACCTCCTTGCCAACGGTCATTATCAAGTCGCCAAACTCGTCAATAACAACAACTATATAAGGCAGATAGCGGTGACCGTGGTCGGGATTGAGCATGCGTTTGCAGAACTTTTCGTTGTATTCTGTTATTTTTCGCACCTTGGCGGCCTTGAGCAGGTCGTAGCGCGTGTCCATCTCAATACAGAGCGAATTGAGAGTTCGCACAACCTTCTTCACATCAGTGATTACCGGCTCGCGCTTGTCGGGGTCTTTGGTCAATTCGTCGGGCATGACAGCCAGATAGTGGCGTTCTATCTTGGAATAGAGCGAGAATTCCACTTTTTTAGGGTCAATCAGCACCAGTTTCAGTTCTGACGGGTGCTTGGTGTAGAGCAACGAGGCCAGTACGGCATTCAGTCCCACCGACTTGCCAGTACCTGTAGCTCCAGCCATCAGGAGGTGAGGCATCTTAGCGAGGTCAGTGACAAAGCACTCGTTGCTGATGGTCTTTCCGAAAGCCACCGGGAGTTCCATTTTGGCGTTACGGAACTCGTCGCTTTCGAGCATGGTCTTCATGGCCACAATCTGAGGTTTGGCATTAGGCACCTCAATTCCTATATTGCTCTCGCCAGGTATAGGGGCAATGATTCTTATGCCGAGGGCTGCCAACGAAAGAGCAATGTCATTCTCCAATCCCTGAATCTTACTGATACGCACACCGCGTGCCGGCCTGATTTTATAAAGCGTCACCGTAGGACCTGGCATGGCAGAAATTTCGGTAATCTCAATACCATAGTCGCGGAGGGTCTGCACAATGCGGTCCTTGTTGGCTATAAGCTCCTCCTTGGTAACCTTAACATTCTTCTGTTCCCAATCCTCCAAAATGCTGGTGTCAGGCATCCGGTAGTCCTTCAGATCCAGCTTGGGGTCGTAAGGTTCGTCAATACCATAGTGTTCGCGATAGTCGTCCGGCTCGAAGTCTGCATCTTCCGACATCTCTGCTTCTGCGTGGACTGTGGTATCCTGGGAATTTTCAGAATCTTCAATCATGTGATTAGCGTTCATGATGAACTTTGGTTCGGCGGCCTCGCCTGCTCGTCCTGCACGGCGGTTGATGCGTTCAAATTCATCATCGATATTGAAAACCAACTGGTCAGATGAGGCATCAGATGGGTCAGTGTCTACCTCATTTATTTCCTGCTTTTTCTCTTGTCTCTTCTCACGCCGTTTTCTCATTCCCTCAATCATCATATTATCAAGTTCTGAATCAGACTCGAAATCGGCAGCATCGTTGTCTGTTTCATCCTCATCCACTTCCTCGTCATCGTTTTCATCTTCCTTTTCTCTGTGGAACAGACGCGCAAAGAATCCCGATTTTTTTTCTTCACTTTCATCTTCGTTATCGTTGTTGGTTTCGTCATTCACAGCAACGGCCCTGTCGATTTTGCGGTTCTCCAGCATCTTGAGTTCCGGCATCTTAATGTTTACATGGTGCACCAAGACCAGGAAGAGGCAGGCGAGGAAGAGCAGTAGGATGGGGAGTCCGATATGGAGCAGTCCCAGCAGGAGGCGTGCTGCCTCGGTGCCCACCACCCCGGCGAGTGCAGAGCCTATGGTATTCTGGTCGGCCTGGTCGGGATTGGAAATCCAGCCTATGGTGACGCAAAACCAAAGCACCCAAAACAAAGTAGACCATAGTGTCTTGCGAAAAAGTATGTCGTCGTTCCACAAAGTGCGTCGAGGCGCTTTCTCCGGTTTGTTGGTACGATATTTCGAGACAAGCCTCAGTCCGTAGACCGCCAGCAGGAAGCATAGTCCCACCGAGGCCACTCCGAAAGAGCCGCTGACGAGAATTGACGCCACCCATCCGCCGAAAGTTCCGCAGATATTGGTTGACGACAGCGGCTCACGTCCAGTGTCGACAAACGATAGGATATAACTGGCCATAGCCACCACGGCGTATATGGCGAAGAGCACGTAGAAAGAGCCTCGTGCTACAGCAAACTGAGGGGAGGCCAGAAAATGTTTCAGGCCTCCCTCTTTTGTTGGTTTTGTTGTCGTTTTCTTTTTTTTCTTTGACACCTGAAAAGCTTGGGTTATTTCGTTATTCTTCGTTCAGATACTCCATCTCTTCGGAGATTTGCTTGAAGAGGTTTTCCATATCCTCCTTAGAGATTTTCTCATAGCCGTTGGGCAGGAGCATATCGACCTCTTTGACTTTCCCTTTCTTTATTTCAGAAGCGGTGAGCGTGATTTCACGGCCCTCGCCGAGGCTCATGGAATATTCCATGGCAACGCCCTTTACACCGTTGAACAGCAGGTTGACATCGGGACCCATCTGGTCGTTGTACCATATTGTAGTGGGATGGTCCTCACCATCTTCATCAAAAGCATGGATGACAGCTTTTTTTGCCGTCTCGCCGGCTATGGTTTTCGTCTCACCGTCGACATACTCGATGTAGAAACCCTCTTTTACGGGGATGGTGAGGCTGTCGATTTCCTGTTGAGTTATCTCATTAGTGACCAGGATTTTGCTCGAGCCGCTATAGTCCAATTCTATGTCCTGCGACGAGAAGAACATGAAGAGCTGGCTGAGGTCCATGCATGCATACTGGGTATGGCCATCGATGAGGACGCTGTTGGTGAATTGTCCGCCAAGGAAAATCTGGCTGGAGGTGAGGACTTTACTGTCATAGACCTTTATCTCGGCCGTGGCGATTTGTTCGGGCACCTGGAAGGCAGTCTCGCCCGTAGAGGTCACTGAATAGACTATAGTACCTTTAAAGGTGTTCTGCGCAAGAAGCTGGCTCATGGCCAACAACGACATTGCAGCGAAAAATAAAACTTTCTTCATGTGATTATTTATTGAAATGTTTGCTCTTATTTGATTTATATCGGTATTAATCAGACTATTCAAGCCCTGATACCTAAAATATTTCATACACTGGCTGTCATAAAAACGATGGTTTTAACAAAATATTTTGTCCGTTAGAAAAAAAAATATGTAATTTTGCATTTTCAAAGATTATAGAGCCATGAAAGGAAAATTTGTAATACTCTTTGCATTAATAAGCACCATGGTAGGCACCGCGGGTGCTCAGAAGTTCAAACCCGACACCGAGGAGGACAACCTGAAAGGGCCCGTAAAGTCAATGCTTACCACCATACGCACACCTCAAGGGCGCATCGTCGGACAGCCGGTGCGAAACAACTTCAACGAGAGGGGTTACTACATTCAGAACACCTACTACGACACATTGGGCAATCCGGTGATAATAGTGGCATACACCTACGACAAGAACGACCATCTTGTCAAAGACCTCCGTACACACGAGCCCTATAGCGAGTTGCTGTCGCAAACCACCTACAGCTACGACAAGAAGGCCAACACCATAGTCGCCGACATGTTGGGCATCGCCGACTCGCTGAGTTCCAAGACGGTCTATGCCTTCGACAAAAAAGGGGTGCTTCAGAGCACCACCTCTTACGACGAGCAAGGCAAGGAGACCTCCGCCATAGAATATGTGTACGACGACAAAGGCTACCTCAAGTTCACCATTTTCAAGGAGGGCGAGAATGAGATTTACAAAGGCAGCGACAAGTACCGCTGGGACACCGACGGCAACCTTGCCGAGAAGTGCAGCTACTACCTCACCACGCTCCGCCAAGCGTTCTTATACACATACTACTACGACGAGCATGGTAACTGGACACAAGCCTACCTCTATCACGTCAATCCCACCGAAGGATACCTATATCAGGTTATCACACGTCAGATCACCTATTTTGAATAAACAATTATTAAAAAATAAGTTGATACAATCAGACATTCAAAATAGAATAAGCTTGCTATTTTTTTTACTGTTACTTAATATGCCGCCCCTACGGGGCTCAGATTAATAGAGTATTTCGATTCCCGTGGGCTCGCGCCCACGGCTAATATATGCCGCCCCTACGGGGCTCACTCTGACAGAATATCGTTACACCTTATTTTTTTACTGTTACTAAACAGAGGTTGTGTGGCACGTCAGCCACAGATGCCGAGGCTTACTGTTTGAAGTTAAGACGTTCAATAATGTCACGTTCGGCATCGTGCACGGTGCCGTCGGCTGTGGCCATTTCCTGAAGACGCGCCAACGCCTCGTCGCGGTTCTCAAGGCTATGGAACGTAAAGTCGTCATCGGTAAGGAAACCGCTGTCGGCAGCCCCAAGCAATGCCACGAGTTCCTCCTGCTCGTCGGTGGTGAAATTGCTGATATTACGTATGGTGAGGGTAAGGGTTTTCTTTTCTTCTTCTGTCACATCGCCATCGGCAACGGCCACGGCAATGAGAAGCCTGATGGTGCGGCGCAAATCCTGCTTGTCCTTGTAGGTGACCGTCTGGCCCAGACCACCAAAGAAATGTGATAAATGCTTCATGCTGTTGCTTACGCCACTGAAGAATTTGCGGCCACCACCTTCGAGGTTCAACAACAACTCGGGCTGACGGAAGGGGTCAACAACGACGCCAGTGCGTATCTCGCCAGTAATCACATTGCGATAGGAGAATGTGAAGCAGGGCACTATGCAGAAGAATATATCTTCTACGGCATTACCATTGCCCACCTTGTCGTGCATGGCATCGAGATAGGGTTTCACATCGGGGTCGTATTCTTCCACATTGATGCCATTGAAGCGTGTCAGCATCCGTTTGGGAGTGGTGTCGTTGCCCTTATGGGCCACGATAACGGAGGCTTTCAGGTTCGCTATCTCGCCCGAGAGGCAGCGCACCATCTCGACTTGCTTCTCTATTACATTGGTGGTAAACCAGGTAAGCGTACCCACATAGCCAAAGCCCTCGCAGGCGGCACAGTTTTCCTGCTGAACAGAGCCCTGCTTATCGGTATGCTGGATGGTGCCGGAGCCGTTGCAGAGCTTGCAATGGGTCACCCCACTTTCTGCCTTAACGGCAAAGATGGGCTGCTGCTTGGCCAGTCGCGGGCCCTCAGTTTCGAGCTGTAACTTGTTCAAATTCACATCACGACCGCCGTTGATGAGCTCGCTCATACGGCGGCGTGCGCCATTGAAGAAACCTGTACCTGACACACGCGGAGCACTTTTCATACGTTCCACCAAACCGCTGTCGATGCGAAGATAATCGCCACCATCATAACGCTCGGTGAGCGACATCAGTTCTTGCGAAAGGTAGCGGTCGGCAGCGCAAGTAATGCTGTCGCTACGGAACTCAAGACGCTGCACTTCGGCATACAGATAGCAGTAATCAAAACGTTTAAGGCTTACGGCATTATCGATAATGATACTATTGAACTGTGAGGGGGCGAGTTTTTTTATCAGTTCGCTAAGGGTTGAAATGGAGAGAGAAGACATGAGGCAATACTATGTTGAATTGTTTAATTGTTGTTTGCTGATGATCAAATTGACACACTGACAATAATGAAGTGTAATAATATGAATAATATCTTAAGGTCAGCCGCACAGCTCGTCGAGTTCAAGCCAACGGAGCTCTTTTTCATCGAGAAGTTCTATAAGTTGGCCTATACGCTCTGAAGCGGCAGTGATTTTGGCATGGTCTGTCTCCTGCCCCGAGGCGAGGAGCTCCTCTATTTGTTTACGCTCGGCCGTCAACGATTCTATTTCAGAGCCAAGCTGCTCATATTCTTTCTGTTGTTTATAGGTTGGTTTGGTGGGGCGTGAGGTTTTTGCAGGGTTCTCGGAAGGAGGTTGCAAGGCACGTCGTTCCTCTTTTCGCTGACGTTGCTGCTGACGCTCTTCAGCCTGGCGCTGAGCACGATAGATGGTGTAGTTGCTATGATAGTCGCGTATGCGTCCTTCGCCTTCAAAAACGAAGATATGGTCGACAATGTTGTCCATAAAACTACGGTCGTGGCTTACGATGACCAAACAGCCTTTATAGCCCAACAAGAAGCGCTCAAGGATATCGATAGTATAGATATCCAAGTCGTTGGTAGGTTCGTCGAGGATCAGAAAATTGGGGTTGGCCATCAGGACGGTGAGCAAGTAGAGGCGACGGCGTTCTCCGCCGCTGAGGTTGCCGAAATAGTTGTACTGCGTCATGTCGTCGAAGCCGAAATAGCTGAGCATCTGATGTGCGGTCATCTCCTTGCCGTTATCCAACTCTATAACCTCGGCCACATCTTTAATGATGTCGATAACCCTCATGTCGTCCTTGGCTTGCAGACCCTGCTGAGTGTAGTAGCCGAACTGAATTGTCTGCCCAACCACCACACGGCCACTGTCCGGGCGGAGCTGCTCCGTTATTATTCCAAGGAAAGTACTCTTTCCTATGCCATTAGGGCCAACAATACCAACCTTTTCGCCTTTCTTGAAAGTATACGAGAAGTCGTTGATTAACAGCCTATCTAACGACAGTGCCGACGGGCTATTGTTTGCGGTGCTGTTTTTGGCGGAGAAGCAGACGTTGTAGAGCTCCAGAATTTTTCCGCCGATGCGCTCTGTCTTCACCGACAATTCGGGGCGTTTATCGTCGAAGCGAGTATGTGCTTTCTGCTCAAGTTCATAGAAAGCGTCGACACGGGCACGGGCCTTAGTTCCGCGTGCTTGGGGCATTCTTCGCATCCACTCCAACTCTGTTCGATACAGGCTCTTGGCTTTCTCCACTTCGGCGCGCTCGTTATATTGGCGTTCGGCTTTCTTCTCTTCATAATAAGAGAATACGCTCGGGCCTTCACCACCGGTGGCCAACGAGCCTCGATAATGATACAAACGGCTGTTGTCCAGTTCGATGATATCCTGACATACGTGGTCGAGAAAGTAGCGGTCATGGGTGACCATGAGAATGGCCAGCTTCTGCTTAGAGAGGAAATCCTCCAACCACTCTATCATGCTTATGTCCAGATGGTTGGTAGGTTCGTCGAGGAGGAGCAGGTTGGTGTCGTCGATCAGGATGCGGCTCAGGGCCACTTTTTTCTGTTCGCCGCCACTGAGAGTATCCATAGCCCTGTCCATCAGCTTGTCGACCTCGAGGCGCGACAGCACCTCTTCAACACGTTGCTCGAAATCCCAGCTTTCCACCGTCTCGGGGCGTTCAGCGGCTTCGACAAAGCTGCGCACCGTCTGGTGTGCGTGGAAGTCGGGGACCTGAGGCAGATAGGCCATCTTAACATCGCCGCGGAAAGTGACTTTGCCGCCATCCTGCAATTCCTTGCCTGTCAGGATATTCAGCAGCGTACTCTTACCATAGCCATTACGGGCTATGAGGGCTGTCTTCTGTCCGGCATTGATACCAAAGCTGATATCGTCGAACAGCAGTTTGTCGCCGAACGATTTGGAGAGGTTCTCAACAGTCAATAGTGCGTCAGCCATATCAATACCCATATTTTTCTTTCCAGCGCCACTGCATCAGCTTGCGGGTCTCGTTCTCGCGTGCGTTGTCGCCAGGTTCGTAGAATTTTGTACCGCGGAGAGCATCAGGCAGGAACTCCTGTTCCACGAAGTTGCCTGGGAAGTCGTGCGCATACTTGTAGCCGTCGCTATAGCCCAGTTCTTTCATCAATTTAGTGGGGGCGTTGCGGATGTGGAGAGGCACGGGGAGGTCGCCGGTGCGGCGTATGGCCTGTTGAGCATTGGCCAGAGCCATATAGGTGCTGTTGCTTTTAGGGCTGTTGGCCAAATAGATGGCGCATTGCGAGAGGGTTATCCTACATTCCGGATAGCCTATCTTGGTGACGGCCTCGAAGCAAGCGTTGGCCAGGAGGAGGGCGTTGGGATTGGCGTTGCTCACATCCTCGCTGGCGAAGATAAGCATACGTCGCGCGATGAACACCGGGTCCTCGCCGCCCTCGATCATACGCGCCAGCCAGTAGACGGCCCCGTTGGGGTCGCTGCCACGCATCGACTTGATGAAGGCGCTGATGATGTCGTAGTGCATTTCGCCTTGACGGTCGTAGAAGGCCAGGTTTTGCTGTATCACACTGACGACCTTCTGGTTGTCTATCGTCAAAGGATTTTCTGATGATGGTGCACGGTTCACCACCAATTCCAAGGCGTTAAGCAGTTTGCGGGCATCGCCGCCACTGATGCGCAGAAGGGCCTCATTTTCCTTGATAACAATGGTGCGTCCCTGCTCGGCATAATGCCTGACGGCAGAAGCTATGAGCTGCTCCATCTCGTCCTTGCCGAATTCCTTGAGGACATAGACCTGGCAGCGAGAGAGCAAGGCCGAGATAACCTCAAAGGAGGGGTTCTCTGTTGTGGCACCGATAAGTGTTATTGTGCCACGCTCCACAGCACCGAGGAGGGAATCCTGCTGCGACTTGTTGAAACGGTGGATTTCATCGATGAAAAGGATGGCGCCCTCTTCTTTTTTGGCCTGTTCTATCACCTCGCGCACCTCTTTCACCCCACTGCTTATAGCGCTCAGCGTGTGGAAGGGGCGTTGCAGCGTGTTGCTGATAATCATGGCCAGAGTGGTTTTGCCAATGCCCGGAGGTCCCCAGAAAATCATAGAGGGGATACGTCCGCTTTCTATCAAGGTGCGCAGCACTGCTCCTGGGCCAACCAGGTGCTGCTGTCCTATGTATTCGTCGAGCGTTTTCGGACGCAACAATTCAGCAAGAGGAGACATGATGGAAGCTGTGAGTTATGATGGTAGACTACTACGTTATCGTTCAAAAAATAAAATTGCAAGCAAAAAATACAATCAAATGTTTGCAAGCAACAACTAATCAATTCAGTACAATCAGATAATCAACATAGCGTCGCCGTAGGTGTGGAATTTGTATTTTTCCTTGATGGCTGTCTGATAGGCCTGCATGACGAACTCGGGGCCGCCAAAGGCAGAGACCATGATGAACATCGACGACATCGAGGGGTGGAAGTTGCTCACCATCATATCGGCTATGGTGAAATCGTGAGGCGGGAAAACGAATTTGTTGCTCCAGCCGTCGTAGGGACTCACCTTGCCGGGGATAGTCACAGCTGTTTCAATGGCTTTCATCGTTGTGGTGCCTATCACGCACACCTTGTGGCCAGTCTGCTTGGCCTCGTTGATGATATTGCAGCACTCCTCACCGATGTGCATCTCTTCGGAGTCCATACGGTGCTTGCTCAGGTCCTCGACCTCGATGGGTTTGAAATTGCCAATACCTGCATGAAGGGTCAGCTCAGCCCATTTCACATCTTTGATTTCGAAGCGTTTCATCAGTTCACGGCTGATATGGAGGCCTGCTGTTGGGGCAGCCACAGCACCTTCAACCTTGGCATAGATGGTCTGGTAGCGTTCTTTGTCCTCATTGTTTATCTCGCGCATGGCACGCAGCTCGTCGGGCAGGGGAGTTTGGCCCATGCTTTTAATGATATGAATAAATTCATCGTGGCTGCCATCGAAGAGGAAACGTATGGTACGTCCGCGCGAAGTGGTGTTGTCGATCACTTCGGCCACCAAGGCGTCGCTGTCGCCGAAATAGAGCTTGTTGCCGATACGTATTTTGCGGGCGGGGTCCACCACCACATCCCAAAGTCTGGTCTCCGGATTCAGTTCGCGAAGCAGGAAGACGGTGATCTGAGCACCAGTCTTTTCCTTCTCGCCTTTCAGCAGAGCCGGGAACACTTTGGTGTTGTTCACCACCACGACATCATCGGTGTCTACATAGTCGATAAGGTCTTTGAAAAGTTTGTGTTCAATGGTTTGCGTCTGTCGATTCAAGACCATCAGACGAGCCTCGTCGCGTTGGCGTGAGGGCTTTTCAGCAATCAAGTCTTTGGGCAGATTGTACTTGAATTGCGACAGTTTCATTGTGGAGTAAAGAGTGTTTATCATAAATAACAATATTTTTTCAAATCAAGAAATGTTGCGATTCCTATCCCCAAAGGGGGGTCCGTTCGATATATAATGACAGAACATGGCTGTCGATATTTGTTTACACATTGGCGAAGCTGGGAAGCTTCGCCTCCTATCCCCGTAGGGGATTCCGTTCAGTAGCCAACGCACATCACCCTCATCATTCTCTATCCCCGTAGGGGATTCCGTTCAATATATAATGACAGAACATGGCTGCCGATATTTGTCTACACATTGGCAAAGCTGGGAAGCTTTGCCTCCTATATTTGGCGAAGCTGGGAAGCTTCGCCTCCTATATTTGGCGAAGCTGGGAAGCTTCGCCTCCTATATGGATGCAAAGATACACTTTTTTAATGCGTTTGTCAAGTGATTTAACAACCATTAACTTTTACATCTAAGCCAAACAACTATAAATCAAAGATATTCCTCCAAGGTCCACAAGCGGTTGGAGTTGGAGCCTTTCACGAGAATGGTGCAATTCTCAGGCTGATATTGTGCGAGCCACTTGGCGGCAGTCTCTGTATCGGCAAAGCACTCCACACGTGGGAGACCTTCGGCAAAGCGGAACTCCTCACCTATAAGGATAACTTTTTCAAAACCACACTGCTTCAACTTCTCCACAATGGCCACATGCTCGCGGCGGCTATCGGCTCCCAGTTCACGCATGCCTCCCAATATCACCATTTTCCTCTCGGCTTTCATGGCAGCGAAATTATCTATAGCCAGCTCCATGCTCGAGGGGTTGGCATTATAGCAATCGAGCACCAACGCATTTTTGGATGTCCGCTTATATTGCGAGCGGTTGTTGGATGGTTGATACTCCTCGATGGCGGTCTTGATATCGAACAGTTCAACGCCAAAATAGCGTCCCACGCATACCGCCGCCATGGCATTGGCGAAGTTGTAGCCGCCAATCAGGTGCGACTGGACGGTATAGACATTATCGTCGTCCTCGAAATAAAATTTCATGTACGGGTCAGCGCCCACCAGCGAGCCTTTGAATTCAGCCGATTCATTGCTGCCATAGGTGACGAGCGAGGCCATGGGCAAGTTCACGCCACGCGGGTGGAAATCGTCGGTGTAGCCCTGCGGAGTGGCTCCAGGAATAGAGGGCACCACACCGGGCAGCATGGAAGGAATGGAGGGCAATGCCGCCATTTTCTCGGCGTGTTCCATAAGCAGCCGGTCGTCGGCATTCACGAAGATAACGCCAGCCATAGCAGCCAGATGTTTGTAGAGCTCGGTCTTGGTGAAGACGACGTTCTTGAACGAGCCGAACCCCTCGAGGTGGGCCCTCCCGACGTTGGTTATCAGCCCGAAGTCCGGGTTGGCTATCTTGCAGAGGAAATCGATCTCACCGATATGGCTGGCGCCCATCTCAACGATGGCAATCTCAGTGTCGGCAGGCATTGAGAGGAGGGTGAGCGGCACACCGATATGGTTGTTAAGATTGCCCTGGGTGGCCCAGGTGCGGTAACGCCGGCTCAGCACGGCATTCACCAGCTCTTTGGTGGTGGTCTTTCCGTTGGTACCGGTGATGCCTATCACAGGTATTTCCAGGCGCGAACGATGATAGCGCGCCAGCTCCTGCAGGGTTGCAAGCACGTTGTCGACCACCATACAACGGTCGTCGACCTTACACGCCGGATCATCTATCACGCACATTGCAGCACCCTTATCCAATGCTTGTTTGGCGAACTGGTTGCCGTCGAATTTGTCACCTTTCAAGGCAAAAAAGATGCTCCCCGCCTTGATGTTTCTTGAATCGGTAGTCACTGCCCGAAGCTCAAGGTATTTGTTATAAAGCTCTTCTATCATGGTTGAAAATGATTGCTATGTTATTTCTATTTTATGCGGTTTCGATGCTTCGATGTTTCAACGCTTCGAGAAAAAACAACATAAAAATAACGCAATTAATATTAAAAAATTATTTGTAATTTTGCATTTTCGTTCGTAAAGCACAAAAATAATGCAAAATATTCGTAATGTTGCTATTATAGCGCATGTGGACCACGGAAAAACCACCTTAGTGGACCGCATGTTGCATCAGGCGAAGCTCTTTCGCGACAATCAGGAGACCGGAGACCTCATACTCGACAACAACGACCTGGAGCGCGAACGCGGCATAACCATCCTGTCGAAAAACGTCAGTGTTCGCTACCGCGACACGAAAATCAACATCATCGACACCCCCGGGCACAGCGACTTTGGCGGCGAGGTGGAGAGGGTGCTGAACATGGCCGACGGTGTCCTCCTTGTTGTCGACGCTTTCGAGGGCCCCATGCCGCAGACCCGCTTCGTGCTCCAGAAAGCCATCGAGCTGGGGTTGAAACCCATCGTGGTCATCAACAAGGTCGACAAACCCAACTGCGACCCCGAGGCGACCCAGGAGGCCGTTTTCGACCTGATGTTCAACCTCGGAGCCAACAACGACCAGCTGGACTTCCCCACGGCCTACGGCAGCGCCAAGCAGGGATGGATGGGGCCGGAATGGGGCACGCCAACCGACGACATAAGCTACCTCATGGACCTCATCATCAAGCATATCCCCTCGCCCATCGTTCCCGAAGGCAACACCCAGATGATGCTCTCGTCGCTGGACTACAGCAGCTATCTGGGCCGCATAGCCGTAGGGCGCCTTCACCGCGGCACGCTACAGGCCGGCCAACCCGTCTGCTTAGTGAAGCGCGACGGGACGCACATCATGAGCAAAATCAAAGAGCTCTACACTTTCGAGGGCTTGGGCAAGGAACGCACCAAGAACATTGTTGAAGCTGGCGAGATCTGCGCCCTGCTCCTCGACCTCGACAAGAACGTGATGTTCGAGATCGGCGACACCATTTGCGACGCCGAGAATCCCGAGCCGCTCCCCCCCATCAAGGTTGATGAGCCCACGATGAGCATGCTTTTCACCATCAACAACTCGCCATTCTTCGGCAAGGAGGGCAAGTACGTCACGAGCCGCCACATACGCGACCGCCTCTACCATGAGCTCGAGAAGAATCTGGCCATGCGCGTCGAGGAGACCTCCTCGCCCGACTCGCTGTTGGTCTTCGGGCGCGGCATCCTGCACCTCTCCATCCTCATAGAGACAATGCGCCGCGAGGGCTACGAGCTTCAGGTGGGTCAGCCCAAAGTCATTATCAAAGAAATCGACGGCCAGAAATGCGAGCCCATCGAACAGCTCACCGTGCTGGTGCCCGAGGAGTTCTCGTCGAAGGTCATCGACGTAGTGACACGCCGCAAAGGCGAGGTGGGCACCATCGACACCAAGGGCGACCGGGTGCAGCTTGACTTCACCATCCCCAGCCGCGGCATCATAGGCCTGCGCAACACCCTCCTCACCGCCACCAACGGCGAAGCAGTCATAGCAAGCCGTTTCCTTGAGTTCCAACCCTGGAAAGGCGACATCGACGACCACAAATACGGAGCCCTCATAGCCAAAGAGACCGGCGAGGCCACAGCCTACAGCATCAGCAAGTTGCAAGACCGCGGTCCTTTCTTTATCGAACCCGGCGACATGGTGTATGCCGGCGAGGTCATCGGCGAAAGCCTGCGCCCCGGCAACGACATCGTCATCAACGTGGTGACTTCCAAGAACCTCACCAATATGCGCAGCAAGAGTGCCGACGACAAGTCGACCTGTACGCCCGCCATCAAATTCAGCCTCGAGGAGGCTATGGAATATATCCGCGACGACGAATACCTTGAGATCACCCCGTCGCACCTCCGCATCCGCAAAATCATCCTCGACGAGATAGAGCGCAAACGCGCCCGTATCGCCGCCGGAGTAGAGAGCTAACCGGACGAATTTTATTTTCTGCGGAAAGTGGTCACAAAAACACACTTTCCGCAGAAAATAAATATTCAAGTTAGGAAATTATTGGTCAGGTTGGAAAGCCGGCCTGCTATAGGTACTGCCAGAAGACTTCGGGGAGATAGACATTCGGCAGTGATGCAGCCACGTTGAACAGAGGGGCCACTTCTGCAGGAGTGTAGCCGGCAATACCGCAGCCTACGGCAGTGACCAGAAAGGTCAGTTCGGAATGACTGCGTGCACAGGCCGTGAAATTTTCCACGGCTTTTTTCAACGATGCCTTGCCTTCCATGGTGGGCAGGGCATAGGTGCGGCCTGTGAGGCCCTCGCCGACGCCCCATACAGCGCCGAAATTTTCATGTGCATACCATGCTGCTCCACCGCCATGCATGCCTTGAATATTGCTTCCAAAAACGAACACCTCGCCGTCGTCGAGCGTTGCGATATGGCTGGAGGCAACACGTTTTCCATTAATAATCTGCTTGTTTGCCATAATTCATAAGATTTTGTTTACATCTGCAAAGATAATAAAAAATCTTAAAATAAGAGTTTTTAGCGATAATGAAAAAATAAGGTGATACAATAAAGCCCTGGAGGGGCTTACTCTCAATAACCCCGCACATAGTGTGGGGCTGTTGACAACCAATAGTCTATGCGTTTCGTAGAAACGCGCTCTCCTTTTATCCATCATATTACCTTATTTTTTTATCCTTACTTAGCGATAATTGTAAAATAATAAGTTGATACAATTTGGAATACACAAAAAAATGATAATCCGCAAACGGCACAAATTTGAAATCGCGTCTCTTCGAGACGCTGGGACGGGTTTGATTTACAGGTCCCCAGACTGCTCTCCGTTTGTCTGGGGTTATTAAGATAATATGCCACGCGCAGAGCTTCTTTGCGCACTCCACTGGAGTTTGCACCCGTCTCCGAGGCTTCATTGCTCAGATTGTTGCTCAGCACATTTTTTTATTAAAAGAGGCACAATTTTTTGAACATTAAAACGTTTCCATGGCAAAAAATGAATTGTTATTAAGCCGTGAAGACCTGAAATCACTACGCTCTTATCGGTGTAACGAAAAAAAAGACACATTCATGAAAGTTCATTTCATAGCTATAGGAGGAAGTGCCATGCACAATCTGGCGTTGGCGCTACAACAGAAGGGATACACCGTCACGGGTTCTGACGATGAGATTTTCGACCCTGCGCGAAGCCGACTGGCAGCGGCGGGGCTGCTGCCGGACGCCGAGGGCTGGCACCCCGAACGCATCACGAGCGACCTTGACGCCGTGGTGCTGGGCATGCACGCCCATGCCGACAACCCCGAGCTGATACGAGCCCAGGAACTGGGCTTGAAGATATACAGCTACCCTGAATACCTCTACGAACAGTCGAAGGACAAACTGCGCATCGTGGTGGCCGGCAGCCATGGCAAGACAACAACGACGGCAATGATTCTCCACGTGTTGCGCCACAGCGGCATAGAAGCCGACTACATGGTGGGGGCTCAGCTCGAGGGCTTCGACCTCATGGTACGGCTCTCGCAGACGGCGCGCATCATGGTTCTTGAGGGCGACGAATATCTGACCTCGCCCATCGACCGCCGCCCCAAAATTCACCTCTACCATCCCAACGTGGCTATCATCACCGGCATAGAATGGGACCACGTCAACGTCTTCCCCACCTTTGACAACTATAAAGAGCAGTTCGCCAAATTCATCGACCTTATAGAGGAGGGCGGCACGCTGATATATTGCAACGACGACCCCGTGGTGCGCGAAGTGGTTGGCGACAACCATCGCGAGGACATTGCCCGCCTGCCCTACGATGTCCCGGCCACACATCCCCCGCTGCGCATCTTCGGGCGTCACAACCTGCTGAACATGACAGCGGCACGCCTTGCATGCCGCGAGATAGGCGCGAACGACAGCCAGTTCGACGAAGCCATAACCACCTTCGAAGGGGCCAGCAAACGCCTTGAATGCTTATGGAGCGACGACCATTCGGCTCTTTATAAAGATTTTGCCCACGCCCCGTCGAAGCTGCGCGCCACCGTCAATGCCGTCCGCGAGGAATATCCAAAGCGCACACTCATAGCCTGCATGGAGCTGCACACCTACAGCAGCCTTACAGCATCGTTCCTGCCGCTCTATAAGGGCTGCATGGACCGCGCCGACGTGCCTTTTGTCTATTTCAACCCTCATGCCGTAGAGCTGAAGAGGCTTCCGGCACTCAAGAAAGAGACGGTGATGGAGGCTTTCGGGAATGCTAAGCTGAGAGTGTTCGACGATTCGCAGGAGTTAAGGGAAGCCATCCGCGAGGCGGCAAAGCAGCACAGGGAGAATGTGGTGCTGATGATGTCGAGCGGGAATTTCAACGGGCTGTCGCTCGATACGCTGCTGGAAAAGCATCAAGAGGCGTAGAGATGACAGTAGGAGGTCGGGATTCCCATCCCGACCATCAGGCAAAGCTGGAAGCTTTGCCTCCTACATTGGCGAAGCTGGGAAGCTTCGCCTCCTACATTGGCGAAGCTGGGAAGCTTCGCCTCCTACATTGGCGAAGCTGGGAAGCTTTGCCTCCTACATTGGCGAAGCTGGGAAGCTTCGCCTCCTACTTGGCCAAGCTGGGAAGCTTCGCCTCCTACATTGGCGAAGCTGGGAAGCTTCGCCTCCTACATTGGCAAAGCTCTGAGGTACGGGGCTTAAACTGAATGACAATCAAAGGCTCGGAGAGCCTTACTCTCACTAACCCCTCACGCAGTGTGGGGATTAATGAATGACAATCAAAGGCTCGGAGAAACGCGTTCTCATAATACGACAGAAGCAACACGACGGAAACAATATAATTAGTAATAATAAGTAATCGAGCAAAAATAGTTTACATTTTAGTGATGACAATTAGGATTATTTATGTAATATGTCGCCCCTACGGGGCTCAAAATAATGCAAATAACTATTTTACACCGTGGGCTCACGCCCACGGCTAATATATGCCGCCCCTACGGGGCTCAAAATGAAAGTTAATTATGAACAGTTACTTAAAACCTGATAGAACATGCACAAGATTACAAAATGTCTTTTGATTTTGGCTCTCATGTGCCTGCCGTGGGCGGCGAGGGTCAATGCACAGTGCGACGAAGGCGTCGCACAATGTGAAATCACGTTCCAGCTTACCGACCAATACGGCGATGGATGGAACGGCAACAGCATCGAAGTGTACCAAGGCACAACCCTACGTGGCACGGTGACCCTCGACTATGGCTCATCGGGAGAAGCCACCGTGGCCATCTGCACAGACGAGGCGGTGTGCCTGGTGTGGAGTGAGGGCAGCTATAGCTACGAGACATCGTTCACCGTCCTCAATGGTGACGAGACGGCAGTGGTGAGTAACCAAGTGGGCTCAAGCTTCAGTAGCGGCGACACCATAGCCCTTTTCACACCTCTGTGCGCCACCTGCATCAAACCTTCCCACCTCACCTTCGCCGATGTCGACACCGGCGGCGCCACCATCAGCTGGACAGCAGGTGGCGAGGAGGCCTCATGGCTGCTCACCATAGGCGACGCCACCTATGAGGTAAGTGCCAACAGCTACACCGCCACAGGCCTAAATGCCATGACCACCTACAGCGTCAGCGTCCGAGCCCTATGCAGCGACTACGACACCTCGGCAGCACTCGCGGGCAGCTTCACCACAGCTTGCGGCATCATGACATTGCCTTCTTTCACCGACTGGGAGGGAGTGCCCTACAACGGGGCGTGGCCAGACTGCTGGAACCTCACAACCGCCTACAATACCGACCCCTCGGTGAACTACGAGAACAATCACACGCCAGGCGGACAGTACTCCATGTTCCTTATGGCCAACTATGGCTACAATATGTTCGCCAGCAGCAAGATTCCGCTGCCGGGCAACGAGATTTACGTATCCTACTATGCCTACCTTAACAGCTACTCGGCCATCATCGAAGCCGGGGTTATGACCGACCCCTATGCCGACAGCACCTTTATTCCGCTGGATTCCATCACCTCCGACAACGCCACCACCTACGCCTGGATAGAGCGCGAGTTCAACACCTCGCATCTCGACCCCGCTCAGGAATACTACTTGGCTTTCCGCGCCTACGGCACCTCGGGATGGAGTGCCATCGGACACATCGACGACATCACCATCGACCAATACTCGGGATGCGAACGCGTCGCTGCTGCATTCGTCGACTCGGTGGACTCCTATAGCGCCACGTTGCGTTGGAACGCCGTCGACGGAGCTTCGGCCTATACCGTTGTCTACTCGACCGAGAACGACATCAACAGCGATGTGGCCCAAACGGAATATGTAGGCGACACAGCAATAACCCTGGCCCTCGACCCCCAGACAACCTACTATGCCTGGGTACTTACAGAGTGCGGTTCAGTGACAGCTCCGGCACGCCAGTTCCAGGCTTTCCGCACCGGCTGTGCCGAGGCCACATGCGACATCACGCTGATTGGCGAGGCTTCGTATTATTACTATTGCCCCGGAGCCGTCGTATGGCAAGACGGAGCAGAGATAGGCAGATGGCAAGACATTGGCAGCCAGACCATAGAAGTTTGCGACAACGACACCGTCACCATAACCTACCTTGCCCCCGACTACACATGGGGCAGCGGAACGCTCACCATCCTTGATGGCGGCAACGCACAGATTTTCAGCTCCGGCGATGGCGGTTACACCGACGGGCAAGTAATCGTTACGCTCCCCGACGCCTGCCCATCGTGCATACCTCCAGCCCACTTCCGCAGCATCTACCGCTCGGACGACAGCATCGTGGTGGCTTGGGAACCGCGCTCGGAAGAGGGCGAATGGCTCCTATGGCTCGACAGCACCTTTGTGGGCAACGCCACCGACACTTTCTATGTGTTTCAGGGTCTCGAAGCCAACACGTCGTACAGCATCGCGCTACAGTCGGTATGCAGCAGCGACGACAGTTCATCCGTCCTCACCCTCACAGCCAAGACGGCATGCACCACCATGACAATCCCCTATTTCGAGGACTGGGAGGGGATAGCCTACAACGGAGCGTGGCCCGACTGCTGGGACCGCGTGTTGGCTCACAACACCGACCCATCGGTGAATAGCCAGCGCAACCACACAGATGGGGGACAATACTCGATGTATCTTGCTGCATCCTACGACTATAATATGTTTGCCAGCGGCATGGTGCCTTTGCCTGGCGACGGCATCAAGGTGTCATTCTGGGCCTATATTCCTACGGGCGGCAGCCTCCGTGCGGGAGTGATGAGCAACCCCGACGACACCGGCACGTTCATTCCCCTGCTCTTCATCGACGACGCCACCAACACATGGAACGAGTATGAGTTCAACACCTCGACGCTTGACGGCTACAGCAACTACCATGTAGCTTTCCGCTACTACGGCGAATCGACATGGAACTACGGAGCCATCGACGACATTGCCATCAGCGAGTATTCGCCCTGCGAACGTCCAGCCTCGGCGTGGGCCTCCTCAGTGACGGAATACGAAGCCACCATCAACTGGAACACCGTCGATGTGGCCACAAGCTACGTGCTTTACTACAACACAGCGAACGATATAGCGAGTGCCACCTCTGTTATAGTTTACGACACCACGATGCAACTTGGCGGGCTGTTGCCACAGACCACCTACTATGCCTGGGTTGCCACCTCGTGCGGAGGGGAGACCTCGGGCGACTACCGCAACGTGAGTCCCTTCACCACTCTCACCACCTGCGTGCCCGTCGTGGGGCTCGTCGTAGAGAACGTCAGCTACACCGCAGCCCAGGTCAGCTGGCAATACGACCTCTCGGCCGGCTTCACGCCCACCGGCGTACAGGTGACGCTGATTGACAATAGCGACCCCGCAAATGTCACCGTCAGCTACGAGACAGGCTCCACGGCCACCTTCCTCGGCCTTCTGCCCAACCACAGCTACACGGCGATGGTGCGTACCATGTGCCAGACCGACTATCAGATCGACACCGCCGCAGCCTATTCCATCGAGATACATACCCTCAACTGCCCGGGCTCAGAGATTTCGTCGGCCACAAGCAGCGCCAACGCCACCAGCAACCCGCTGAACAACTACTACAACTACAGCTACGCGCAGAACCTTTACCTTGCCAGCGAGATGCCTACTGTCGACACCATCCGCGGCATCGGCTTCCGCACTTCAGGCTCCGACAACCGCACCGTGAACCTCGACATCTACATGGGCAACACAGCACTCACGGCCCTCTCCACCACGCAGTTCGTTTCGGCTGCCGACATGACCCTTATGGCCAGTGGCCACCAGATGAACCTCGGCACGGCGGGCTGGCACTACATCACCTTCGCCACACCCTTCGTTTGGGACGGCACCAGCAACCTTGTCGTGGCCATCGACAATAACACCGGCTCCTACAGCACCAACCTCAGCTGGTACACCCACGCCACGAGCGACAACCAGTCGGCCTGGTCGTATGGCGACGGGGTTAACTTCGACCCCAGCGCCATCACGTCGCTCAGCTACACCGCCGCCAGTGCAGCCGACATACAGCTGATGGTGGACTGCGACGTGCCCACGTGCGAAGCACCTATGCTCAGCATCGCCGATGTGGACAGCATGGGGTTCACCGCCACATGGATGCCACTGGGCGAAGCCACCACTTTCGCCATACAGCTCGACGGCGTGCCACAGCAGTCCACCACATCCACAAGCCTACAGCTGCAGAACCTTCAGCCCAACACGGTCTACACCCTTGCCGTGGGAGCCGTTTGCACCACCTCGTCCGACACGATATGGAGCATCCGCGAGGTGAAGACAATGTGCGGCAACATGATGCTGCCCTATATCGAAGACTTCGAAAGCGACACGGAGGGAGAGATGGTGAGCTGCTGGAGTACGGTACACGACTACACCTATTCCAGCTATTATGCCGGCAGTACCCACTATCCAATGATTACCGACGAAGGCATCGACGCAAGCCACGCCCTCGCCCTTTGTGCCTACGGCACCTGCATGGTAGCAACACAGGCCATCCCTAACAGCGGACTGCAGGGCGACCAGTACCATATAACTTTCTACGCCAAGCTGGCCAACAGCAATTGCTCGGCCAGCGCGGGAGTGATGACCAGCCCGGCATTCGACACCACCTACACCCAGCTCGTCGACATAAGCAACGACGGCCAGTGGCACCGCTACGACATCTACACCACCGGACTGAACCCATCGGAGAGCTATCATTTCGCCATCCGCTACGACGGCACCTATAGCTATAGCGACAGCTACCCACTGCATATCGACGACCTCAGCATCAGCATAGACTCGGGCTGCCACTTTGCCACCGCCCTCAGTGTCACAGCCACGGCCAACAGTGCCACGCTGCACTGGACCAACGACGGACAGACCAGCAATTTCGTGGTTGCCTACCGTCCCACCAGCTCTACCACATTCACCTACGCCAACGCCGGGGCGGCAGATTCTATTGTGCTGAATGGCCTGCAAGCCGCCAGCACCTACCTCTTCCGCGTGGGCAATATCTGCTCCAACGGCGACACCCTCTGGACCGACATCACGGCCCAGACCGACTGCGGTGCCATCAGCCTGCCCTACTTCGAGGACTTCACTTCGGAGACCATCCCACCCTGCTATGTGGTTCCGACCACCGGCGTGCAATACTTCGACGGCGGCCTTTTCTGGAGCAGCAACACCGGTCCCTCCTACCCTGCCGTGCTGCCCGACTTCAACCAGCCCATCTCGAAGCTGGAGATAGAGTTCAAGACCAAAGTGGGACCTGTCTCGCAGGGCGATGCCATCCTGGTAGGCGTTGCCGACGCTTCTGGCTCATTCATCCAGTGGCTCGACACCCTCACCGACCCCAACCAGTCGCGCTCCGCTTTCGTATGGATGACCTACCGCTATAACACCTACTCCGGCACAGGCACTCGCATTGCTCTTGGTCGTCTGTATACCGGCGGCGACTGGGCGCTGGTCGACGACATAACAGTTCGCCAGATTCCATCATGCAGCCCCGCCGACAGCATAGCAGGCCACAATCTGGGCGACCCCGACAGTAGCTACTTCACCTGGTCGAACATGGATGGTCTGACCGACTTCCAGGTCTTTGTCGACACCGTCACCACCGACACCAATGCCTTGTCGCCGGCCTCGCTCATCTCCATCAGCGGCAACAGCTACCTCATTCCCACCGGTATCCTTTCTGGCGGTGGTAAATACAAGTTCTTTATCCGCACCGACTGTGGCACCTCTTACAGTCCATGGAAAGTGGTGACCTTCGGGGCCGGCGAATTCATCATGTCGCAAAGCGGCACCGACACCCTCACATCGTGCGGACTGGTGATCTACGACAATGGCGGACCCATAGCCGGCTACTACTCAGGCACCAGCTCGTCGGTGGTCATCTATCCCTCCGATAGCCAGAGCCGCCTGCAGATCTACGGAGCCTACCTGAGCCTCTACAACGACGGCAACTCCACACTGACCATCTTCGACGGGGTGGGCGAAGCCGGCAGCATCCTCTACCAGACCAGCTACAGCGGTCCGACGACGATGTACGATTCCATAGTGACGCTGCCCATAGCCACATCCACCAGCGGACCACTGACCATCAGTTTCACCGCCGGCACCTACGTCAATCCCGGCTATGAGCTCTACGTGCGCTGCATACCCATGGCCACTTGCGACGACCCGACCTATATCCAGGCCACAGCCATCGCCGCCAACAGTGCCACGCTGAGCTGGTATGGCAACGCACCCTCCTACAACATCTACTACCGCACCTATGGCAGCACACAGTGGAGCATGGCGAGCAGCAACACCCCAGGCACCACACTGAACGGATTGCTCAACGCCACGACATACGAGGTGCAAATACGCGCCATCTGCAGCGACGACGACTCGTCGAACCTGAGCACCATCTTCAGCTTCACTACAGAATGCGACGTGGTGCAGATCGCCCCCTCCCTCTCATTGGTGGAAGACTTTGAAGGCATCCAAGTGCCTTCCAGCTGCTGGCAGCTCGTTTACGGCAGCACTGGCGGAGCCAACGAGAATCCCGTCATCTTCGATGCCGCCGCAGCACATAGCGGGGCACAGGGGCTGCGCTTCAGCTCGGCCAACATGAACAGCAACGGCAACTACAACCAGACACTCATCACACCCGAGCTGAGCAGCGAAGACGCCATGTCCGTGCTGTTCTGGGTCCGCGCATCGCAGGGCACTGAAAGTTTCCGCGTAGGCTATTCCACTACCACGAGCGAACAGAATGCCTTCACCTGGCAGACACCCCTCATCGTTGGCGACACCTGGCTGCAATATCGGCTGGACCTGCCCTCCAACACCAAACACGTGGCCGTGAACTACATGAGTGGGGCGCCGCGTCATCATCTTTATGTCGACAGCCTTGTTGTGGCAGTGAACGATGGCAGTGTTGATTGCGCAGAACCTATAATAACAGCCACAACAAGCACCGCCAGCACCATCACCGTCAACTACCTGGCCATAGGAAGCGTAGAGGGCGGTATCGTTGAGGGCTCCGACTGGGACGACAATACCACACTTCAGACCTTGCCCAACGGCACCAGCTACACTTTCAACCACCTCTTCAGCGACAACAGTCCCCTACAGGATAGCAGCGTATACACCATAGCATTGCGCAGCATCTGCGGCGAAGACCGCTCCGACTGGGTTGTTCATACCGTCATAACGCGCGCCTTGGAATGCAATGCTCCTACAAACGTGATTGTCAATGTGGTCGACGGCACCACAGCACAGGTGTCGTGGGATGCCAACGGGGCCTCGGCATGGGAAGTCAACTATGGCGTAGGGAACAACACCACCACCCTCGACGCCTCCACCACCAGCCTCACACTCTACGACTTAACACAAGGCGCCACCTACAGCCTCCGCGTCCGCGCCATCTGCGGACAGAGCCAGAGCCCCTGGAGCGAGGCAGTGACCTTCGTCCCCACCGAATGCCATACACCCATGGGACTTTCCACAAACGAGATTACCAGCAGCTCGGCACACCTCTCGTGGTCATCCTCCGACGCCACCGAGTGGGAGATAGCCTACGGCTTCTCCAGCAGTTTCGACATAGCCAGCGCCCAGAGGATCACGGTCACTTCCAACGAGTACACCCTCACCGGCCTGACACGCAACTCGGACTACACATGGGCTGTGCGAGCCACCTGTAGCGATGGCGAGCAGTCGAACTGGAGCGGACGCATCAACTTCACCACTTTGGGCAACGAAGGTATCGACGATGTTGAGACTGCACGCGTTACCATCCACCCCAACCCCACAAGCGGCTTAGCAACCATCACCATCAACGGCACCATGGGCGAGGCAACGGTTACCATTGTGGACCTCAACGGACACGTGGTTGGACAATACGCGGCCGGACAGCAGTCCTCTGATGTATCGGTCATAACCCCTTCAAGCACCCAGACACTAACCGTTGACCTTTCCGGTTTCGCTTCCGGCACCTACTTTATCCGCATCAGCGACAAAAACGGCCTCAACCAAGTCAAGAAAATCATTGTGAAATAATTCCTTGACATTGATTAGGATTTCATGACAACAGCAAATGTTGCCACATTCAGTAGGAGGTGAGCACTAATAAAAGGTGTTCACCTCTTTTCTTACCGTGGGTGCGTTTTAGCAATAAGCAAGTGGCTGACCTAAATTAACTTTCATTTTCTTTGAACAGCAATTGCCATAAATGACCAGCAATTACCATAAATAATATTTATAGAACGTGAATGCCGGTAAATGCAGGTGAATTATCATAAATGTCAATTAAATTTGACC
>JAFSQF010000004.1 GCA_017446745.1 Bacteroidales bacterium
GCCCATGCAGAGCACCAAGAACGCTTTCCTCTTCTCGTGCTACACCGGCTTGCTCATCGGCGAGGTGGAGCAGCTGCGCTGGGACAGCATCCGCTACAGCGGCATGGGTCCCGTGCTGGTGCGCCGTGTCGAGGGCCTCGACGAGATGGTGAAAATTCCGGTCATCCAGCCGGCCAACAACATCCTGAAAACGCTCGAAAACGAATACGCCCAACTGCCCGCCGAACAGCGCGACGACCGCGTCTTCCATCTCTGTAGCGAGACGGCTATAGGCAAGCACCTGCGCCTCTGGGCCGACAACGCCCATATCGATAAGAAAATCAACTACTCCACCTCGCGCCACACTTTCGCCACCATGGCCCTGCGCGCCGGCATCGACCTCCTCGTCGTGGCCCGCTGGTGCGGCTACGCCAAGGTGCAGTCGGCTCAGGTCTATGCCGACATGGTCGACCGCGTTGCGCGCTCCGACGGCGAAATCCTCGAGGCCGCCTTCAGTTGATGCCATCAAATCCCATCCCCCCGAAAAAAACGTCCGCAGTATCTTCTGCGGACGTTTTTTTTACAGTATCTCTACCACCACGGCGTGTTTCGTCTTCTTCTTCACGCGGTAGACTATGCCTTCCACCTCGATGCGCGACGGTGGTGTCTCACCCTCCTCAAGGAAATAGATAATGTATTGGTGTGCACCGTCTTTGCTCTGTGTGTAGCGCACGCGACCCTGCACGTAGGGTTTCAGCGGTCGTGTGCCGTAGATGGCGTAGCCGTTCTCTTTCAGCCATGCCCCAATCTCTTCCATGCGCTGCAGGCAGGGCTCCGGGATCTCACCCTCTGCCGTGGGGCCTACGTTTAGCAGCAGGTTGCCACCCTTCGCCACAACGTCGCAAAGCATGTGTATCAGTTCGTTGGTCGACTTGTAGTTGTCGTTGGGCACGTAGCTCCAGCTGTCGCCCATCGTCATGCAGGTCTCCCAAGGGTAGGGGAGGGGCTCGTCGGGAATCTGCTTCTCCGGCGTGCGGTAGTTCTCATATTTGCCGCCCACGCTGCGGTCCACGATCAGCAGGTCGCGGTTGTTTTCGCGCGCCATGGCGGCAATCTTAGGAATGTTGATGTCCTGTATCTGCCCGCTGCAGCCCAGCCACGGGCGTGTCTCGTCGTTCACGCTCCAGGCCGGACGTATCCAGCCCCCGTCGAGCCATAGGATGTCGATGTCGCCGTAGTTGTGCGTCAGCTCGCGTATCTGGCGGTAGGTGAAGTCGCAGTATTGGCGCCACCGCTTGGGGTTCTGGCTGATGTCGTAGTTCACGTTGCGGTCCGGCGTGGCCCATTCCGGCGCCCAATAGTCGGGGCAGTGCCAGTCGGGCTTCGAGAAATAGTAGCCTATCCACAGCCCCTGGGCGCGGAACGCCTCGGTGAGGGCTTTCGTGATGTCGCTGTTTTTGTTCTTGAAATAGGGGCAGCTGCTGTGCACAGTGCTGTAGGTGGTTTCCTCTGTACCGAAAAGACAGAAGCCGTCGTGGTGCTTTGTGGTGAAAATCATGTATTTCATGCCAGCATTGGCGGCGGCTTTCGCCCATCTGATGGCGTTGAATCGCTTGGGATTGAAGGTGGTGTTGAGGGCCTGATACTGGCGTTTGTATTCGTCGTAGGGCACCCCGCGACGGTTCACCCAGGGCTCGCTGCAGAGCCCCCACGACTCCACCTCGCCCCATTGCGAATAGATGCCCCAGTGGGCCATGAAGCCGAATTTCAGGTCCTGCCATTCCCCTATGCGGTGCACTATCACGGGGTTGGTCTCCTCCTTCTGCTCCTCGATGGTGTCGCGCACAAACGGCGTCGCCGGCGCACGGTCGGTTTGCTGCTCCTGCGCTGCGAGGCTCGAAAAGTGGAAGCTGATAGCTGTAATCAATGCTAATGCAATGGTAATCTTATTCATGCCGTGTTTTTTTTTGTTCTTGTTGCAAGCGGTAAAAATCATGTGAATTGAATAGGATTAAAGTGGTGACATAATCTTGTCGCAGGCGGGGACGCCCGCGTACCAAGTCTGCAATGCCGTCCATTTGTTGGTTAATTGATAGCGATTGCTGTTCGAAATTAATATTGTCGTTAATTGTAGTCTCAAATCCTAAAATATTTTCGTTGTTTCCGCTTTTTTCGTTCTTTTCGCAATAAAAGTTCTTTTTCGCAGAATGCGAAAAGCTCCTTGTTCGCTGTTGGAAAAAAAAACGGGTCGCCGCACTATGCAGCGACCCGCATTTTTTTGAGGATTGTGTGTTGGTACGCGGGCGTCCCGCCTGCGATCTGCCAGTTTGGTACGCGGGCGTCCCGCCTGCGATCATCAATCCCGCCCGTCACTTCTCATTCAAACGACGCAATGGCTTTCTTTATTATCTCGATAGCCTCGCGCAGCTGCTCCTCGGTGATCACCAGCGGAGGAGCGAAGCGGATGATGTGCTGGTGGGTCGGCTTGGCGAGCACGCCCATGTCGCGCATCTTCAGGCACACGTCCCAGGCCTCTTTGCCGTTGCGTGGCTTGATGATGATGGCGTTCAGCAGGCCTTTGCCGCGCACCTTCTCGATCATGGGGCTCTTGAAGGCCGACATTTCGTCGCGGAAAATCTTGCCCAAGCGCTCGGCGTTCTCCATCAGGTGCTCATCCTTAATCACCTGTAGGGCAGCGATGCTCACCTTGGCGGCTATCGGGTTGCCTCCGAAGGTCGAGCCGTGCTCGCCGGGCTTGATGTTCAGCATGATGTCGTCGTCGGCAAGCACGCAGCTCACCGGCACCACGCCGCCGCCCAGGGCCTTGCCGAGGATGAGGATGTCCGGACGCACCCTTTCGTGGTCGCAGGCCAGCATCTTGCCCGTGCGGGCTATGCCGCACTGCACCTCGTCGGCCATGAACAGCACGTTGTATTTGTGGCAGATGTCATAGCATTTCTTCAGGTAGCCCTCGTCGGGCACGTAAACGCCGGCCTCGCCTTGGATGGGCTCCACCAGGAAACCGGCAATCTTATCGCCATGCTCCGCAAGCACCTTCTCCAATGCCTCGGGGTCGTTGTAGGGGATGCGGATGAATCCCGGCGTCATCGGGCCGTAGTTGGCATAGCTCTCAGGGTCGTTGCTCATGGTGATGATGGTGATGGTGCGCCCGTGGAAGTTGCCCTCGCAGCACACTATCATCACCTCGTCGTTCTTGATGCCTTTCTTCACCACGCCCCAGCGGCGTGCCAGCTTCAGCGCCGTCTCGTCGGCCTCGGCACCGCTGTTCATGGGCAGCACCTTCTCGTAGCCGAAATATTCGGTCACGTATTTCTCCCACTCGCCCAAGCAGTTGTTGTAGAATGCACGGCTCGAGAGGGTCAGTTCGTGTGCCTGGTCGCACAGGGCCTTGATAATCTTCGGGTGGCAGTGCCCCTGGTTCACAGCCGAGTAGGCCGAAAGAAAGTCGAAATATTTCTTGCCCTCGCAGTCCCACACAAAGGCTCCTTCGCCTTTGGCAAGCACTACGGGTAGCGGATGATAGTTATGGGCGCCGTATTTGGCTTCCATTTCCATGAATTGCTCTGATTTCGTCATAGTTATATTGATTTTTTATGTGTTTTAACGTCTCAAAAAACGCTGCAAATATACACATTTTTTTTATTTTTTTACTTTTTTCTTGTTCTTCTCCCCACTTTGCTTCGCGAAATCTCGTAAATCTCGTAAATCTCGTTTTTCGTCGTTTTCGCAATAATCATTTTTGCAGAATGCGAAGAGCTCAAAAAAAGCGGCGCATCAATATGCGCCGCTTTTAAAATTTTTCAGTTCGCTTATCGTCTCACCACGCGGCGCACCGCCGTGCCGCTGTCGGTCACGATGCGAAGCAGGTAGGTGCCCGGGGCCATTGTCGTGAGGTCCACATCGCCCCCATCGGCGCTCAGCAGCCTCTTGCCAGTCAGGTCCATCACCTCCACGCGCCGCACCGGTTCCGCGCTCTCCACGCGTACCACCCCTGCCGTGGGGTTGGGGCTGACGGTGGCCCTTAATGGCTCCACACTTCCGATGCCGGCATTGCCTTGCGTCACGGCGCGGATCATCCAGGTGGCTATAATATTACCTGAGTGTTCTGAAACATAATATCTCCCATTCCCCGATTTCGGCCAGCTAAAACCACCGTTTCTGTCTTCACTCGAATGGCAGACTGCGCATGGATAATTATGCTCGCCTATATAGTCGAATCCAATCCATAAGTCCTCGGTGGGGTCGAGCGTCATTCCGCCCGATAGGGCTATGTTTTTCCATCCTCCCTCGTTGAAGGTCATGACGGAATCGAGCACTATGTTGTCCTGCGATGGCTTGCTCCCTTGATATACATAAAGGTGGTAGTCGCCGGATGCATCACCGTAGCTGTCGCTTACGACATATATCTGCACTTCGCGCAATGTGGCGCGTCCCTCCAAGTGCATCGCGGGGATTCGTATGCCCCATATCCTGTCATTGCTTTTTGGCGCTGCACCAATATATTCATCATTGCAATAGGCCAAGGTGTCGCCCCACTGGCCGCGCCAGTCTACAACCGTCACCTCGTGCGATGCTGTGGCGGTTTGGTCGCCTCGCGTGGCGGTGAGGGTCACGGTGTAGGTGCCCGCCTGGCTCCATACGGCATCCACGGTGGCCCCAGTGGCCGATGTGGGCGTGGCTCCCTCTATGTCCCAGGCATAGCTGGCATCGTCGGGACCGTCGGCAGCAAAACCTATCGTGTCGTAGACGGCAACGGAGTTTATGTTGTAATAGTAGCTGACAGTATTTTGCCATGTCGCCCCGACGATTTCCACCTCCAATGGACTGACGCTGGTGCCGAAGGTGATGCGCGGACGGAAGTTGTAGGTCGTGGCGTCGGCGGGTAGCGCGCTGATGCTGTAGGTGGTGGCGTCCGAGGCGGTTTGTATCGACCGCAAGCTGCCCGGCGCGTCGCCCAGGAAGTAGTGCTGGTTCTCGTAGGTGTCGTTGTTGTCCACCACCGTCACCGCCAGATTGGCATTGCCGCTGTAGTTGAAGGGTGCATCCAACGTGATGGTGATGTCTGCCGGTCCATTGGGCATCGTCACCCCCGAGGTGCTCACCAGGTCGCCGCAGGACACAGTCACCCAGCCGTTCGTGCCGCTGTAGTCGCTCTGCGTGGTCTCCGTCAGGTAGATGTGGAACGTACGTTCTAAGGGCGTGCATCCCCCTCCCAACTGGGGATGGTCCGAGTGGCGGAATGTGATGCTGTTGATGGTGCAGCCCCCGCCCAACTCGGAAGCGGTGTAGATAAACTGTGACACCGAGTTCTTGTAGTAGCAGTCCGTGGGTATACTCCCCGAACTCGACGTAAAGCCACCTATGGTAACGTCCTGCGCCGTTGCTTTAGGGGCCGTGGCAACCATCGTCACTGCTGCCGCCATAACAAAGAAAAGTGTACTCAATTTTTTCATAAATAATATGTTTTTAGTTGATGATGGAGTTGTAATTATCCTAAATTCCGCAAACGCGGTTTTAACAATATGGGCAACAGACTGTTGATAACTTTATAGGGCAAACTGTCGCCCATGTCAGTAATTGTTCGTGTCTTTGCAGTGAATTAAAAAACAAAAAAATATAACAATTATGGGTGCAAAAATACAAATAAAAGACGATTCGATATACAGTTTTGGCGGTTTTTATTTCTGCATAGACCATTTTCGTAAAATCGGGCTCTCAAATCTTATAGATAACACATTGGGTATTAGAGGTAAATGCGCCAAGAACAGTTATTCTGAGATTTTTGAAACTATAATGGCCATATACCTCACAGGAATGTCCAGAATCGAAGATGTCCATAGACTTTCAGCCCAATTTTCTGAAAAATCGCAAGGTTACAAGCTGTGCAGCCCCGACACGATGCTATCTTAGGCTTAAACCCGTCAGATGCTCCTAAAAAAAATTACCAGAACAAATGTTAAAAATGTTTGAGGATTTTAGGTCAAAAAAGATTTTGCCGAGTTCAATTTTTCTTTTTGGAGAAGTATTTCTCAGCAGATCGCAATTGTCTATTGTGTGTCTTTTAACATTTTGGTATGCGTTTCTTAATGGAACTTAGGCAGTTTGTGTTTTTATAATAATGGTCATCAATGTTATGGTGATAAAATTTTTTTTCATTTTCTTGGTGCTTTTTCTTGTAATTCAAATATTTTGTGTAATTTTGTACCGATTTGGAGTTGGATTCCAAATCGGTACAAAGTCTGTGTAATAGAATGATATCCAAGATGCTCGCTCGCTGCTAATGGCATAGAGTGTGTTAATTGGAAACAGTGTTTGACAAATTGATATGGAACAAGGTGATATTGTGCTTGAAGTTAAGGATCTGTCTGTCTCCTTCGATGGGCGGACGGTTGTGGACAACGTAGGCTATATGCTGCGGCGTGGACGCACGCTTGGCATTGTTGGCGAAAGTGGCAGTGGCAAGAGCGTCAGCTCGTTGGCCATCATGGGTCTGCTGCCCTCCGGTGGGCATTGTAGCGTCGAGGGCTCCATCCGTTTCTTCGGCAGCCCCGCCTGGTACGCGGGCGTCCCCGCCTGCGAAAACGACAACAAAATCCATCCCACTTCATCCGAAGCAGACAACCCTGGTATAGAACTCGTAGGCCTCGACGAGGATCATTTCCGCCATCTGCGTGGCAACCACATCGCCATGATCTTCCAAGAGCCCATGACTTCGCTCAACCCCGTGCAACGCTGCGGCGCGCAGGTGGTCGAGATGCTGCGCCTCCACGAGGAGGTGTCCAAAGAAGAGGCGCGCCGTCGTGCCATAGCGCTCTTCAACGAGGTCCTCTTGCCACGTCCGGAAAAAATCTTCGACAGCTATCCCCACGAGCTCAGCGGAGGCCAGAAACAGCGTGTTATGATTGCCATGGCCTTGATTTGCAACCCCGACATCATCATCGCCGACGAGCCTACCACGGCCCTCGACGTCACCGTGCAGAAAACCATCCTCGACCTCCTGCGACACCTCCAGCAGCAGCGCAACATCGCCGTGATCTTCATCAGCCACGACCTCGGCGTCATTGCCCAGGTGGCCGACGACATCGCTGTGATGTACCGTGGCCGCATCGTCGAGCAGGGCCTCGCCCGCCAGGTGCTCGCCAACCCCCGCCAGCCCTACACCCAGGGCCTCCTCGCCTGCCGCCCGCCCCTTAACGCCCGTCCCCGTCGTCTCCCCACCGTCAGCGATTTTATGAAAGAATCCTCCACCCCTTCCAGCCCATTAACCCCATTAAACCCACCCACCCCCTCCACCCCCTCCGCCCCCCTCCTCTCCGTCCGCAACCTCTCCGTGCTTTTCGACCTCGAAAAGAACCTCTTCGGCAAACCCCGCAAACAGCTCACCGCCGTCGATAGCATCAGCTTCGATGTCTTCCGCGGCGAGACGTTCGGCCTGGTGGGCGAATCGGGCTGCGGCAAGACCACCCTCGGCCGCGCCATCCTCCGCCTCATCGACTCCGCTTCCGGCTCCATCACCTTCGACGGCCTACGCCTCGATACCCTCTCGCAACGCCAGATGCGCCGCCTCCGCCAAAAAATCCAGATCGTCTTCCAAGACCCTTATTCCTCGCTCAACCCGCGCAAAACCATAGGCCAGGCCATCATGGAACCTCTCCTCGTCTCCTCCAACCGACACCTTAGCCGCAGCGAAGCCCGCCGCAGGGTCGTCGACCTTATGGACCGCGTGGGTCTCCTGCCAGAATGGTTCGACCGCTATCCCCACGAGTTCTCCGGCGGTCAGCGCCAACGCGTCTGTATCGCTCGCGCCTTGATCCTCCAGCCCGACCTGGTCATCTGCGACGAGTCGGTCTCGGCCCTCGACGTCTCGGTCCAGGCCCAGGTGCTCAACCTCCTCAACGAACTCAAGGAGCAGTATGGCTACACATATATCTTCATCTCGCACGACCTCTCCGTGGTGCATTTCCTCTCCGACCGCATCATGGTGATGCGCCGCGGCGCTCTCGTCGAACTTGCCGAATCCGACCAGCTCTTCAGCAACCCCACCACTGAATACACGAAAAAACTCCTCGACGCCATACCTAAAATAGACGTCTGAGGAGTGATATTCTGATGCTTCGATGCTTGGGCATCAACTTCCAACACGCACTACCGTTTCTTCGCCAGCATCTCTTTGGCTTCGATAGTCATCGTGGTGTGCGGCACCACGCGCAGGCGCTCCTTGGGAATCAGCTTGCCCGTAACCTTGCATATCCCGTAGGTCTTGTTCTCTATGCGTATCAACGCGGCCTCAAGGTCTTTGATGAATTTCTGCTGCCGCGCGGCCAAACGCGAGTTCTCCTCTTTCGAGAGCACGTTGCTGCCCTCTTCCATGGTCTTGAAGGTGGGTGAGGTGTCGTTCACGTCGTTGCCCTCGTTGGCCACTGCCGAACGCAACTGCTCCAGATTACGCTTCGCTTCGTCCAACTTATTGAGAATTATTTCTTTGAATTCTTGTAACTCTTCGGTGGAATAGTATTTCTTCTCTTCCTGGGTTTCTTTTATTGCCATAGTGTTATGTATTTTTCGGAATGCAAAAATACACTTTTTTTCTGTCAAAAGAAAATAAAAAAATCAACAATGGCTGTTATTAAGTCATAAATATAGGTCAATCAGACCGTTCGGAGCGGTTATATACATCACCTTTTCTTCGCGGTCCACCTTTTTTATCACCGGGTCTATGATGGGAATGAGTATCTCTTTGTCATTTTTCATCACCTGAAACAGGGCTTGGGCCGGATAGTCTATCACCGACGCTATGCTCCCGATATTCCCTTTCTCGCTGTCAACCACTTGCCAACCAATCACTTCGTGGTAGTAGAAGCGGTTGCCGTCCAGCTTGGGCAACACCTCGAGCGGAAGGAAGAGCTGGCACCCCACAAGGGCCTGTGCCTCCTCGGCACTGATGTCCTCGAAAGTCACTATGGCCTTGTTGCCGTTGATGTTAATCTCCTTGATGAAGTAGGGGATAAGGGTGTTCTTAACCTCCACGAAGACCGAGTCGAGGCCGCTGTAGTCCTCCGGACTGTCAACATCGAGAAAGAAAACCACCTGCCCCCTATATCCAAAGGGCTTGGTTATCTTGCCCAACTGATAGCATTCGTCTTTTGTCACTTTACTTTGATTATTTTTTTTATTTTTTCTGTTTTTTTTCGAAATCTCTCGAAACATCGCAATCTCGAAAAATCAAACCCCTTGGCTCGCTCAAAAAAAAAGACACGCCTCATGGCATGTCTTTTTTTTATCTGAGCCTCATTGGGTTAAGCCTCGGTGTTTTCCTCGGCGGCAGGAGCCTCGCCTTCGGCGGGGGCAGCGGCTTCGGCGCGTGCGGCAGCCTCAGCCTCGGCAGCGGCCTGACGCTTGGCGGCAACGGCGGCAGCCTTGGTCTCGTTGACTTTCTTCTCCGCCTCAAGGCGCGCTTTCTTGGCATCGCGTTTCTCGCCTTCTATGTTGCTCACGTTGTTGGCTATCTTGGTCTCCTTGGCCTGTTTCCACTCGTTGAAGCGCACATCGGCCTGTTCCTGGCTGATGGCTCCCTTCTCAACACCTATCTGAAGGTGACGTTTCAGCAACACTCCCTTGTAACTGAGGATGCGGCGGCAGGTGTCCGAAGGTTGGGCTCCGTTCTTAAGCCACTGGCAGGCTTTCTCCTCGTTCAGCACGATCTGAGCGGGGTTCGTCATCGGATTGTAGGTGCCCAGTTTCTCGATAAATCTTCCATCGCGTGGTGCACGACCATCCGCTACGACGATGTGATAAAAAGGCTGATTCTTTTTACCATGACGTTGTAATCTGATTCTTGCAGGCATAATTAATTGTGTTTTAAAAAGATAAAATGAAAATTTGTTTTTGTTTCAGTTTGCAAAAGTAATACTTTTTTTCATACTGACAAAATTTTTGTAATTTTGTATTTTCTTTTTTCAATGATGGAACTACATAACATTGAGGATATCAACTTTATAGAACGCCCTACGATGGTTACTGTCGGCATGTTCGACGGCGTTCACCTCGGCCATCGACAGCTTCTACGGCATCTGGCGCAGCAGGCCTCGGCATTGGCCTTGCAGCCCATTGTCGTCACTTTCGACCGTCACCCTCGCCAGGTGCTCGACAAAAACTATGTGCCGCGTATGCTCTGCACCTTCGACGAACGGCTCGAACTGCTCAGCCAGTGTGGCGTCCAGCATGTTGTGGTGGCCTCATTCGATAGGGCTATGGCCTCCATGTCGGCCTGCTCTTTCGCCCGCGATGTGCTGTGCAATAAGTTGAACATGAATGCTCTCCTGCTCGGCTACGACAACGTCTTCGGCAGCAGGCTTTACAACGATTTCGCTCAGCTGCCCGACTTGGGCAACGAGCTGGGATTCAAGGTCGTTCGTGTCCAAGCCGTCAGCCTCGACGGCGTGGAGGTGAGCTCCACCAAGATACGCCACTGCCTTATGGATGGCGATATCGAAAAGGCCACGGCGATGCTCGGCTCCCCGTACTCTATCGAGGGCCCAGTTGTGCACGGACGCCATGTGGGCACCGGGCTTGGCTTCCCGACGGCAAATATCCACGTCGCCGACCCCAACAAGCTGCTCCCCAAACAAGGGGTGTACGCCCTCCGCGCCATCTGCAATGGGCAGTTGTATGCTGCTATGGCCAACCTCGGCGCACAACCCACTTTCCACCAGAACCAGATTGTCTTCGAGGTACATCTTCTCGATTTCAACGGCGAGCTCTATGGCAACACCATGCAGCTCTGTTTCTTGCACCGCATGCGCGACATCGTGAACTTCCCTTCGCCCGAAGCCCTCATCGAGCAGCTCGGAAAAGATGCCGCCGAGGCAAAATTAATCTATTCCAAAACGTTATGAAAAAGTCTGCTCTGTTCCTTTGTTTTGTCGTGGCGGGCCTGATGCTCTGCGCCCAGCCCGACAGGGTGTATAAATCGCTAAAGGAGGTCCGTAATGTTGACTCTGTCTACCATTTGAAACTCAACTATAAACGTCTGAAAAAGTTTCCCGACAAGATTTTCGAGATGCGCAACCTCCGCACCCTCGACCTCGGCCGCAATTTCATCGACACTATCCCTCCCGAAATTGCTGTGCTGACCCAACTGGAGACACTCGACCTGCGCCGCAACCGCATCCGCATCGTGCCGCCGGAATTGGGCTCCCTGACGAACCTCAAGACACTTAACCTCAGCCGCAACCCTATCCTTGAGCTTCCCGACGAGATGAGTAATCTGGTAAACCTTGAAGAGCTTATTCTTTGGATGACCGGTGTTGTCTCGTTCCCGCCATCGTTTGTGGCTTTGAACTATTCCTTAAAGCTCATCGACCTGCGCGTCTGCCCACTCTCTTACGACGACCAGCAGGCCATCGAACAGCTTCTCCCAACGCCCCGCAAGCGTTGGGACTACGTCTGCAACTGCCAATAGGAGGTCAGGATTCCATACTGACCAATGCGACAACCAAATATAGGAGGTCAAAATTCCATCCTGACCAATGCGACTACCAAATATATACTCCCACACCCACCAACTATGCCAACGCCCAAACCATCACTAAATATCGCTCTCTTCCAACAGAATATCGCCTGGGAGAACCCTCAGGCCAACTTCAGCAAGGTGGCGCAGGCCTTCGACACCGCCCTTGCCGGCTCCCATGCCGACATCCTCATGGTCCCCGAGACCTTCAACACCGGCTTCGGCGACCACATGGCACGTCAGGCCGAGCCCCCTCAAGGCCCCACATTCCTGTTCGCTCTCGACATTGCTCGTCGCTACGATGCCCTTTTTGTTGGCTCTTGGACTGTAAAAGAGAACGGAATGGTCTACAACCGTATGCACCTTGTCCGCCCCGACGGCTCTTGCGACTTCTACGACAAGGCCCACACTTTCCGCATGAGCAGCGAGGCGTCGCAGCTGGCTCGCGGCACGCGCCGCCTCGTGTCGCAGTGGCGCGGTTGGAACATCAAACCCGCCGTCTGCTACGACCTCCGCTTCCCCCTCTGGCTGCGCAACAGCAACGACCTCAACTACGACCTGCTGCTGGTCTGCGCCAATTGGCCAGGCTCGCGCCACATGGCATGGTCCACGCTCTTGCGCGCTCGAGCCATCGAGAACCTCTGCTATGTGGCCGGCTGCAACCGCGTGGGCTCCGACAGCACCGGTATCCACTATGCCGGCTGCTCTGCTATCATCGACTACAAAGGTTTGCCAATAAGCGAGATACAGCCGTCGTTGAATGCCGACACCCCAGATGATAGCGTCATCACGGCATCTCTTTCGGCCTCGTCTCTCGACGCTTTCCGCCACCACTGGCCCTTCAACCTCGACTTCGACGAATCGACGTCTTTTCCGCAAAGAAGCCTCGGAGAGGCTTAATCTCAATAACCCCAGACAAACGGAGTGCAGTCTGGGGTTATGTAAATCAAACCATTCTCAGCGTCTCGAAGAGACGCGATTTCAAATTAGTGCCATTTGCGGATAATCATATAGATTTAATGTTGGAAAAATGGACAAAATCTAAAAATTAATGTTGGAAAAATGGAAATTTTGCATATCTTTGCAGTTGGAAAAATGGATTAAAATATGCTTATACGAAAGATTGATAGCTTTTTAGATAATTTTTATAAATCTACAAACAAATCTTTGCTTGTTACAGGTGCCAGGCAGACGGGGAAAACTTTCTCTATCCGTCAGTTTGGTAAGAGTACAAAATATACTATGTAACGGTAAAAAATAAGGTGTAACGATAGTGATATTGAAACATAATTATAATTTGTGTTAATTCGTAGACCCATAAACACTATCGTTTTTACATTTTTACGCCTACATGATTGTATCAACTTATTATTTAATTATTGCTAAATAGAAATCAATTTGTGGCACGGCGGGGTGACGAGACTGCTTATTTACAGGTGTCGATGCAGATTTCATCGCTTGAAAGCTACGAACGGGAGTTTGGTGACCTGGAACGTATCAAGGACAACTATCCCAAATACGTGATTTTGTCTGACCCGATGGCCACTTTGGTGAATGACGATGGTATACAAGTGCTGAAAACAGAGGACTACCTGCTGTGACATTTTGATCTCCTCATTTAATCGCCGCTTTGTATTGTCCTAAAGTTTGAATTATAGAGTATTCGATGGAACAAAAACTATCTTTCAATAAAATACGTGAGCTGGTGGATGCCGAGACCACCAATGCTTTGGCTCATCGCATGGTGGAAGAGATGACTTTCTCCACCAACTACGACCGCGTGGTGCGCGAACTGCAACAGACCGACGAGATGCGCCAGATCCTGCTGATGGAGAATAGCTTCCCTTCGCAGGACTTCTTCGACCTCAGCGAGGAACTGACGCGCCTCAAGGTGGGCAACACCGTTATCGACCCCGAGGCTCTGGTCGACTTCAAGGCCTCGCTGCACACCCTGACGCTTTGCCTTCGTTTCTTCAACGCCGAGGCCGCCGAGAAGTATCCCGAACTGACGGCTCTGGCAAGCCGTATCGATCTGGACCCCAATATCCTTAAACGCATAGATAAAATAGTCGACGACAAGGGCGAGATTTTCGACAACGCCTCGCCGCAGCTGCTCGAAATCCGCCGCTCTATGCTCCGCAAGCGCAGCGAGGTGGATGCTCAGATAGGTCGCTCGCTGAGCCGCGCCAAACGCGAAGGGTGGGCCCCGGAAAACGCTGAGGTCACCATACGCAACGGCCGCCTCGTCATCCCGATGCTCGACACCCACCGCCGCAAGATGAAAGGCCTCATCCACGACGAGTCGGCCACGCGACAGACGGCTTTCCTCGAACCCGCCGAAGTGGTGGAACTCAACAACGACCTCCGCGAGCTGGAGTTCGCCGAACGCCATGAAATACAGAAAATCCTCGCCGCCTTCACCGACTTCTTCCGCCCGCAGCTGACGCAACTCATCAACGCCTACTGGTTCCTGGGCCGCATCGACTTCATCCGCGCCAAGGCCCGCTTTGCGCTCAACGTGGGCTGCATCGTGCCTAAGGTGCACAACCGCCCCATGATGGGATGGATCGAGGCTCGCCACCCGCTCCTGGTACTCAGCCATCGCGAGCAGGGCAAGGAGGTGGTGCCTTTCGACCTCGCCTTAGACAGCCAAGCACCTGATGCCCCACACGATGGCCCCGTGCCGCCCCGCATCCTCATCATCTCCGGCCCCAACGCCGGAGGCAAGTCGGTGTGCCTCAAGGCTGTGGGCCTGATTCAGTATATGCTGCAATGCGGTCTGCCGGTACCGTGCCGCGAAACGTCAGAGTTCGGCATCTTCGACCGCGTCAGTATCGACATCGGCGACCAGCAGTCGCTCGAAAACGACCTCAGCACCTATTCGTCGCATCTGCAGAACATGAAAGCCCTGCTCGCCGTCGCCGACCGGCGCACCCTCTTCCTCCTCGACGAGCTGGGTGGCGGCACAGAGCCACGCTCCGGTTGCGCCATCGCCGAGGCCCTGCTCGAAGAACTCTACCGCCGCGGCAGCTTCGGCGTCGTGACCACCCATTTCGCCGACCTCAAGCTCCTCGCCGACCGCTACGAGGCCATCCAGAACGGCGCCATGCTCTTCGACACCGAACGCATGATGCCTCTCTACCGCCTCTCCGTGGGCCACCCCGGCAGCTCCTTCGCCTTCGAAATAGCCACCAAGATAGGCTTCCCCCTCGATATCCTAGAGGCCGCCGAAAGCAAGGTGGGCAGCGAGATGCTCAATTTCGAACACCAGCTGCAGCAAATTGAACTTGACAAGCAGGAAATAGCCCGACAACGTACCGAACTGCAAGTGTCCGACAGTTTCCTCAACGAGGTCATCACCAAGTACCAACAGCTGAACGAGAAACTGGAAAGCCGTCGCTACGACATCATCAGCGAGGCACGCCAGCAGGCTCGCCAGATCATTGCCGACGCCAACCGCACCGTGGAACGCACCATAGCCGACATCAAGGAGGCCAACGCCGAACGCGAACGTACACAGAAAGCCCGCGAAGAGATGCGCCGGGATTTGGAAAAGATTGAGAAACAGCAGGCCGAATATGACCGCAAGCGCGACGAGGAACGCCGCCGCAACAAGGCCGCAGCTCAGGAAAAACCTGTGGCGGCACAGCCCGACGAGGACACCGAGGAGGAGGTGGCTTCTGGCCCCCTGCAGGTGGGCGACATTGTGCGTATCGACGGCGGCGACACCTTCGGTCAGCTGATGGAACTGAAAGGCAAAAAGGCTGTGGTGGAAAGCAATAGCTTGAGGATGACCATCCCCCTCGACCGCCTCGCCAAGACGGCCAAGAAACGCATCCCATCCGACAAGTCACAGCACCGTACAGGCCGCTTCCAGTCTATTTACGACGAAATCAACGAGAAACGCTCGCATTTCAACCCTACCCTCGACCTCCGCGGGCACCGCGCCGAGGAGGCCCTGGCCGAACTTCAGCATTTCCTCGACGAGGCTCAGCTCCTGGGCGAAAGGGAACTGCGCATCCTCCACGGCAAGGGCTACGGCATACTGAAAACCCTCATACGGCAGCAGTTGCAATCGAACCACGATGTCGTATCATTCCACTCCGCCTCGCTCGAAACGGGCGGCGAAGGCGTCACCGTGGTGCACTTGTAGGAGGGTCGGTTATGGCCTGTAGCGTGTAGGTGCCGGCGTCGCAGTCGTATTCGCTGTGGTCTATCCGCACCAGATAGGGGGCCAGGACGTTAAGTTCCATGCCCACGGTGCTGTCTCAGCCTTCTATGTTCATTCACCCCATTCACCCCATTCACCCCATTCACCCCATCAACCCCATTCAACTATCCCTTGCCGGCAAGCACCACAACGATCTCGCCCTTGACTTCTGTCGCCTCGTAGTGGGCGTGGACCTCGCGAAGACTGCCGCGCACCGTCTCGGCATGAAGCTTGCTGATCTCGCGGCTGACGCTCACCTGACGCTCTTCGCCAAGCACCTCCATAAGCTGCTCTAAAAGCTTCACCAGCCGGTAGGGGCTCTCGTAGATTATCATCGTGCGGCTCTCTTCGGCCAAGCGGCTGATGGCTGTCTGGCGCCCTTTCTTGTGCGGCAAGAATCCCTCGAAGACAAACCGGTCGCACGGCAACCCGCTGTCAATCAGCGCCGGCACGAATGCTGTGGCCCCGGGCAGGCACTCCACCTCCACGCCGGCACGCACTGCCTGACGCACCAGCAAAAAACCGGGGTCGCTGATGCCGGGCGTCCCGGCATCGGTAACCACGGCAATGCTCTGCCCTCCCTCAAGACGCTCCACCATGCGGTCCACCACCTGGTGCTCGTTGAAGATGTGGTGGCTCTGCAATGGCGTCGCTATCCCATAGTGTTGCAGCAGCACGCGGCTCGTGCGGGTGTCCTCAGCCAAGATTAGGTCGACAGACTTTAAAACCTCGACGGCACGATAAGTCATGTCGCCGAGGTTCCCTACCGGGGTCGGTACCAGGTATAATTTCATGTTTATTCTTCTTCGAAGTCGTCCGGTATCTCCATGTCGTGGTAGACATTGGTGATGTCATCGTCCTCTTCAAGGATGTTGATAACTTTCATGACCTTGCGAATGCTCTCTTCGTCAATGGAACGCGTGCTGTTGGGTATGCGCTGTAGCTCGGCACTCTCGCACTCTATACCCATAGTCTCTAACTGCTTGACCATGTTGCCGAAGTCCTCGAAGGCTGTGTACAGCGTCAGGTAGTCATCGTCCACCTCCATCTCTTCCAAACCTCCGTCAATGAGCTCCATCTCAAGCTCTTCGATGTTCATGTCGGGCTTGCGCGGTATTACGAACACTCCCTTGCGGTCGAACAGGAAGCTGAGGCTGCCGTTGGTCTCTAAGGTGCCGCCGAATTTGTTCATGATCGACTTGACGTTGGCCACGGTGCGGTTGTTGTTGTCCGATAAGGCCTCGATGAAGAGGGCTACGCCGTGATTCACGTGGCACTCGAAAGTGAGCTCCTGCATGGCCGCGGCATCCTTGTCGTTGGCCTTGTTGATGGCTCGCTGTAGGGTGTCCTTTGGCATATTGCATCCTCGGGCGTTCTGCACCAGCAGGCGCAGGCGCGGGTTGCTGTCTGGGTCGGGACCTCCTTCTCTTACGGCGATAGCTACTTGTTTCAAAATGTTGGAATACTGTTTGGAGCGTTTGGCATCAGCAGCGCCTTTGGCTCTCTTGATCTTTGACCATTTATTGTGTCCTGACATGATAAAAATTATTTAATGTTTATATCGTTTTTTTTGATTATTATCTGTTAGTCCGCTATCCTTTCTGGCCTATCTAATCGTTCATTCTAAATCGAATATACGTTATTGCTTTGCCTTCCTTTAGGAACATGCTCTCATAGAATGTCTGCACCGCTGTGGCCATCCCGCCATAACCGGAGGCGTAGAGGTCGGCGGTGGCGTACTCCACGGCATAGCCCGCGGGGGTTACCACCTCGTCGAGGGTGTAGTCGTACAACTCGCGCGAATCGGTCTTGAGGTTTATGGGACTCCCGGCTTTCAGTATCGGCCGGTAGAGGTCGAGGAATCGCGGACTCGTAAGACGCTTGTTGGGCTTCTTGGGCTGAGGGTCGGGGAAGGTTATCCATATCTCGCTGACCTCTCCCGGCCCGAAAAAGCTGCCTATCATCTCTATACGCGTGCGCAGGAATGCCACGTTTGGCATCCGCTCTTCGTTGCTCGTCTTGGCCCCTCGCCACATACGGGCTCCCTTGATGTCGACGCCTATATGGTTGCGGTCGGCATTCTGCCGTGCCAGAGCAATGGTGTATTCTCCTTTGCCGCATCCCAACTCCAGCACTATGGGGTTGTCGTTGCCAAAGAATGTGCGCCAACGCCCTTTCAGCTCAAAACCCTGCTTCTCCAACTGCTCGAACGAGACTTGGAAGAGGTTCGTAAAGGTCAGGTTTTCGGCAAATCGCTCTAACTTGTGTTTGGCCATGTGGAATGTAGAATGTGGAATGTAGAATTTAGAATTTTGAATTTAATTATTTATCGTTGTTTTCGTTGTCTCGTTGTCTCGTTGTTTTGTTGTCTCGTTGTCTCGTTGTTTTGTTGTCTCGTTGTTTCGTTGTCTCGTTGTTTTGTTGTCTCGTTGTTTCGTTGTCTCGTTGTTTCGTTGTCTCGTTATCACCAATCACCACTTCTTTATATATATATCGCCCTGGTACCATTCTTTGATGTGGCGGAAGGTGGCCTCGATGGAGGTCTGGCTTGGGGCACTGCCCATGCTTATGTAGTATCCTCCGTTCTTCTCGATGATGTATGCCCCGCTTCCTTTGCTCTTCAGCGTGCGGCAGAGGGCGTCGGCATGCTCCTTGTTGGTGGTGTATCCGGCTATAATGTCGAAGCCCTGCTTCGACTTGTCGAGAACTTCCGACTTGGCAGGGGCGGGCTTGGCCTTCACGGTTCGCCCGGTGGCGTTTCCGGCCACTGGCTTCGTGCCGGTGGCAGCCTCGGCATCATCCTCCACCTCGGGCACTTCGGCAAACTCGTCGGATGGCATCACTTCACTGAGAATCTGCTCTATGGTGGAACGTCGCATCAACTCGGTTTGCACTACACTGCTCCGGCGACGCATCTTGACGTCGTGAAGGTAGGGCATCATGTCCTGACGCACATAGTCGTCGTAGGTCAGCAACTCCTCGGCATGGAAGTCGTTGTCGGTAAGCAGCTCGGCAAGCCTGTTGGTGGCATACTCGCGCGCTTTGGCTATGAATTGCTCCGTATAGTTGGCAAGACCCATGTTTTTCAGCTGCCTGTTGAAATAGGGGGCCATGTTGTCCACGATGGCCTCGCTGTGTGTGGCTATGTCGGCATCGTTGAATGTAAGGCCGTAGAGCGAGAGGGTCGCCTCGGTGATGTTGTCGCGTGCTGCGTCGCGGTCGTATTCGGCGGGCACCGTCGGGAACGTGTCGGGAATCTCTTCGTCGGCAGTCTTGCCTGATGTGATGGCACTGCATTGCTTCACAACCCAGTCGCGGCCTTTGCTGTTGAAGATGTATGCATCGATGACGAGGGCGCATGCCATCAGGACGATGAGTATGGCTACAACCCAGAGTAACCCTTTCCAAAATCCGCCTCTTTTCTTTTTGGGCTTTTTGGCTTGGCTGATGAATGCCTCCTCCGAACCGTCGGAATGCTCGATGGCATCAAGTTGCTTGAGGGTGTCGGTGTCGTCGAACACTTGCGTGGTGCTTTCTTTCTCTTTCTCCGGCTCATTCTCTGGATGTGGCTCGGGTTCCGGCTCGGGTTCCGGCTCGGGTTTCGGCTCAGGTAGTGGCTCAGGTAGTGGCTCAGGTTCCGGCTCAGGCTCCGGTTCAGGCTCCGGCTCGGGGAGGTCGGGTTGCACGTGAGAACGCTTGCTGTCGGGCATGGGAATGGAACTGACCTCGGCATCGCGCAGCGGCTGCTCGAAGAGTAGGAACGGGTCTTCGTCGTCACCGCTATCATAACTGTTTATCCCTCCTATGGGCTGCGGCGGTAGCTGCCCGGCCACCATGCTAACCCCGGGAGCCATCTCGAAACGCGATATGCCGTTCTCATGTACTAACGTGCCCAGCCCGGCAAAGGCACAACGCCCTTCGGCGCTAAGCTTGTCGTTGATGGCATCACAATAGTTCTTCCATATTTGCCGGGCTGTGGCATGACCAACACATTCTTTGTCGGCTATATATTGCACGAACTCGCTGTCGTTGTGTACTGTAGCCTCTATCTCTATGTCGGTTCGTGTGGGGTAGAATGTGGAGGTGGGGGCATCGTAGAATGCTTCTACTCTCTTGGCCACCAGCGCTCCCACGCCCGGGAGCTCCACGGGCCGGCCTTGTTTCAGATATTCTACCAGATAATCAGTTATGTTCATTGTGATGAAAAATGTTCAGATGTTCAGTTTTTCGTATGCTCTGATGTTTATTCACTCTGATGTTCTATAGCGTCAGCCTCCTACGCCACCTCCCTATCACTTCAGCTTCTGCAGGTCCTCGGGTATGTCGATGGCTACGCTCTCTTTCGTGGTCTCGAAAACACTGATGCGGTAGCCGTTCTCCATCCAGCGCAGCTGCTCAAGCGATTCGCTCTTCTCCAGAAAGGTCTGCGGCAACTGCACCACTTTCTGCAGTATCTCGCGCCGGAACGCATAGATGCCTATATGTTTGTAGTAGCTCTGCCGACGTATCCACATCTCCTTGGCTATGCCTCGCAGGTAGGGGAGGGGCTGACGACTGAAATAGAGGGCGTCGCCATTGAGCGCACAGACCACCTTGACGGTGTTGCTCGAATTGAGCTCGGCAAGCGAGGTTATTCGCTTCTTCAGCGTGACGATCTGTTTCGTGGGGTCGTTGAAGGCGTCAACCACTATCTTCAAGTGCTCGGCGGCAACGCGCGGCTCGTCGCCCTGGATGTTGATAACCACATCGTAGTCGTTGATCTCGTCACCAAGTATCTGCATGGCTTCGCCACATCGGTCGGTGCCGCTTTTATGGTGCTTGCCGGTCATGACGGCTTGTCCTCCAAAGGATTCTACGGCCTCTACTATGCGGGTGTCCTCGGTGGCCACCAACACTCGGTCCAGTAACCCCGTGTTCGACACTCCGTTCCATACATGTTCTATCATTGGCTTGTCGTTGATTTTCACCAAGGGCTTGCCAGGAAAGCGGGTTGAATTGTAACGCGCGGGAATAATGCCTATTATTTTCATGATTTATAAGGTTTAAGGTTTGGATTATCAGTTTTTCTTCGTTCTTTTCTTTTTTGTCCGGTGGGCACTCGTCGAAGCTCTCTCTTCTGCCATCATGACCGCCCATCCTTTTGTTAAAACAGCCCGTTGAACTCGGCGTCAATCATGTTGAACACCGCCCCAAGGTCTTCTCGGCTGTCGGCAAAATTCAGCTCTTCTATGTTTATTATCATCGATTTCCCTTTGTCGTAGCTGTCAAACCACCGGTCGTAGCGGTCGTTGAGGTTCGACAGGTAGTCCAGACGTATGGAGGTCTCGTAACTACGTCCGCGCTTCTGGATCTGTTTGATGAGCGACGGCACTTCGCCATGCAGGTAGATGAGCAGGTCGGGCGGCTGGATGAACTGCTCCAGAAGCTCGAAAACGGCAATGTAGTTCTCATAGTCGCGTGTGTTCATTAGCCCCATGGCCTGCAGATTCGGCGCAAAGATGTAGGCATCCTCATAGAGGGTACGGTCCTGCACAAAGTCGCTGCCCGTGGCTTTCATGTCCAAAAGCTGGCGGTAGCGTGTGTGGAGATAGTAAATCTGCAGGTTGAAACTCCAGCGTCGCATGTCCTCATAGAAACTGTTGATGTAGGGATTGCCGTCCATCTTCTCCATGAGAACCTCATAACCGTAGTGCTTGGCCAGTTTGTCGGTCAAGGTCGTTTTCCCGGAGCCTATGTTGCCTGCTATTGCGATGTGCATATTTTGGTATTTACATATATTGTCACCACCCAAATAAGAGTCAAAAATGCAATTATCTCCTGACAAATAAATGGATAGCGTAAGTATGACGGTTTCGTTTTAAAAAGCAAATTTACAAAAAAAAACAATAATGACACATTATTGCACAAAAAATTGTTTTTCCTTTGCCCTAAATCGTTTTCTTTCCGTATTCTTTTGCCTCATTCCATAATCTCCATAGCGTATCCCGTTCAATATTCCCAATCAACCCCATTAACCCCATTAACCCCATTAACCCCATTAATCCTTTCCGCCTGCCCGTTTGTTTCAACTTATTTTATTTATTGTATTATCATTTTTTTTTATACTTTTGCAATCCGTAAAGTATATTGATGTGTCGCAATAATTTGCTATGCATTAAATATTTGTTTTTTTTTCAACCTTTAAAAACTGATTAAAATGTCTCTTATAAAATCTATTTCCGGTATTCGTGGCACTATTGGTGGCCAGCCGGGCGATGGTCTCAGCCCTATCGATGTCGTTAAGTTCACCTCCGCTTTCGCTACTTTCCTCCAGCGTCAGCAACCTCAGAAACGCCTCACTATGGTCGTCGGTCGCGACGCACGCCTCTCCGGGGCCATGGTCGACCGCCTCGTGGTCGGCACCCTTATGGGTATGGGCATCGACGTGATTGAAACCGGCCTCTCCACAACCCCAACCACAGAAATGACCGTGATCGACAAGCACGCCGACGGCGGCATCATCATCACCGCCTCGCACAACCCCAAGCACTGGAACGCCCTGAAGCTCCTCAACGCCAAAGGCGAGTTCATCGACGCTGCCGAGGGCAACGAGGTGCTGCGCCTGGCCGACAGCGACGAGGTCTCTTTCGCCGTGGTGGACCATCTCGGCACTGTCACCGAGGATCTCAACACTATCGACGCTCATATCCAGCGCGTCCTCGCTCTCCCACTCGTCGATAAGGATGCCATCGCTAAGGCCGGCTTTAAGGTGGCTGTGGACGCCGTCAACTCCACCGGCGGCATCGCCATTCCGCGCCTCCTGCGCGCCCTCGGCGTCAACGAGGTCGTCGAACTCAACTGCGAACCCACCGGACGCTTCGCCCACAACCCCGAGCCGCTGCCGCAGAACCTCACCGAAATAGCCGCCGCCGTGCCGCAGCAGGGGTGCGACCTCGGCATCGTCGTCGACCCCGATGTCGACCGCCTCGCTCTGGTTTGCGAAACTGGCGAGATGTTCGGCGAGGAATACACCCTGGTGTCCGTGGCCGAATACGTGTTGCAACACACCCCGGGCAACACCGTCAGCAATATGTCGTCTACACGTGCCCTGCGCGACGTCACCGAAAAACTCGGCTACTCCTATGCCGCCTCCGCCGTGGGCGAGGTCAATGTCACCACTCTGATGAAAGAAACCAATGCCGTCATCGGGGGCGAGGGCAACGGCGGCGTTATCTACCCCGCACTCCACTACGGCCGCGACGCTCTTGTCGGCGTGGCTCTCTTCCTCACCAATATGGCCAAACAGGGCAAGAAGGCTTCTCAGCTCCGTGCTTCTTATCCCAATTATGTGATCTCCAAAAACCGTAAGGACCTCACTCCCGACATGGATGTCGACATGATCCTCCGCCGCATGGCCGAGAAGTACAGCGGCGAGCGCATAAGCACCATCGACGGCGTCAAGATCGACTTCGCCGACTGCTGGGCACACCTCCGCAAGTCGAACACCGAACCCATCATCCGCATCTATTGCGAAGCCCACACCGCCGACCAGGCCGACGCCCTCGCAAAAAAAATAATCGCCGACATCGACTCCCTCATCGGTTAACCCCGTCTCGCCGTCATAACCCTCTTGGCGCACCACAATAGGAGGCAAAGCTTCCCAGCTTTGCCATTCATCAATTGAAATAAATAAACCCATGAAAAGCAAACTTTTCGTTGTCCTTACTGTTTTTTCCGCTCTTGTCTCTTTCGGGTGTAGCGAGGCAGACCCAGATGCTCCCGAGGCCTCCGAGCCCGGCACTGAGCCGCAAGTGCTGCGCCTCGGACCGGCACACGACACAATCATCGAGGCTGCCGGCGTCGGGTTCCGTATGGTGTTCGTCCCCGGCGGCACTTTCTCCATGGGGGCTTCGCCTCTGCCCGACGGCCAGGCCTTCGACCCCGAGGCTGACCCTATGGAACAACCCGTGCATCAGGTAACTCTCGACCCTTTCCTTATCTGCGAGCACGAGGTGATGCAATTCCTCTACTATGCCGTCATGGGCTCCAACCCCTCCGACCCTAAAGACCTGGAAAAGCCTGTAAATAAACTTGATTTCAATAAGGCACAGACGTTTATCGATTCCCTCAGCCGTCTCACCGGCTTCCGCTTCCGTATGCCCACCGAGGCGGAGTGGGAATATGCCGCCAAGGGCGCCGCATGGCAGTCACCTCCCTCTCGCTATGCCGGCAGCGACGACCCCTCTGCTGTCGGCTGGTACGAAACGAACAGCAACGCCACGCTGCAACGCGTAGCTCAACTCCAACCCAATGCACTTGGCCTTTACGATATGTCGGGCAACGTCATGGAATGGTGCAGCGACTGGTATGGCGAATACAGTGCCGACCCTCAGCTCAACCCTCAAGGTGCCTCGAAACCCGAATATCCCAACTTGCAGCGTCATGCCATCCGCGGCGGCTCGTTCCTTAAAGCCCCGCGCTATATGCGCAATACAGCCCGCTATTTCCTCCTCCCTTCCGAATCAGAACCCGACATGGGCCTCCGCCTCGCTCTCTCCGTTGCCCCCTGACATCTGCGTCGCTTTCTTTTTTGTGTTCTGTGCGTTGTGACTGAGGGGGCTGCCGCATTGTTTAAAAATAAAATTGCAGTTTTAGTTTTTTTTCGTACTTTTGCGTTCGGCATGATGTGAAAAGAATTGGCGAAATTCGCCCGTATAGATGCTGTTATTCAGTCATGTATGATTTTTTTCCACCTCTTTTCATATCTTTGTTTTATGCTGAACCTGAGAAAATAAACTATAAAATATATATTGAAAAATGAAGATTTCTGTTGCCGGTACTGGCTATGTAGGCCTTTCTATTGCCACTCTGTTGGCACAACATAACGATGTCACGGCTGTCGATGTCGTCCCACAACGCGTCGATTTGGTCAACAACAAAAAGTCGCCTATCCAGGACGACTATATCGAGGACTATCTGGCGAACAAGCCGTTGAACCTGAAGGCTACGCTGGACCAGGAAGCTGGCTACCGCGACGCTGAGTTTGTGGTCATCGCCGCCCCTACCAACTACGACAGCCAGAAGAATTTCTTCGACACGTCGGCTGTCGAGGCTGTGATTGATGCCGTCCTGAAGGTGAATCCCGAGGCGGTGATGGTGATAAAAAGCACTATCCCTGTGGGCTATACTCGCAGCCTGTATGTGAAATATGCTGCCAAGGGCATTAAGAGGTTCAATCTGCTCTTCTCTCCCGAGTTCCTCCGCGAAAGCAAAGCTCTCTACGACAACCTCTACCCGTCGCGCATCATCGTCGGCGTGCCTAAGATGATGCCCGGCAGCGAGTACGAGGCCGAGAACGAGGCCATCAAGGCTCTCACGGATATCGACTGGCTGACGGAGCGTGCTCATGTTTTCGCCACTATGCTTCAGGAGGCCGCCATCAAGGAGGATGTGCCCACACTGTTCATAGGTATGAAGGAGGCTGAGGCCGTGAAACTTTTCGCCAACACCTACCTCGCACTCCGCGTGAGCTACTTCAACGAGCTCGACACTTATGCCGAGATGAAAGGCCTCGACACTCAGGCCATCATCAACGGCATCGGCCTCGACCCTCGCATCGGCATGCACTACAACAACCCCTCGTTCGGCTACGGCGGCTACTGCCTTCCGAAGGACACCAAGCAGTTGCTGGCCAACTATGAGGACGTGCCGCAGCAGATGATGACGGCAATCGTGGAGAGCAACCGCACTCGTAAGGACTACATCGCCGACGCCGTACTTCGCAAGGCTGGCTACTACGAGGCCAGCGGCAGCTACGACGCCACTCGTGAACATCACTGCGTGATAGGCGTCTACCGCCTGACCATGAAGAGCAACAGCGACAACTTCCGCCAGAGCGCCATACAGGGCGTGATGAAACGCATCAAGGCAAAGGGCGCCGAGGTGATCATCTACGAGCCCACCCTGGAGGACGGCACGACGTTCTTCGGCAGCTTGGTGGTCAACGACCTGCAGAAATTCAAGTCCCAGAGCCACGCCATCATAGCCAACCGCTACGACAGCTGCCTCGACGACGTCCAGTCGAAAGTATACACACGCGACATCTTCAAACGCGACTGATATGAATATCCTCGTTACCGGCGCAGCCGGATTTATCGGTGCCAACCTGGTGATGCGTCTTTTGAACGACGGCTTCCAGCATCGGCCGTGCAGCATTGTGGGGCTCGACAATATGAACGCCTATTACGACGTGAGCCTGAAGGAATACCGCCTGAAAGAGATAGAAGAGCTGGCTTTAAAAGCAAAACCTTCGACGTTCAGCTTTGTTCGAGGCGACCTTGCCGACAAAACGCTTATCGACAGCCTTTTCGCCGCACACCACTTCGACATTGTTGTAAACCTCGCAGCCCAAGCCGGCGTGCGGTACAGCATCGAGAATCCCGATGCCTATATCCAGAGCAATGTCATCGGTTTCTACAATATTTTGGAGGCTTGCCGACACAACCCCGTGGAGCATCTGGTGTATGCCAGCAGCAGCTCCGTGTATGGCGGCAACAAAAAAGTGCCTTTCGCTGTTGAGGATCGCGTCGACAACCCCGTCAGCCTTTATGCTGCCACCAAGAAGAGCAACGAGCTCTTCGCCCACTGCTATAGCAAACTCTACGACATCCCCACCACAGGACTTCGCTTCTTTACGGTGTATGGCCCTGCCGGTCGCCCGGATATGGCCTATTTCGGCTTCACCAACAAGCTGATGGCCGGGAAGACCATACAGATCTACAACTACGGCAACTGCCGTCGCGACTTCACCTATGTCGACGACATCGTGGAGGGTATAGTCCGCGTGATGGCCGGCGCACCAGAACGCCGCAAAGGCGACGATGGCCTGCCTATCCCCCCATACAAGATTTATAATATCGGTGGCGGACAGCCTGAGAACCTGCTGGATTTTGTCCAGACCCTCCAGGAGGAACTCGTGGCAGCCGGCGTCCTCCCGCAGGACTACGACTTCGAAGCTCACAAGGAACTCGTCCCTATGCAGCCTGGCGATGTGCCAACTACATACGCCGATGCTTCGGCCCTGGAACGCGACTTCGGCTTCACTCCTCGCATCACACTCCGCGAAGGTCTGCGGAAGTTTGCCCAATGGTATAAGGTATATTATTCAAAATAAAACACTAACAGTCTTCAGAAATGGTCTGGCGCAAGTTCTGACTGAAAAGCGGGTCAAGGGGGACTGACCCTCTGACACGCTTTCAAAAAAAAACGTCCGCAGTATCCACTGCGGGCGTTTTTTTTTTTCGGCCAGCCGTAAGGCGGGCAAAACCCATTGGGCTTGCACAAGCCGTAACTGGTGATGGCCTGTTATTTGACTATCAACCTGCGGATTTGGCGTTTGTCGGCATTGTCCACAAGCACGATGTAGGCTCCGGCAGGTATGCCGCTCAGCTCGATGCGATGGGTGCATGTGGCCTCACAGCTGTCAAGACGCATGGCGCGCACCGTGCGCCCTTGAAGGTCGACGACGCTCACATCTATGGTACCCTCCATACCGCTGATGGTCAGCAGGGCGCTTCCTTGCGCCGGGTTGGGATAGATGGCTATGCCTTCGCTGCCATCCTTTTCCTCTATGCCCTGGGCCTCGGCGGTGCGGAACACGCTGCGCTGACTCCATACGCTGGTGGAGACCGCCGTGCAGTGCTGTCGCACGAAGACGCTATAGCTGATGTTGGGCTCGAGGTTGTCGAGCGTCACCCTGTTGCTGGTGATGCCGCTGAGGGTGATACCGTTGCCTTGGCTGAAAGCACCGATGCCATACTCTACCGTGTAGAGCCCCGCAGTGCCTTCCCATTCAACGACGGCAGTGTTGTGGGTGATGTCGCTCGCCACCACGTTGGTGGGCCTTTCGCACTCGGTGGTGGTGAATGTGGTCACGGGACTATAGGATGAGATGAGGCCGTTGTTGGTGCAGCTGTCGGCTATGCTCACACTGTAGGTGTAGCCATGCACCAAGCCGCTGAGGTGGTATGGGCGCTGGTGGGCGGAAATCACGGTGTCGAGGTCCACCGTGGTGAGGCGCAGATGCCAGGTAGACTGTGCATTGCCAGGCTGCCAGTCCACCGTAGCCTCATCGTAGGTGACGTCGCTCACCGTAGGCGCCTCGGGCGACAGACAGGGGTGCGGAAGAGTGGTGAAGGTTCCTTCGCCCCATTCAGTAAAAAAATAAGTAAGCGGTCAAATTTAATTGACATTTATGATAATTCACGGGCATTTACCGGCATTCACGTTCTATAAATATTATTTATGGTAATTGCTGGTCATTTATGACAATTGCTGTTCAAAGAAAATGAAAGTTAAGTTAGGTCAGCCACTTAGCAAGCTTATTTTATTTTGAATGTCTGATTGTATCAACTTATTTTTTAATTATTGTTAGGTGCATCATCGAGCCGAAATCGCTCCATGCCCTACGATGCAAAAAAAAGCCGCCCTCTTCGAGGCGGCTTCACGTGATCTGCACAAGATTTGAACTTGTGACCTCTTGCCTGTCAAGCAAGCGCTCTAAACCAACTGAGCTAGCAGATCATGTCTTTTGAAATCGGTTGCAAAAGTAGTAAGATTTGGTGATATGACAAAATTTTTTTTTGATTTTTTTAGAAAAAGGTAACGTAGTGCGACTTATTATTCTGATAATGTTTCGTATATAGCTTGAATAATATTTGCTTTTTTGCAACTTGAAATCAGAAAACAATTTATGATTTTGGCTGTTTTTATGTGGAAAATCCGAGAAATTCAGGCCTCAGAAACCTATCGAGATGCCGAAGGTGTGGATGTTGTTGGCCCCGATGCCGCTGCGAAAGGTGGGCAGGAGGTCGTAGGTGAAACCGAGGATGCATCCCGTCAGGGGGCCACCACTAAGATTTAGGAAGGCCCGGAGCTGCCATGGATTGTACACATCTACGCGCTCTTTGTCGCGATGCCAGCGGTTGTCGCTGCCCATAGTGCGCGTTATGAGGCTGCTGCTGAGGTTGCGCAGGGCGTTCATGCCAAAGTTGATGCGGTAGGGCTTGAAGCCTCTGTCATTGCCTTTGCCAAAGCTGTAGGTGAGCTGTAGACGCAATCCGATGCTGTTGGCCAAGAGCATCTGGTGGGGCAGGCTGCCTGTTGCCGGCGTGCTCAGTGCCAGTCCGTTACCGTCGTAGGCTACGCTGTTGAGAAGCCGGCTCCAATCCACCTCAAAGATTGCGCCAGGACGGAAGGTGAGATTGCGCGCTATGCGTTGCGGATTGAGGATGTCGAGGTACATCGTGAGGCGGTAGTTCTCGGCTCGGTTGTAGGGCGATTCGTATTTGTTGTTCATATAAAGCGGTACGGGCGCTGAGAGGCCGAAGGATAGGCTGAGGCCATTTATGTAGCGTGTCCATACTCTGTTGGTTTGCTTCACGCTGAGGTTACGGGTGCTGTCGGATGTGTAGCTCGTGCCGAAGCTGCGCACGTCGCTGCGTACTCTGGTGCCCTGGCTCTGTAGTACGGGGCATACCACCGTTGAACCTATGTCGCGGCGAAGCTTCAGCAGGGCATCGGAATGGATGGTGTCGAGCGTCAACGTTCCGCGAACGTCCACGTCAAGGTCGCCGCTGGCGTGCCAACTGGTGCCTTGCACAGTGGCGTTGCTGTCTATATAGATGTATGCTTTGCGGTAGCCGAATTGGAGGCATCCCGTCTCCACGCTGGCACCCTCTTCTACGTCGAGCTGGCGCAGCGGTCGGCTGAGGTTGATTTCAAGGGTGGTGCTGCGCGGCATGTCGCGGTTGGGAAGCAACGTGAGCTCTCGCCCCTCTATGCGGCACACCTCAGGCTCGTTGTCCTGGTCGTAGAATGCCTCGCAGGGAGTCAGGATACTTATGGATGTGGCTGCCCCAGGTTTGATGACAACATTCCATCCCGGGCTGACAACGATGTGGTTGATGGTGTCGGGTAGCGTTTGAGTGATGCGGAACTGGTTCTGGGCCATGATGTCGCCAAGCATCGCAATGGCCATCGTCATAAGAATTATTCGTTTCATTGTGCTATATATATTATAAGTAACTGTTCATAATTAACATTCATTTTGAGCCCCATAGGGGCGGCATATAATAGCCGTGGGCGTGAGCCCACGGAGTAAAGCAGTCATTTACATTGAGCCCCGTAGGGGCGACATATTATGAAAACACATTTAATCGTCATCACTAATATGTAAACATTTTTGATCGTATTCTGCCTGCTATCGCCCCCTTGCGATTCTCCGCTCATTAAAAATGTATTTCTATGGGCTCTATGTGGCTGGTGCCCCCCGTCAGTGCAAGGAAGTTGCCCGGCGTCGCCGGCGTAGTGGCCGTGGCCTTACGCTTCCCGCTCTGCACCATCCGGGTCGACTGCCGCTCGTAGACCTTCGGCTCGGCCTCCATGGCCAGCTGCGGTTCTGCCCATTGCTGCGTGGCCTCCTCTGCCGTCGTGCTCTTGACTACGCTGTCGGCTGAACTCCTCTCGGCAGCCTGCACCGCAACATCAGGCGCCACGGCCTCTGCCACCTGCTCTTGGCTGTTGATTACTCGTGCTTTCCTCTCCCTTTTCTGTCGTGGAATGCCCTCCTCCGAGCTGTTCTTCTGCCTTGCCGTGTCGCATGCCACAGGCTCGGTAGGGCTGTCTGGCAGGCTGGCGATGATGCTGGGTGTGCTTGCGCCGCTGGCTTGACGTAGGATGATTTGCGCTGTGCTTGCCAACAGTAAAAGGCTTGCGGCTATGCTTATCCATGCCCAGATGGGTCTGCGCTTCCTCTCCTCCTTGCCTTCTCTGTGGTGGCTAACGCCTCCGAGCGTTAATGCCTTCTCTTCCTCCTCCCATTGGTCGATGAGCGTAGAGAGCGTCTGCTGCCGCTGACGGTTGGCCTCTGCTTGCCGTGCCGCTTCAAAGAGGTCTTCTATTGATGTGTTCTTTTTCATTGTCTTATGGATTTTAGTCTGTCGCGCATCGTGCTGATGGCGCGCGAAAGGGTGGTGTAGATATTGGCCTGACTCATGCCTGTGGTGGCCTGGATGGTCTCGATATCCTGCTGTTGCAGGTAGCGCAGCTCCACGACGCTGCGCTGTCGCTCAGGCAACTGATGCAATAGGTTGTGTAGCAATTGGCTCTGCTCCTCTTGCTCGCTTATCTCTATGGTGATGGCTTCGTCGCTGATTATCGATAGGGTAGGAGCGTGGTCTGCTTGTCGGTTGCGCCGCCGGATGAGGTCTATGCATCGCGAGCGGACTATGCGCATGGCGTAACCCTGTAGGTTGTCTACGCCCTCCAGGTCGTCGCGGCGCTGCCAAAGATTTAGAAATGTCTCTTGCACCACGTCCTCGGCATCCTCGGCATCGCCAAGAATCCGCTCGCCAAGTCGTTGCATGACAGGCTGCAAGGGTATGAGGTCGCGCTTGAAGATTTCTTTATTCATGGCTCTGTTTCGTGTCTTTTTTACTGTATTGACGCTCCAGACGGTTTTTTCTTACAAAAAAACAAAAAAAAGCCCCGAAATTTTTCGGGGCTTTTTGCTTCGGTGGTCTGTGGGAGATTCGAACTCTCGACCTCTTCCGTGTGAAGGAAGCGCTCTAAACCAACTGAGCTAACAGACCATTTTGTTCTGTCAAATCGGGTGCAAAAGTACTAATATTTTTTTGTTCCGAAGCAAAAAAATGAGAAAAAATATTTTGTGTTTGTTTAATGTTGTGATATCGATTATTTTAGCTGCTTGTTTTTTGCGTCTGTCATGGATGTCTGACGTCTTTTTTTTATAGAAAAAGTCAGGAAATATTGGAATTTTGCATCGTTGTCTCCTCCTGATAAATCTGTTCTAAAAGCGTGCGAAGCTCTCTGGGGTCGGCTATCATTTCGCGCAGCCGTGCCAGGTGGGTGGAATTGTCCGACTCGGGCAGGAAAAGCCTCAGGTAGCCGAAGGATCCATATTTCTCTTCCAGGTGCTGCATGGCGCGCTGATAGTGCTGCTCCGGCGATAGGGTAGGGTAGTGCGATAGCCCGTATTGTATGGTACGGCGGACGATTTTCTCAGGCCGTATGTCGCGGTCGGCCTCGGCAACGATCTTTCCGTAGATGCTCCGAGGCTCTTGGCCCGACGATGCGCGGTGGTCTTCTATGGCCTGGGCCATGACGGCAAGCTGCGCCGGACTGAACCACCGGCGCAGCACCTCGTCGGCTTGCAGCGCCTGGGCCGAGACGATGTGATGCTGCTCCCGTCCTTGGCATAACCCCACGTCGTGATAGGCAGCAATGGTATATACCATGTTGACTTCCACGGTATAGTATTTCGCTAACCGTAGGCTCTCGGCAATCACGCTCTCGGCGTGGTCGCGTCGGTGGGCGGCATCGAATTGGTCGTAAAGGGGGATGATGTTGCTCTCTATGTGCTGCTGTAGCGGCTGGCAGAGGCATCCCGTGTCGAGCATCTGGTAGGCTTCGCGGGGCGAGCCGTCGTCCATGTAGACTATCCCGCAACGCTCAAAGCCCAGTTTTTGGATTAGGTGAAGCATGACGCGGTTGTCGGCGTGTGTGTCGATGCGCAGCGAGGCTACCTGTCGGCGGCTCCACTCTAAGGCGGCGGCGAAGATGCCGTGAAATCCCGGGGCGCATGCCGTCCGGTGGATGGTGCCGTAGGGGCGTGGGGCGTCTTTCCAGCCGCCCTCTATTATCTGGTATGTGGGTTCCAACCCCTCCACCAGGGCAAAAGTGCCGGCCACGGCATCGCCACATCTCAACAGGTGGCTGTTGCCGGCACGAATATCAGCTTCTATGTCTTGGCGCGAGGGGTATCCTCCTGTCCATTGACTGAGGTTGCCGCGTTTGCGCATAAGACTGCGTGAATACTCTATCATGCTCATTATCTGCTCTATATCGCCCATCGTGGCTCTGCATATCTGGTAATTTTCCATCGTTTTTTTTATTAAGTAATTAGTCAAATTTATTTGACATTTACGATAATTCACGGGCATTCATGGTCATTCACGTTCTATAAATAATTTCTGGATAATTTCTGGATAATTGCTGTTAGCAACGGTAAAATAATAAGGTGTAACCGTATTTTCCACAAAGAAGCCTCGGAGGCGGGTGCAAACTCCAGTGGAGTGCGCAAAGGAGCCCTGTGCGTGGCATTTTTTCTCAATAACCCCAGACAAACGGAGAGCAGTCTGGGGGTCTGTAAATCATACCTGTCCCAGCGTCTCGAAGAGACGCGATTTCAAATTTGTGCCGTTTGCGGATAATCATTAAATAATAAGGTGTAACCATAGTTCTGTATAAATGATACTAAATTCGTGTTAATTCGTAGACAAAAATAATCCGTGTTAATTCGTGTAATCTGTAGAGGAAAAAAACATTCGTGTGATTCGTGAGATTCGTGTTCAAAAAAAGCATCCGTGAGGTTCGTGTTCACATCGCAGGCGAGGACGCCCGCGTACCACGTCGCATAAACGCGCGCAAACACAGTCTTTTCCGTTTTTTTGTTACACCTGTCTGATTGTATCTACTTATTTTTTGATGATTGCTTAATTGCTGTTAATTGCTGTTAAAAGAATATGAGCGCTAATTTTGACCGTTTTCTTAATAGAGTACCCATTTCTATATAACGCCTTATTCGCTGTTTAATTATTTATGCTTACTTATAAATGATTATCCGTAATTACCCAATAACTCCATCAAACCAATCAACCCCATTAAGCCATCCTCCCCATCTTCCCCATCCAACCACCGCCTTAGATTTGCAATTCAAAATTATTTCGTATTTTTGCAATAAATTAAATAATCTATAGTAAACAAAATCAATTGAAAGTACGTGATGCGACAACCAAAAACAGTGGAACAGCCTGATCAACGGCTATGGAACAGCAACTATTGGAAGGTTATGATTGCCAATTTCAGCATGGCTTTTTCCAGCTACCTGCTTATGCCTTTGCTGCCTCTCTATCTTAGCGAGACCTTCGGTGCCACGAAGGACACTATCGGGCTCGTCCTGGCCGGCTATATTGTGGCGGCCCTCATTGTCAGACCCTTCAGTGGCTTCCTCGCCGACAGTTTCCCTCGGAAAAAGGTGCTGCTGTTGGCTTTGGCACTCAATGCCGTGATCTTTGGCGGTTATTTGGTGGCAGGCTCGCTGTTGCTCTTCTTCATTGTCCGTACTTTGCATGGTGGCCCTTATGGGGCTTCCACCGTGGCCAACAGCACCGTGGCCATCGACGTCCTCCCCTCGAGCCGACGCACCGAGGGCATCGGCTATTACGGCTTGAGCAATAACGTCGGCACGGCTTTGGCCCCCATGGTAGGTGTCTACGTCTATAGCCACACCCATAGCTTCCAGCTGCTTTTCATCTTGGCTCTCGTGGTGGCTTTGATGGGGTTCGCTGCCGATGCCTCCATCTCTTTGCGCGAGCGGCAGCTGTTGAACGACAAGAAAAAACTCTCACTCGACCGTTTCTTCTTGCTGCGTGCATGGCTGCTTTTCATTAACGTCGCGGTGTTCGGCTTCTGCTATGGTGTGCTTAGCAACTACCTGGCTATCTACAGCAAAGAGGTGCTGGGCATCACCACGGGCACGGGCACCTATTTCCTCATCCTTTCGTTGGGATTGATCCTGTCGCGTCTGCAAGGCGGGCGGGCTCTGCGTCAGGGCCGCATCGTGGAGAACGCGGCCCTGGGGGTCGTCGTCTCTTCGGTGGCCTATCTGCTCTTCGCCACGGTCCACACCACGTGGGCCTACTATGGCTCGGCGCTGCTGATTGGCTTGGGCAACGGGCACATTTGGCCGGCATTCCAAAACATGGTGGTGGATATGGCGCACCACAATGAGCGTGGCACTGCCAACAGCACGCTCCTGACGGGATGGGACCTCGGCATGGGGGTAGGTATCTTGCTTGGCGGCATCGTGGCCGAGCATGTGGGTTATGCGGCGGCATTCCTCTCTGTTGCTGCTATCCATGTCGCCGGCGGCGCCCTTTTCTTTCTCGCTACACGCCAAAACTTTGTCGCTCATCGACTTCGTTAAGTCTACCGCTCATCGTTCAAGCCCTCCCCCCATTAAGGCCATCATCCCGTTCAACCCCGTCAATCTACCTTTATCGGTTTGATGTTGTCGTGTAGGAATGCTCCAAGACGCTCTATCGCTATACGCTGTTGCTGCATGGTGTCGCGGTGACGCACGGTGACGGTGTTGTAATTGTCGTTTGCTCGCCCTTCGGCATCGCGCTCGGCAATGGTGTCGTTGTCGACGGTGATGCAGAAGGGGGTGCCTATGGCATCCTGTCGGCGGTAGCGGCGTCCGATGGCGTCTTTCTCGTCGTACTGCATCATGAAGTCGTACTTCAGCAGATCCATGATCTCTCGCGCCTTCTCGGGCAGCCCGTCTTTCTTCACCAGTGGCAGTACGGCGGCCTTGTAGGGAGCCAGCACCGGGGGCAGGGCCAGCACCGTGCGGCTGCTTCCGTCGTCGAGGGCCTCGTCTTTCAACGCGTGGCTGAAGATGGCCAGGAAGGTGCGGTCCACGCCGATAGAGGTCTCTATGACGTAGGGGGTGTAGCTCTCGCCAAGCTCGCTGTCGAAATATTGCAGCTTCTTGCCGCTGAACTCGCTGTGGCGGCGCAGGTCGAAGTCGGTGCGGCTGTGGATACCCTCAAGTTCCTTGAAGCCGAAGGGAAAGTCGAACTCTATGTCGGTGGCGGCATTGGCGTAGTGGGCAAGCTTCTCGTGGTCGTGGTAACGATATTTCTCGGCGGGGATTCCCAGGGCAAGGTGCCATTTCAAACGCTCCTCTTTCCAGTATTTGAACCATTCCAGCTCGCTGCCGGGGCGCACGAAGAACTGCATCTCCATCTGCTCGAACTCGCGCATGCGGAAGATGAACTGCCGGGCCACAATCTCGTTGCGGAATGCTTTGCCTATCTGCGCTATGCCGAAGGGAATCTTCATGCGGCCGCTCTTCTGCACGTTGAGGAAATTGACGAAGATGCCTTGTGCCGTCTCGGGACGCAGGTAGAGGGTGTCGCTGTCGTCGATAACGCTGCCCATCTTGGTGGCGAACATAAGGTTGAACTGGCGCACGTCGGTCCAGTTGCGCGTGCCGCTGATGGGGCATACGATGCCCAGGTCGAGGATAAGCTGCTTCAAGCCGACAAGGTCGTTGGCGTTCATCAGCTCGGCATATTTGGCGTGGATCTCGTCAATCTGCTTCTGGTGCTCCAGCACACGGGCGTTGGTGCTGACGAACTGCTGCCGGTCGAAGGCGTCGCCGAAGCGCTTCTTGGCTTTCTCGCACTCTTTGTTGATCTTCTCTTCTATCTTGGCTATGTGGTCCTCGATGAGGACGTCGGCACGGTAGCGTTTCTTGCTGTCCTTGTTGTCGATAAGAGGGTCGTTGAAGGCGTCGACGTGCCCCGAGGCCTTCCAGATGCGCGGGTGCATGAAGATGGCACTGTCGATGCCCACGATATTCTCGTGGTATTGCACCATGGCGCGCCACCAATACTGCTTGATATTATTTTTTAGCTCGGTACCCAATTGGCCGTAGTCGTACACGGCTCCCAGTCCGTCGTAGATTTCACTCGAGGGGAAAATAAAGCCGTACTCTTTGGCATGCGAGACGACTTTCTTGAATATATCTTCTTGATTTGCCATGATTTATGATAATATTATTTTTTTTAAACAAAAGACAAAATTACGATTTTTTTTGCTTCCTTCTCAAAAAGTAGTACTTTTGCAAAATTTTTTCCAACCCACTGCTGTGAAGATATCCCTGTAGGGGATGCCGTTCAATAGACCAATCAAGCCCACCGAAATAACCCAATCCCCGTAGGGGATACCGTTCAATAGACCAATCAAACCCACCGAAATAACTCATTCCCCGTAGGGGATGCCGTTCAATAGACCAAACAAACCCACCGAAATAACCTAATCCCCGTAGGGGATACCGTTCAATAGCCCAATCAAACCCACCGAAATAACCCAATCCCCATAGTGGATACCGTTCAATAGACCAATCAAACCCACCGAAACAACGCAATCCCCGTAGGGGATACCGTTCAATAGGACCAATCAAACCCACCGAAATAACCCATTCCCCGTAGGGGATACCGTTCAATAGACCAAACAAACCCACCGAAATAACCCAATCCCCGTAGGGGATACCGTTCAATAGGACCAATCAAACCCACCGAAATAACCCAATCCCCGTAGGGGATACCGTTCAGTAGACCAAACAAACCCACCGAAATAACCCAATCCCCGTAGGGGATACCGTTCAGTAGACCAAACAAACCCACCGAAATAACCCAATCCCCGTAGGGGATACCGTTCAATAGCCCAAACAAACCCACGAAACAATCCAATCCCCGTAGGGGATGCCGTTCAATAGACCAATCAAACCCACCGAAATAACCTAATCCCCGTAGGGGATACCGTTCAATAAATTAAACATAATATGGCAAATACTTATTCTCAATTGTATATTCATCTTATTTTCGCTGTTAAATATCGCGACGCATCGTTGCATCAATCCTGGCGTCCAAGGTTGTATCAATACATTATCGGACTGGTTAATAGACGTGGGCATAAGGTTTACGCTATTGGAGGGATATATGACCATATTCATATTCTCGTTAGTATCTCGCCAGCTCAGTCAATATCAGATCTTGTTGCCGAGGTAAAAAGACAATCAACGGAATGGATTAAGGAAAACAAATTCGTTCGCACCCGATTTGCTTGGCAAGAGGGATTTGCTGCTTTTTCGTATGGGAAATCGCAGGTGCACAATGTCGTGGAATATATCCAGCGACAGGAAGAACATCATTCGAAGCATAAGTTCCGAGATGAATATTTGTCTTTTTTGCGTCTTTTTGATGTGGATTATGATGACAGATACATCTTTAAAGAATTAGAATGAGCTATTGAACGGAAACCCCTACGGGGTTTGAAGAGAGGGTCGATTGTGATGCTATTGAACGGGAACCCCTACGGGGTTTGAAGAGAGAGTGAACGATTGTGGTGCTATTGAACGTGAACCCCTACGAGACAAAAGTTCAACATAATTGTGATATAAATTTTTATTTTTTAACATTTTAAAACATATAATTATCATGACATTAATGGAACAAATCCGTGCTAAGGCGAAAGCTGCAAACAAATGCATCGTCTTGGCCGAAGGCACTGAGGAACGTACTCTCAAAGCCGCCGACATCATCCTCCAGGAGGGCATCGCCCGCCTGATTCTGCTTGGCAACGAACAGGAAATCAAAAGCCTCGCCGCTCAATGGGGCTTGAAGAACATCGACAGGGCTACCATCATCGACCCTGTGGCCAACCCTAAGAAGGATTACTATGCCCAGATGCTTTGCGAGATCCGCAAAAAGAAAGGCATGCAGATGGACGAGGCCATGCGACTGGTGGAAGACCCTCTCTACCTCGCCACGTTGCTTATCAAGAATGGCGATGCCGACGGCGAGGTGGCCGGCGCTCGCAATGCTACGGGCGACGTGCTGCGCCCAGCCTTCCAGGTGGTGAAGACCCTCCCGGGCGTCAGCGTAGTCAGCGGTGCTTTTATCATGGTACTGAACGACAAGACCTATGGCGAGGATGGTATCATGGTCTTCGCCGACTGCGCCGCCACCCCTTGCCCTACGGCTCAAGAACTCGGACAGATCGCTGTGGTCTCGGCGCAGACTGCCAAGGCCATCGCCGGCTTCAAGGAACCTCGTGTGGCCCTGCTGAGTTTCTCGACCAAGGGCAGTGCCAAGCACGAGCTGGTGGACAAGGTGATTGAGGCCGGTCGTGTGGCTCACGAGCTCGACCCCAACGTGAAACTAGACTGCGAGTTGCAGGCCGATGCCGCCATCGTGCCCAAGGTCGGTGCCTCTAAAGCCCCCGGAAGCGAAATAGCTGGCAAGGCTAATGTGCTGGTGTTCCCCGACCTGCAGAGTGGCAATATCTGCTATAAACTGGTGCAGCGTCTGGCCGGCGCCGAGGCTATCGGCCCTGTCATGCAGGGTATGGCCGCACCTATCAACGACCTCAGCCGTGGCTGCTCCGTGGAGGATGTGGTGAACGTCGTCGCCATCACCGCCACTCAGGCTGCAGCAAAAGCTGGTCAAGGGATCTGACCCCTTGACCCGCTTTTGAGGGAATAAAAAAAGCGCCGGCAAGATGCCGGCGCTTCTTTTTTGAGAGATTGTAGGCTATTGCTTCACAACCTTCCGAATGGTGTTGCCACCAGTGGTGTGGATGTGCAACAGGTATTGTCCTGCGGGTAATCCCGACAGGTCGATTGTGCTGCATCCGTTGCAGCTGTCGACCTTCATGCCTCGGATATCCAACACCTCCACCGACAGAAGCCCTTCGGCTTGGATGGTAATCTTGCCACCTGTCGGGTTGGGGTACACCTGGATGTCTTCCAGTACCGAGATGGCGTCAATACCCACAACGACATCAACATGAAGCATTATGGTGCTGTCGCATCCATCCACGGTGGTCAGCACTATGGTGTAGTCGCCGCCCGTCGAGATAGTGGTGCCGCTGTATTCGAACGGCAGTTGGTCGTCGTCTACCGTCAGCGTGTCGAATGTCGTTGCGCTATAGTTGACAGTCAGATTCAGCGTCACCGTACTGTCGCATCCCGCGGCGTTGACCGTTTGGTACGTTGGCGTCCCGCCCGCGATGTACTCAGTCCCATGCCACGTATAGCTGTCGCATGCCGTCACTGTCTCCGTGCTGGATGTACTATAGTTAATCGTCAGATTCAGCGTCACCGTGCTGTCGCATCCGGCGGCATTGACAGTCTGGTACGTGGGCGTCCCGCCCGCGATGTACTCAGTCCCATGCCAAGTATAGCTGTCGCACGCCGTCACGGTCTCCGTGCTGGATGTGCTATAGTTAATCGTCAGATTCAGCATCACCGTGCTGTCGCATCCTGCGGCGTTGACCGTTTGGTACGTGGGCGTCCCGCCCGCGCTATACTCAGTCCCATGCCACGTGTAGCTGTCGCAAGCTGTCACGGTCTCAACAGCAGTTGTGCTGTAGTTGATTGTTAAATTCAGCGTCACTGTACTGTCGCATCCAGCGGCATTGACCGTTTGGTACGTGGGCGTCCCGCCCGCGCTATACTCAGTGCCATGCCACGTATAGCTGTCACAAGCCGTCACGGTCTCAACAGCAGTTGTGCTATGATTGATGGTGAGTACGAGGGTGTCGCTGCCGTCGGTGTAGGTGCCGCTGGCGGAGTAGGAGGTACCGTGCCATGTATAGCTGTCGCATGCTGTGATCTCGGTCGTGGAGCAATGCTGAATGATCAAGTTGAGAGTAGTAACGCTGTCGCAGCCTGCCGCGTTCGTCGATGTGAATGTCGGCGTGTTGGTCGAAGCGGTATACTCAGTGCCATGCCACGTATAGCTGTCGCATGCCGTCACGGTCTCCGTGCTGGATGTGCTATAGTTAATCGTCAGATTCAGCGTCACCGTGCTGTCGCATCCAGCGGCATTGACCGTTTGGTACGTGGGCGTCCCGCCCGCGCTATACTCTGTGCCATGCCACGTATAGCTGTCGCATGCCGTCACGGTCTCAACAGCAGTTGTGCTATGATTTATGGTGAGCACGAGAGTGTCGCTGCCGTCGGTGTAGGTGCCGCTGGCGGAGTAGGAGGTGCCGTGCCATGTGTAGCTGTCGCATGCTGTGATCTCGGTCGTGGAGCAGTGCTGAATGACCAGGTTGAGAGTGGTAACGCTGTCGCATCCTGCCGCGTTCGTCGACGTGAATGTCGGCGTGTTGGTCGAAGCGGTATACTCCGTCCCGTGCCATACATAGCTGTTGCATGCTGTGATGTTTTCAACAGCGGCATTGCTATAGTTAATCGTCAGATTCAGCGTCACCGTGCTGTCGCATCCGGCGACGTTGACCGTTTGGTACGTGGGCGTCCCGCCCGCGATGTACTCAATCCCATGCCATGTATAGCTGTCGCAGGCCGTCACGGTCTCAACAGCAGTTGTGCTATGATTGATGGTGAGCACGAGAGTGTCGCTGCCGTCGGTGTGGGTGCCGCTGGCGGAGTAGGAGGTACCGTGCCATGTGTAGCTGTCGCATGCTGTGATTTCGGTCGTGGAGCAGTGCTGAATGACTAGGTTGAGAGTAGTAACGCTGTCGCAGCCTGCCGCGTTCGTCGACGTGAATGTCGGCGTGTTGGTCGAAGCGTTGTACTCTGTCCCGTGCCATACATAGCTGTTGCATGCTGTGATGTTTTCAACAGCGGCATTGCTATAGTTAATCGTCAGATTCAGCGTCACTGTGCTGTCGCATCCAGTGGCGTTGACCGTTTGGTACGTGGGCGTCCCGCCCGCGATGTACTCAGTCCCGTGCCATGTATAGCTGTCGCATTCCGTCACAGTCTCCGTGCTGGATGTGCTATAGTTAATCGTCAGATTCAGCGTCACCGTGCTGTCGCATCCGGCGGCATTGACAGTCTGGTACGTGGGCGTCCCGCCCGCGCTATACTCAGTGCCATGCCACGTATAGCTGTTGCAGGCCGTCACGGTCTCAACTGAAGTTGTGCTATAGTTGATAGTCAGATTCAGCGTCACCGTGCTGTCGCACCCAGCGGCGTTGACCGTTTGGTACGTGGGCGTCCCGCCCGCGATGTACTCAGTCCCATGCCACATATAGCTGTCGCAAGCCGTCACGGTCTCAACAGCAGTTGTGCTATGATTGATGGTGAGCACGAGGGTGTCTGTTCCGTTGACGTATGTCCCGCTGGTGGAATAGGTAGAGCCATGCCATGTGTAGCTATCACAGCCAGAGATTATGGTAGTGTTGCACGACAGAATAGTCAAGTGCAGCGTGGTAATGCTGTCGCAGCCTGCCGTGTTCGTTGATCTGAATGTCGGCGTGTTGGTAGATTCAGTGTATTCAGTGCCATGCCATACGAATCGGTTGCAAGTCGTTATCTCTTCCACTGCAGCTGTGCTGTGGTTGATGGTCAGCATGAGTGTCACCGTGCTGTCGCATCCTGCCGAGTTCAAAGTGTGGTATGAGGGCGCCTCGTCGGCAACCGTATAGTAGGTGGTGCCATGCCATGTGTAGCTGTTGCAGGCCGTCACTGTCTCTACAGCCGAGCTGCTGTTGTTCACGGTGAGGTTCAGCGTGGTGACGTGTTCGCAGCCTGCGGCATTCAACGACGTGAAAGTCGGCGTGTTGGTAGAAGCGGTATATTCAGTGTCGTGCCAAGAGTAGCTGTCGCAAGCGGTGACATTTTCTACGCTCGAGGTGCTGTAGTTGATGGTCAGGTGTAACGTTGTCACGCTGTCGCACCCTGCGGCATTTGTACTTGTGAATGTACTGGTTCCTGTCGATGTGTTGAATGTGTTGCCATGCCATGTGAAGCTGTCGCAAGAGGTGATGTTCTCCACAGCCGAGGTACTTCGGTTGATGGTAAGATGCAACGTTGTGATGCTGTCGCACCCCGATGCTCCAGTCGACGTGAATGTGGGCGTGTTGGTTGAAGAGGAGTACTCAGTACCGTGCCATAGATAGCTGTTGCAAGCCGTGACCGTTTCGATACCGGTAGTGGTGTAGTTCATCGTCAGATGCAGAGTGGTGGTGCTGTCGCAGCCCACGGCGTTGGTGGAAGTATATACGGCATCTGAAGTCGGGGCAGTGTAGACGTTGCCGTGCCACACGAACCTGTTGCATGCAGTTGCTTCAACGATGGCTGAAGTACTATGGTTTATCGTCAAGTTCAGCGTCACCGTACTGTCGCATCCTGCCGCGTTGACCGTTTGGTACGTGGGCGTTCCGCCCGCGCTATACTCCGTCCCATGCCACGTATAGCTGTCGCAGGCCGTCACGGCCTCAACAGAAGTAGTGCTATAGTTGATAGTCAGATTCAGCGTCACCGTGCTGTCGCATCCTGCGGCGTTGACCGTTTGGTACGTGGGCGTCCCGCCCGCGCTATACTCCGTCCCATGCCACGTATAGCTGTCGCAAGCCGTCACGGCCTCAACAGCCGTTGTGCTGTAGTTGATCGTCAGATTCAGCGTCACCGTACTGTCGCATCCCGCGGCGTTGACCGTTTGGTACGTGGGCGTCCCGCCCGCGATGTACTCAGCCCCATGCCACGTATAGCTGTCGCAAACCGTCACGGTCTCAACAGCAGTCGTGCTATAGTTGACCGTCAGATTCAGCGTCACCGTGCTGTCGCATCCTGCGGCGTTGACCGTTTGGTACGTGGGCGTCCCACCCGCGATGTACTCAGTCCCATGCCATGTATAGCTGTCGCAGGCCGTCACGGTTTCAACAGCAGTTGTGCTATGATTGATGGTGAGCACGAGAGTGTCGCTGCCGTCGGTGTAGGTGCCGCTGGCGGAGTAGGAGGTACCGTGCCATGTGTAGCTGTCGCATGCTGTGATCTCGGTCGTGGAGCAGTGCTGAATGACCAGGTTGAGAGTAGTAACGCTGTCGCATCCTGCCGCGTTCTTCGATGTGAATGTCGGCATGTTGGTCGAAGCGGTATACTCAGTTCCGTGCCATACATAGCTGTTGCATGCTGTGATGTTTTCAACAGCGGCATTGCTGTGGTTGACGGTCAGCATAAGTGTTGCCGTGCTGTCGCATCCTGCGGCGTTGACCGTTTGGTACGTAAGCGTCCCGCTCGCGGTATACTCAGTCCCATGCCAGTTATAGCTATTGCAGGCCGCTACGGTATCGGTACCCGAGGTGCTGTAGTTGATCGTCAGGTTCAGTGTCACCGTGCTGTCGCATCCCATGCTGTTGCTTCTGGTGAAGGTCGGCGTGTTGGTAGAGGCGGTATACACGTTGCCATACCATGAGAAATGGTCGCAGGCCGTCACATTGATTGTGGCGCTGCTGCTGCGGTTCACGGTGAGATGCAGCATCGTCACGCTGTCGCAGCCCTCGGCATTAGGTGCGGTGAATGTTGGCATGTTGGTCGATTCGGTATAGGTGGTGCCATGCCAAGTATAGCTGTCGCAGACTGTTATGCTCTCTACCGCTGCGTTGCTGTGGTTGATGGTAAGATGCAGTGTTGTCACGCTGTCGCATCCCGACATGTTGGTCGACTTGAACGTTGGCGAATTGGTGCTGTTGAAATAGGTGGTGCCATGCCAAGTATAGTTGTCGCATGCCGTAATGGCTTCGATGCCGCTGTTGCTGTGGTACAGCGTCAGGTTCAGCGTCACCGTGCTGTCGCATCCTGCGGCGTTGAATGTTTGGTACGTTGCCGTCCCGCCCGCGGTATACTCGGTCCCATGCCAGGTATAGCTGTCGCAAGCCGTCACGGCCTCTGTCCCCGTAGTGCTGTGGTTGATTGTTAGGTTCAGCGTCACCGTGCTGTCGCATCCTGCGGTGTTGACCGTTTGGTATGTGGGTGTCCCGTCCGTGCCATACTCAGTGCCATGCCAGGTGTAGCTGTCGCATGCTGTCACGTTCACGACACCTGAGGTGGCGTGGTTGATAGTGAGGTACAGCGTTGCTGTGCTGTCGCATCCGGCGGCGTTGATGCCATGCCAGGTACTGACGCCGCCCGCGGTATAGTCAGTCCCGTGCCAAGTATAGCTCTCACAGGCACTGGCGTATTCCGAGCCCGATGTGCTGTGCTTCAGCGTCAGGTGCAACGTGATCAGGCTGTCGCATCCTGCCGTGTTGGCCACGACATGGCTGTAGTTGCCGTCGAAGGTGTAGGATTGCCCATGCCATGTGTAGCTGTCGCATGCCGTGATGCTCTCTTCGCCTCTGCTGTTGCGGTTGATGGTAAGCAGCAGCGTTGCCGTGCTGTCACATCCGGCGGCATTGGTGGTGAGGAAGGTGTGAGTGCCTGATGAGGTGTAGGTGGCGCCATGCCAGCTGTAGCTCTCGCATGCCGCAATGGTCTCTGTCCCCGCACTGCTATGCCTTATGGTGAGCTGCAGCGTTGCCGTGCTGTCGCATCCTTTGGCGTTGGTGGTATGGTGGTGGTAAATGCCTCCAAGCGTCAACACTTCCCCATGCCAGCTATAGCTGTCGCAGGCCGTGGCCGACACGCTGCCCGATGTGGGTTGGTTGATGGTGAGGTAGAGCGTTATGGTGCTGTCGGCTCCCGCCACGTTGGTGGTGTCGAAGGTGTAGATGCCACTTTGGCTGTAGGTGGTGCCGTGCCAGGTGTGGCTGCCGCAAGCGGCAATGCGCTCGCTGCCTTCGGTGGAGTAGTGGAGGGTAAGGTGCAGTGTGGCAGTGCTGTCGCAGCCGTCGGCATTGATGCCGTGCCACTGGTAGTTGCCGCTCTCCACGTAGGTGGTGCCGTGCCAGAGGTAGCTGTCGTTGGCTGTAACCGCTTCGTCGCCCGACGTCGAATGGTTGATGGTGAGGTGCAGCGTGGTGATGCTGTCGCAACCATGGATGTTGGTCGAGAGGTGTGTGTAGTCGCCGCTGTTGCTCCTCGCTTGCCCGTTCCAGGTGTAGCTGTTGCATGCTGTCACCGTCTCGGAGGCCTCCGAAGGGCTGAGCACAGTGAGGTGGAGTGTGGCAATGCTGTCGCACCCGTTGTCGCCTGTCAGCACGTGGCTGTAGTCGCCGGTGGTGCGGTAGGTGGACTGATACCATGTGTATTCTTCGCAGGCCGCTATTGTCTCGCTGCCTGCGGTGGAATTTTTGATGGTGAGGTTGAGGACTGTGGTGCTGTCGCAAAGGCCGGTCTCAGATGGGTGTATTGTCTTTGTGTACAGCCCTGAAGTGGTGTAGTTGTAGCCGTTCCACTGATATGAGTTGCAAGCCTCGGCCACCGTGGTGTCGAATGTGGGGTGGTTGATGGTAAGCATCAGCGTGGCTGTGCTGTCGCAGCCGTTGGCATTGACAGTCTGGTACGTGGGCGTCCCGCCCGCGGTATACTCAGTGCCATGCCAGGTGTAGCTGTTGCATGCCGTCCGCTGTTCGCTGCCGCTGTAATGGTTAAGCTGGCACAATGCCGTGAGGTCGATGTCGGCGTCTACTGTGAAGGTGAAACTGGCTGCGGTGTCACGTGCTGTGCCGCCACTGCTCCATGCCTCGAAGCTGTGGCATGGCGAAAGCATGGTGGCGTTCACTGTCACCGCGGCCCCGTAGGGGTAGTTGCCTCCGCCGGTGACGGCGACAAGCTCTTCGTCGCCATGCAGCGTCACGCTGTGGGTGTCGATGGCGAAGAGGGCTGTCAAGGTGCTGTCGCGGGTCACGGTGATGATGCGCGGGTTGTCGGTGTTGCCGTCGCTCCAGCGCAGGAAGTGGTGATGCGGTGCCGGTGCCGCCGTTATGGTGTCAATCGTCAGGTAGGCATATTCTCCGCTTCCGGCAACGCTGCCGCTGTTCCCGTCGGCGCTTGATGCTTCAATCTGATACCGATTCACGTCGAACAGCGCCGTCAGGGTGGTGTCGCTCCTTACGGTGATGGTGCGTGGGTTGTTGGTGTCGCCGTCGTTCCATGCCGTGAAGTGGTAGCCATAGGAGGGTATGGCTGTTAGGGTAGTGGTGCGGTATTCGCGAACCCGTCCCCCTCCGGAGGCAACACCTTGCCAACCGTTGGCAGTGGCCGTGACGGTGTAGTAGGTGGCCACACCTTGGGTGGTGGAGAAATCGCCCTCAGTGGTCTTGATTTCCCTGTTGCCTGCCGAGTCGGTGGCGGTGACCATATAGTAGACTATGCTGTCGTCGGTGAGCATTCTATAGGTGCTGTCTTCAATTCCGCTGGCGATGACGTCCCAGGCCTGTGTGGTGTCGGCGCGTCCGTAGAGGGTGTAGCGCCAGATGCCGGAGCGGTTGTCGCTGCCTTGGAAATAGAACGTGGTGCTGTCCTCGATGGTGACGGCGTTCACAATCTGCGACATCGGGTCGATGTCGTCGACAATATTCACCCATGTTGGGGTAAGGATGGCCTCTTCGTTGTCGAAGACTATAGAGGCGCGGTTGAAGATGGAGTCGCCGTCGTGGGTTGTGGCTTTCCTGTTGATGGTGAACGATACCGTACCGATGCCATTGGTGCCGGCATTCACTGGCAGTAGGCCTTGACGGTAGTCGGTCACTTCCTGTAGTGTCATGGGATCCAGCGAAGCGAATTGCCATGTGGCAATACCGGTGGCGGTGTCGAAGTCCACTGTCACCTGCGCCACGCAGTTGACGTCGGGCCGCATATCGAGTGTGCCGACGAATTTCTTCTTGTTGTCGACGCTAAGCTTACGGTCGCCCACCATAACGCCGGTGGCTGCGAACGTCGAGTAGTCGAACTTGCTGGCATCAAGGGTGTCTTTGATGGTGATGCGCGTAGCGTTGGCCGAAGCAATCTCAGGGTCGTTCTCAAATTCTATTGTGTAGTTGAGCCTCTGCTGTTCGCGAGCCACATAATGGCTGCCTGATTCGGCGAGGTAGCCATGTATGTCGTTGGGGTCGCCAGGGGCAAGGTATTCAGTGCCGCCGCTTCCATCACGTCCTGGAGGACAATTGGGCTTTCTCTTTGTAAAAGCCTTGAAGCAATTGTATGTCGTGAATATTGTACCAGCAATTTTGTTACCTGTAAGTGTTGCTGCATACGACCCATAATCAGAAGGGTCAAAGTCCTCGCCGCAAGCCAACTTTGAAAGGATGGACGATACTGTAGATACTACACCACTTGGTTCTACTATAGAAAGTATACACTCAACCTGTTCATGGACGCAGCACCATACACTTCCAGAACCGCCAGAACCAGAACCGCCAGAACCAGAACCGCCAGAACCAGAACCGCCAGAACCAGAATCGTCAGAACCAGAATCGTCAGAACCAGAACCGCCAGAGCCAGAATCGTCAGAACCAGAATCGTCAGAACCAGAACCGCCAGAACCTGAGCCACCGGAGCCGGAATCGCCAGAACCTGAGTCACCGGAGCCGGAATCGCCAGAACCTGAGCCACCGGAACCTGAGCCACCGGAACCTGAGCCCCCAGAACCATAGGTCGGATTATAGAGGTCGACGGGTCGATCTTTGTATCGATATGATGGTGTCAGTCTTCTTTTGTGATGTCTGACTACACGAGTGCTGTAAGTTATAATTCTATGTGGTCCAACTCGATGATCCACTTTTACCAAAAGATGCATAGTGTCGCGAGGTGCTATGTCGCAAAGGAAGTAGTTGCTACGAGCCACTATTGAATCTCTTCCATTATCAGCCAATACTTTTGTCTTTATAAAATGATTATCATCGCCGTAGGTTGTTTTTATCCAATTGCATAATGAGTCGTATCGTTCTTGCCCTAAAGAATCCAAATAATACTGTCCAAGTGCCTTCAATGTGTCGGTATACACATATCCTCCTTGCAAGTGGTGTTCGAAACTAACATGTGGTTTGCTGAGTTCACCTCCTGGAGGTGGTGCCAGGTGTACATATATCGGTACCTTATATGCAGTGGTGTTACCAGTGTTGATTACCGTGGTTGAAAAGGTGGCTGTTTGTGCTGTGGTGCTTGGCTCATACTGTACGGAAGAAATCAGTTCTCCTTCCTCATAGGGTACTATGTGCATGCCATCTGGAACTGATGTCGAATAGTCGACAAACTGAAATGCCATATCGTACATTCCGGTATCGCGTGTTTCAGTTTCAAAAAATACCAGAATATTGTTGTTCGTGCGATGGTCAATGTATACCTCATATATTGTATCAGAACCGGTACGAACCAGATAAACGGACTGTAGAGAATCAAATCCGTTGCCTAATATAGTAACTGCCGTCATGCTCTCATTGCCCACCTCATGCACATCCCATGCCAGCGCGGCATACTTGTAGATCCATTGGTAGGTGATCATGAGGCTGTCGGTTTCGGTGCCGGCTTCGTGGACGGCGAGGTAGTAGATGCCGTCCTCCCAAACGTGGCAGCCTTTGCCGGCAACGGCCTCGGTGCCCTCGGCGTTGAGGACCTCGTCGCCCGAAGGGGCGAAGAGCTGGAACTGGCATCCCCTGTCGGTGTTGAACACCAGCGAGTCGCCAGGACCCGCCTCGAGCTTGAACCAGTGGATGCTGTTGCCCGATGGCGACGCTATGGTGCGGCTGGTGTTGCGCTCCAGGGTGTCGGCAACGACGGTGTCGCGCGTGTAGAGGTCCACGTAGTCCGACGTGCGCTCGATGAAACGGCTGTCGCCAGTCCAGAAACGGAAAGCCACCTGGTTCTTGGCATAGATGACAGGTGTGCCGTCGTTGGGGTCGAACTCAAAGCTGGTGCTACGCAGAGGCAGCGGGGGCACCTGCAGCATGGTGATAAGCTGCAAGGTGTCGGCGGGCGCGACTTCTACCACCACCCTGTCGGTGTCGGCATCGTTGTACCAATATTCATATCTCACTATGCCTGTGCCGCTGCGGTAGAACAGTGAGGTGTTGGCGGCGTCTATGCTTCCATTGGTGGAGGTCATGTAGTGGCTCATGCTGTGCAGTCCGGGCGCAATATTAGCTACGTCCAACTCCAGATGAATCAGCCCGTTGGTGGGGCTCACCTCTATGGGTGTCTGCTCCCGTCCGTCGATGCTGTAGTGCCATGTCAGCACCGTGTTTTCGTTGATGGCTCCGTGGTTGGGAACCTTGTAGAAGAGCCAGCTCTGCAGCGTAGCGTTGCTTCCGTCGCCAATCTGAAGGTTGAAATTATGTAAGCCGTCGCGCAACGAGTTGACGTCGGCCAGGATGGTGCTGCCTGTCAGGCTGCCGCTCTGCCTGCCTTCGTAGTCCTGGTCAAACCAGTAGGTGTAGTCGCGTGCGTGGCTGATATCGGCAACGGGCATCTTATAGAACAGGAAGCTCTCCAATGCTGCACCCAGGCCTCCGCCAAACTGCAGGTTCACGGTGTGGAAGCCATCCTCTAAGCTGTCGACATCCATCAGCAGGGTGCCGCCCGTAATGTCGCCGCTTGTACGGCCTTCGTAGTCCTGGTCGAACCAGCAGACATAGGTCAGAGCAAGGTCGCTGCTGTCCTGCATGGGCATCTTGTAGAACAAAGCGCTTTTCAGCATGATGGCATCGCCTGCCCCTATCTGTAAGTTCAGCGTGTGGAAACCGTCGCCCAGGCTGGCGACGCCGAGCAGCAGATGCTCTCCCATAAGGTGGCCGTCCTGGCTGTTCTCGAGGTCGCTGTCGAACCAGGCATGGTAGTGTAGGCTAAGGCTGTCGGGAGTATAGACCGGCATCTTGTAGAAGAGGAAACTCCGCAGCCCGGCCACGCGTCCTTCACCAGTCTGGATATTAAAGGTGTGGAAACCGTCTCGCAGGTCGGTAACGTCGACGATAACGGTGCCTCCCGTTGTGCCGTCGATGCGCCTACTATAATCTTGGTCGAACCAGTAGGCATAGTAGGCCGTGGTGTCGGCAGCCGAGGCCGGCAGCTTGTAGAAGAGGAAACTCTGCAGTCTGGCCACAAGTCCTTTGCCGGTCTGCAGGTAGAGGGTGTGGAAGCCGTCGCTCAGGTGCGACACGTCGACCATAAGGCTCCCCGACGTGGTGTCGCTGACGTGGCTGCCGTAGTTCTGGTCGAACCAGTAGGCGTAGTTGAGGCCTGAGTCGGCCACGCTGGAGGGAGTGCGGTAGAAGAGGAACGACCTTGGCGACGACCATCGCCCCGAGGTGTCCCGGAAATGGAGATATAATGTGTGGAACCCTTCAGACAGATGGCTTATCTCCATCTGCGTCTGCCATGTGCCCGTGGTGCTCATGCTTGTCTCGCGGGTATCGTAATGCCCGTCGAACCAGTATTGGAACGCGTATTGTGGCGTTTGCGCCTGTAGGGCAAGGCAGAGAAACCATCCTGTCAGGGCCAGAAACAGTCGTTTCATAGCGCAGCAGGCGGTGGGTTAGTCTTCGGAAACTATTTCGATGTCAACGGCCAGCTTGCCGTCGGCGGTGCTGCGCTGTGCCACGTTGCATTTCTTGATAAGGGGGTTGCGCACGGAGGGGTCGAAAGGCATGATGCCACCATAGATACCCACCTGAGTGCCGTCGGTGCCAAGGCAGGTGGCGGCTACAGAGTCTACCAGCTGGAAGTCGATGCCATCGTTGTATGTGCCACGGAATGTCTTGAAAACCGATTCGAATGAATTGAAATTATGAAGGTTGTGGTTGGGAATACCAGTATAGTTGAAGTAGGGATTACTTTGAAATAAGTTAATTCCTATACTATTGTACGAAGTATATGCATTGACTTGTGGATTGAGGCTATAATTATAATACAATATACTGTTTCTTGCAGATACATATTGAACTTCTGTATAAAAACTTAATGATGCTATACTGTTCACCAATGTATTGGCACCATAGTGCCCATTTGAAAATTCCATAATCACGCTATTGATAAACTGGGTGTTGCGAGCGTAGGCAGCGGATCTATTGTTACCGCTATTCGTAAATCTTGTTATTATGCAGTTGATAAATTGAGCATCGCGCATGGTGTTGCTTGTTGTATAATTTATTTCACGGAAATAACATTTTATAAACATGGGACTGTATACTTTAGAATAATTCATATACTGTCCTGCACAATTGATGCCTTCCATATAAAAGCTATGCAAAGAATCTTCTTCTATGGTCAGAGTAAAGTCGCCGTTCAGCACAGTGGCATCGGTACCTGCCACGGTGTCGGGGAACATGCCGGCACCGCGGAGGGTGATGGCTTTGGTGATATTCACCGAGTTGAAGGCGCCGGGCGAAAGGGTGATGATGTCTCCGTTCACGGCGGCGGCATGGGCGCTCTGCAGCGCACTGGCACCGTAGTAGACGGTGATGCTGTCGTTGTGGTTGAGGGTGGCCAGCTGAAGCTGGGCGGAGGCGGTGACGGCAATCATGATTGCCAGGAGGAGAAGGTAAAACTTCTTCATTGGTGTTGATGCCCTGTTGTATGCCATCGGGCGCGTCGGCTTTGAGGTTGTGTAGTGCCAGAAACCCGGATGGCGAATAAAGAATTATTCTGTAGTCGCAGGCGGGGAGGCCCGCGTACCATAAAAAACCGCGGGTGGGACGCCTGTGTACCATAAAAAAAAGAGCGCGGGTTTCAAACTCATCGTTTATCCCGCACATAAAGGCCTTCGCATTGCCCACCCGTCGAAGATAAACAATGCCGAGCCCACGCCGTGAATATATACCGTTCTGCACCGAGATGCTGCTGCATCCCTGATGGCGGTGGCGACAGGAGTCGCACGCCGGCCAAGGCAGTGTATATAAAACACCTGCAGGCGCTGGTCATTGTTTCTTGATGCGACGAGTGTTTAGAAGTTGCGAAGTTCTTATGTGCCGCAGAGAAACGCCGTTTCAGCGTCTTTTTTCATTATGTCCTGTCGCTCAGCGGGCAGGCGGAAAGGCTGTCGCGACGGGCATTCTGCCCACCCCTTAGCCCGTCAACGACCCGGCTGATTGACGCTGCAAAAGTACGCTTTTTTTTGAAATTACAAGCTTTTTGAATGATTTTTTTTGAAGAAAGCCCTTTTCGTGGCGGAATTGCAAATCCTTATAATAATGTGCGTCGGATTGCAAATCCGACGCAACGGAAAAATCCGACGCAACGGATTATTTGATTTGGAAACAATATTTTCTTCTGTTCATCGTTCTATAGGAAAACAATTGTATCATGGACGACTATAAGCTTATCCCATACGGTATTTCCGATTTCGCACAACTGAGGGACGAAAACAAATATTATGTCGACAAAACAATGTACCTCCCTCGTATGGAAACGGCTGGCAATTTCCTTTTTTTGATTCGTCCACGTCGTTTTGGCAAGAGTTTGTTCATGAGTATGATGCAGTATTACTACGATGTTAACCGAAAAGACGATTTCGAGCGTCTTTTCGGTGGGCTGTGGATTGCTGACCATACTACATCGCTGCAAGGTCGCTTTGAGGTGCTGAGACTCGATTTTTCGCAAGTGAGTGGAAACATGGAGCTTTTGCAAGAATCTTTCAACGAATACAGCAACTTGATGCTTGATGACTTTATTGACAGGTATGCTGCTTATTATTCCGATGGCTACGCAGAGAAAGGCCACGCTTTGCATGGTTATATGGTCAAGCTTGGATATATAGCCAACATGGCTCGCCGCGAGGGACATAAGCTGTACCTCATTATCGACGAGTACGACAACTTCACCAACAACGTCCTCAACGAGAAAGGCGAAGCCGTCTATCATGCTCTGACCCATGCTTCGGGCTTCTACCGCGATGTCTTCAAGCTCTTCAAGGGCAATTTCGACCGCATACTGATGGTGGGTGTCAGCTCGGTGACCCTCGACGACGTCACCAGCGGCTACAACATCGCCACGAACATCACCATGGACCCGCGCTTCAACATGATGCTGGGCTTTTCGGAGACTGAGGTCCGCGAGATGATACGCTACTACCAGTCGGTTGGGGCCGTCACCGCCGACGAGGAGACCCTCGTCAAGGAGATGATGCCCTGGTATGACAACTACTGCTTCTCGGAAGACTCCATCTTCATCGACCCGAAGCTCTTCAACAGTGATATGGTGCTCTATTATATGCAGAATATCATAGCTTTTGGCAAGGCTCCCAAAAACATGATCGACAACAACACTCGCACGGACTATATGAAGATGAACAAGCTCCTCCAGCTCGACAAGCTGGAGAAGGTGGAGAGCTACAATGGGGTGCGGCGCGGCATGCTCTACAAGATAGCGCAGGACGGCGAGATCCTCGAGAACGTCAACCTCTCTTTCCCAGCCTACCGCATGGCCGACAAGGAGAACTTCGTCAGCCTGCTCTTCTTCTACGGCATGCTCACCGTCGGTGAGCCCTACGGCGCCAAGACCCGCCTGATAATACCCAACAACAACGTCCGTCTGCAATACTACGACTACCTTTTGCGTGCCTACCAGGAGATAGCGGCCATAGATGTGAGCGAGATAAGCAACGCTTACGATGAAGCTGCACTGCGGGGCAACTGGGAACCGATGATCAAAGCCCTTGCCGACGCCTACGAGCAGACGACGAGCGTGCGTCAGCTGATAGAGGGCGAGTACAACCTGCAGGGCTTCATGAATGCCTACCTATCGTTGAACCCCTACTATTTCGTGGCCCCCGAGATGGAGCTGGCTCATGGCTACTGCGACTTCTTCCTGATGCCCAACCTTAGGCGGTGGCCTATGGTGAAGCACAGCTTCATCCTTGAGCTGAAATATCTGAAGACCGACGCCACCGAAGCCGAGACCGCCACGCAGTGGCGCGAGGCCGAAGCCCAGATCCGCCGCTATGCCGCCGCCCCCAGGGTGCGCCAGATGACTGATGGCACCGTACTCCACCCCATCGTTATGCAGTTCCGCGGCTATAGAATGGAACGCTTCGGTGAAGTGAAATAAAAAAAGCGCCGGCCATTTGCCGGCGCTTCTTTTTAAGACATCATTCCTGCTTTGCAGCGAAAACCATGGTATGGCGTTTTAGAAGCAGAAACGGATGCCGAGGGCGATGTCGCCCCAATGGAAGTCCATGCCGTCGCTGTAGGGGTTGATGATGTTGAGGCGCGGACGGATGTCGAGCGAGAGCTGCAGAGGAACAGCGTTGAACTTGTACTCGAGACCGGCCTGGCCGGCTACTCCAAGGGCGAAGTCGCCGTCGCCATCGTGGCCATTATCCCATGTGACGATGGTAAGACCAGCACCGACACCCGCATACCAGCCGAAGTTGCCAGAGATGGAGCCTCTCCATTGGTAGATGCCGACGAGGTTAATGTCGTTCCAGTAGTCGCCATCATGCCATCCAAGGTCGAGCTCCAGACGGTTGCTCCCCAAATCGTGCTGCCACGAGAGTTCGGTACCAAAACCCTGGCCGCCACCAAGGCGGACACCGAGGTTGTTCTGTGCGTTGACAGTCATTGAAAGTGCAAAGACTGCAACAAGTGCTAAGAATAATTTTTTCATTTTTTTTGATTTATTAATTTATGTGATTAAAAAAATAATATGCTTAGTTTACGCCCATGTGGAGCTTGATTTGGTTGGGGTCTTTGACGCCTTTGAGGCGGATGTTGTACTGTTCGCGCTCAATGGAGCCGCTAATCTCGTCGAATTTTGCCTGCATGGCCAGCACCTCTTCCTGGTGTTGGATATAGCTGTTGATGTCGGCCTCGCTGAGGATTTGCAGCTCGCTGTCGTAGGTCTTCAGCAGCCGTTCGTAGGCCTTGGAGATATGCTTAAAGTCTTTGAATGCCTGCTTGAATTTCTTGGAATTGTTTTCGATAGTGATATTGCTCGTGATGATGGCCTGAAATTTGTTCTGGACCTCGATGAAGTGGTTAAGGAGCTTGATGAAGTCCAATCCTGAGGCTTCGGTGTTGAAGTGAGGGCTGAAATCGGTGTATTTGAGCATCTGCTTGTAGCCGGTGGTCAACCCTTTTGGGGCACCCTTTGCGCTGTTGATTATGTCGGAGGTCTTGGCGATATTCAGGCGAATGTCGATGATTCTGACGTAGAGTTGCTGTACGCGTTCGAACTCGTCGAGGTCTTGGTTGAAATGGTCGGCACTGGCCTGGTTGATGAATTTAGGCACCAGGTCGGTGGCGGCAAGGAGCTCTTTGTAGGAGGTGGCTACGTCGGCGATGACTTTGGGACAGGAGGCAAGAATGGAGTCGCTGCGGTTTTGTATGGTGTCGAGGCGGCTGACCACAGCGGTGTACTCGTGTTGCATGGTGATGAAACCATGCAGGTTCTCGACAAATTTATCGGCATCGGCGATGTCGGTGTAGCGAGGCACCAGACTTGTCTCGCCCAAAAGGTTGCCGTAGGAATTGTAGACGTCCTTATGCTTCTTGCTACATTTGATTTGCAGGGTGTTGCTGTTGCGCTGAATGGTGTCGCGCAACTGGATGACCTGAAGGTAGCTTTGTTGCACGTAGAGTATATTCTGTTGATTTTTTACGTATTCGTTGTACTCTGCTATGGAGGCGAAAATGACGGGGTTGTGGAATTTCTTGAAGGCGTTGAGGTAGGATTTGTAGACCTCGTTGTGGTCTTTGCCGGCGCGAATGCGCAGCTTGTTGGGGAAAGCGTTGAAGCGGTTGCTGAAAGAGTTGACACCCAAGAGGCTGTCGATGACCTGCATCTGGAAATGCTGAAGCTCGTCGAGCTCGCGGAAATAGTTGTCGGTGGCGTTTTCCTTGGTCAGCTCATATTTGTTGTAGACGGCAAGATAGGCATAGCGAATGTCGGAGAGTTCCTTTTTCTTGGCCTTGTCGGAGATGCCGCGACCGTCGCAGGTGTTGAGGATCTCGTTGTTGAGCAGGCGAATGGTGTCGCGATAGTTGGAGAGGCGTTGGCTGCGCTCAATCTCAATGCGCAGGGCCTCTTGACGTGCACGTTCTTCGGCAAGGCGACGTTCCTCCTCCAAGCGAATCTGCTCGAGGCGGTCGTAGTTGTCGGCATTGATACGCAGCAGCTCCTCAACATTCTCGAGGCGGGAAAGGACGGTGGCGGCATCGTTGATGCAATGGGTCTCGTCAAGCCAAATAATCTGACCTTCGCGAACATAGTCGTTGTTGATGCTGTTGATGAGCTGCCGCACCCTGAGGCGCTGCTGCCGGCACCACTGGCTCATGAGCGGGAGAGCGTTGGGTTCGACGTGCTCGATGCTGTCCATGATGCCCTGCAGATTCTCGTTGTTGTTGACCAAGCGGAGGTCGATCTTGTAACCCGGACAGAGACTTTTGGCACTCATGTAGGTTATTTCGATGGTGTCGACGTCCTGACCGGAGGCCGATAGTGGGAAAAAGAGCCAGAGGAAAGCAAAGGAGACTATTGTCTTGCGTAGGATTTTTTTCATTTCAGTTCCAAAGCGAGTTGATTGATGTCGGGGCTTGTGATGTCGAAGCTGGAGCCGTCGAAACAGTGGGTGCACACCTTCTGCTTGGGCAGACCGATGGCGTTGCATAAGGTGTCCAGACTGTTGAATTTAAGAGAATCAACACCAATGTGTTGGCGTATCTTTTCTACCATGGCTGCATATTCCTTGGTGGTGCTGTCGCGGTAGGCCTCGAGATTGCGGATTACGCCGCCCTCGAGTTCTTCGATGCAGCGGCGGGCAATGAGCTCCATGTCGGTCTTGGAGGCGGAGAAATTGAGGAAAGAGCAGCCGTGGATGAGAGGAGGGCAGCTGATGCGGATGTGGACGCGACGCACGCCGCTGCCATAGAGCATCTTGACCTGGTCGCGGAGCTGTGTGCCGCGCACGATGCTGTCGTCGCAGAACACCACATCCTTGCCTTCGAGGACTTTGCGGCTGGGTATTAGCTTCATGCGCGCCACGAGGTTGCGCGATTCCTGATTGACGGGCATGAAACTGCGCGACCATGTGGGGGTGTATTTCAATATGCCGCGTTTGTAGGGGATGCCTTTGCCAGCGGAGTAGCCTATGGCCATGCCGATGCCGGAGTCGGGGATGGCCGAGACGTAGTCGGCCTCGACATCGTCGGCCTGCCCCATGGCAAGGCCGAGCTGGTAGCGTACCTCTTCGGCGTTGATGTCCTCGTATTGAGCAGCAGGATAGCCATAGTAGATCCACAGGAAGGAGCAAATCTGCATCTTGTCGGAGGGCGGCAAGATCTGGGAGATGCCGTTGGGGCCGATAAGGATGGCCTCGCCCGGGGCTACATAACGTATGGTCTGGAAGCCAAGGTTGATGTAGGAATGGCTCTCGGAGGCCACGGCATAGTCGGTGTCGCGGCGACCCACAACGAGGGGGGTGCGCCCCAGGAAGTCGCGCGCGGCGATGATGCCGTTGTCGGTGAGGATGAGCATGGAGACGCTACCTTTAACGTGGCGGTAGACGTTGCGGATGCCGTCGGCGAAGTCTTGCCCCTGTGTGATGAGGAGTGCCACGAGCTCGGTGGGATTTGTGCCGCCCATGCTGAGTTCGGTGAACTGCTGACGCTTCTCAAGGCAAAGCTGCTCCAACTCTGGCATATTGTTGATTTTGCTGACGGTGCAAACGGCAAAACGACCGAGATGGGAGTTGACGACGATGGGCTGGGGGTCGGTGTCGCTGATGACGCCGATGCCCATATTGCCGAGCATCTCGCGCATGTCGTCGGTGAATTTAGTGCGGAAATAAGAATTTTGGATATTGTGGATGTTGAGGTGCATGGTACCGTTGTCGTTGGTGCTGACGCCAGCGCGACGAGTGCCGAGATGCGAGTGGTAGTCTGTGCCATAGAAAAGGTCGGTGGCACAGGGATTTTTGGTGACAACACCGAAGAGGCCGCTCATAATTTGTTGTTTTTTAAGATTATAATTTGAGTATATGATGAAATTTAAAAGTGCAAAAATAGTCAAAAAAAATATTATGGCACCCTATGGCACGTCTATTTTTTTTCAACAATTTTCAAACACCTCGTCGTCGGGGACGAAGCGGGAAAGCGTGAATGGTGTTATCGTGTTGATTAGGTCGGCATTAGCATGGCGTCGGACTCGTATATAATTGTCGGTGAAACCGTACATCATGTCTTTTTTGATGTCGCTCTCCCAAAGCACGGGACGAGACTTGCCCTGCTGGCTGAGGTAGAAGGCCTCTTTCTTGGCGTCGGAGATCTGCTGCAGGCGACGGCTGTGCTCGCGGCGATGGTGCACGGGGATGCGCCCCTCCATACGGAGGGCCGCGGTGTTGGGGCGTTCGCTGAAGGTGAAGACGTGCAGATAGGAGATTGGCAGGCTGTTGACGAAAGCGCAAACCTTATCGAACTCGGCGTCGTCCTCGCCGTTGAAGCCCGCCATGATGTCGGTGGCGATGCAAGCGTCGGGCATGGCGGACTTGATGCGGAGGAGCAGGCTGGCGTAGAACGTGGTGTCGTAGCGGCGGTGCATGAGCCGCAACACCTTGTCGCTGCCCGACTGGAGAGGGATGTGGAAGTGGGGCAGGAAGGCTCGGGAATGCGCCACGAACTGGATGATGTCGTCGGTGATGAGGTTCGGCTCGATGCTGGAGATGCGGAAGCGCTCGATGCCTTCAAGAGTGTCGAGACGTCGCAGCAGGTCGAGCAGTGTCTCGCCATGGTTGGCTCCGAAAGTGCCGGTGTTGACGCCGGTAAGCACCACCTCTTTTGCACCGCTTTGTGCTATCTGGCGCGCCATGGTCATGGTCTCTTCCACCGTGGCGCTCCTGGCGCGTCCTCGGGCGAATGGTATGGCGCAGTAGGAACAGAAATAGTCGCAGCCGTCCTGGATTTTGAAGAAGGTGCGTGTGCGGTCGGCATGGGAATAGGCGAGGTGGAAGTTGGAAACGTCGGTGATGGTTGGCTCGCCATCAGATACAATATCGTTCGAGGCAATGCTTGGGTTGGAAATGTGCCGCAATAGGTTGTTGACGTAATGGAGGAGGTTGTGCTTCTGGTCGTTGCCGAGGATGATGTCGACACCCTCAATTTTTTTTATCTCGTCGGCGGCGTTCTGGGCGAAGCACCCCACCACGGCCACTATGGCGTTGGGATTCTTGGCAATAGCCTGCCGGATGGCATTGCGGCATTTCTTTTCCGCCACGGCGGTGACGGTGCAGGTGTTGACAACGTAGAGGTCGGCATTGTCGGTAAAGTCGGCCTGCCTCCAGCCGGCATTAATGAACTGCGAGAGAATATGAGAGGTTTCGGCGAAATTGAGTTTGCAACCAAGGGTGTGAACGGCGATTAACATCTTTTTTGAAAAAAAATCTTAAAATGTTTTGTCAGTTTTCAGAAATGTAGTAATTTTGCAACCGATTTACAAAAGGTTGTCTTTTCCTGTAAGTCGCTAAGTATAAAAAAGAATTTTGGAATTGGTTTTCGTAATAATTTGGATTTTGTAATAGTGTTTAATGTGAACCGGGACGATGAGGTATCGTCCCGGTTTTTTTTGTGCGAGTTTTGTTATTGCTCGTCCAGCTCGTCGATGCGCTTTAGGGAGCGTACCATGCGCAGGCATTCCTCGTCGGGGAAGATGGTGAATGGCGGCTTGGGCTGGAGGTCGAGGATGGCGCGACCGTCGGCATCGTTGGCGATGCCGGCAATGCAGCTTGTGTTGGACATGATGCGCTGTTTGCGGTCAAGAATGACAAAGAATTCGTCGCCGGTGCGTTGGCTGATGAGGTCGGGGCTGTCGGAGCAGGCAAGACGCGAGCCGTCGGTGAGGTAAACCGTGGCTCCGTTGCCTTTCGGGACGATATAGGCGATGCTATGGACTGATATCCAGCGGTCGTTGGGGGCGTGCAGGAGGATTTCGCGCTCGGTGAGGGCTCCGTTTTGCCACCTTTCGTCCACGGTAAGGATGCCGCCCTCAAAGTGGCGGTAGTTGCCATCCTTGAGGCCGTCTTTATAGTTCCCGTCGCGCAGCATTTTCCCGTCGTCGCCATATTCGGTCAATCGTCCTTGCATTATGCCGTTGATGTATGTCCCCGTGATATAGCCGTGCTTGCCGATGCGTTTCCACCAGCGCCCGTGGCGGTGGTTGTCGTTCCAAGTGGCTATCTCGGCGGTGTCGCCATTGGCGTTGAAGACGATGTGTGCCCCCTGTTTCACGCCCATCTTGTAGCCTGCAATTTTCACCACGCGCCCCTGTTCGTTGTAGATGGTCCAGATGCTGTCGCGGTTTTTCTGGTTGTAGAAGCCCTTGGCCAGCAGATGCCCTTTCTCGTCGTAGGCCTCATGCTGGCAGAAACGTCCGGGAACGGTGTAGATGTTGCGGATTTTAAGGGTTCCGTCGGGATAGTAATAGTTGAAAGTGCCTATTTCAAGGCCGTCCTTGAAGTCGCCTTCGAAGATGCGGCTGCCGTCCTTGTCGGTCTTGATCCAATGGCCTTGCCGGCGCCCTTGCTGGTCTATTTTATTCTGAGCCGGACAAAACGTGGCACTGCAGGACATGACGGTCAGCGTCGCCGCAATGAAAAAACGGATTACTGTGCAATATTTACTCATGATAATTAGGTATGTTGAATTGTTTAATCGTTTATTATTTGTCAATAGTATATCAATAGATTAGTAGTTAGGTTAGGTGTGGCTTAATGATGAACGATTAGTTAATTGACCACCAGTCGTTTTGTTGACGCGCCTGCGGGGGTTGTGATTCTGATGATGTAGAGCCCTTTAGGGATTCCTCTGATGTCGATGGTGGCGCTTATGGCGTTGACGGGCTGTGATAAAAGGAGTGTGCCGTCGGATTTGTATAGTTCCACGCTGTTGATGCTGAACGATGAGATGATGGTGACGGCATCGGTGGCCGGGTTGGGTTGGATGTAGGTGTAGTTGTCGGCCAGCGAGAGCGAGAGAGTGGTGTCGGGAGGGTTGACGACGGTAGTGGCGGTGTCGCCAGGGATGTAGAACGTGACGGTGTCGGACCATCGGCTGAATAGGGTGTCGCTGCAGAGTGTGCGAACCGTTACAGAGTAGTGGCAGGCTGAATCGAGTCCTGTGAAGGTCACGAAATTGAGACTTGTGGTGAGGGCGGTGTCAGGGTCGGTGTTGCCATACTTATGAAGGACTACATCGAACTGGGCATTTTCGGGACCGTTCCAGATGAGGGTGGCGTTGTCAAAGCCGGTGTTGACTGTGCGAAGGTTGCGGACGGGGAGGCAGGTATCCTGGATGTCGGCGTGATGGAACGTGCCGGTGTCGAAGATGGGGAAGATGTGGAGGAACCTGTCGCCTGTAGGGTAATCGTGCCAGTTGGTGTCGGTGACCCAGCAGCGACCGTTGTAAACCCCACCATTATATTCATCGATAAGGCAGGCTTTTACTTTTATGTATTGAGGATAAGAATGGAAACATCCGTTATTATAAGCCTGGGAAAAGACAGTTGTGGTGTATGAAGTTGTGGGGTGGGCTGAGATGGGGTTATAACCAATCCATTCTATTGTGTCGAACCAAATGTGATACCACTGTGGCACCAGGTAATTGTTGTAGTTGGTGCCGGCCACGTAGAAGGTGTCCCTTACGGTGACGGGCTGTTCGAAATAGGCTTCGCGAACGGTATGGAACAGTTCTTTCCATCGTTCGTGTCTCACGTGTCGCTCATCGTAATAATTAGATTCCTTCACATGGCCCAAACATAGCGTATATGCTGGTGAGGCAGTGTCCCAGCGGGTTTCCCGAAGAAGGGTCATCTCGTTGTCGATCTCCTTGTAGAGGCGAAAATATTCTGGGAGGAGGTGGTTTAGATTTGAATCTTCTATTTCGCTATAAAAGGAGCCAGTGAAACAAGTGCTGGCTATGCCGATGATAGTAAGTTCGGAATCAGCGATGATGGGTCTGGCAAAGATCATTTGGCCAAAATCAACAAAATCGTTAAACATACCGTGGTGGAATGTGGTGTGCTCATGGAATTCCTGTTCGCAGGTGTCGTAGTTGATGCGATAGTGATCCCACCAGTTGGTGTCCCAATAATAATAGTTTGGGACGCGCTCTCCGAAAGGAATAGTGTCGGTTTGGGCGGCAAGAGTGGTGGCAATGACCAGTGTCAGTAAAAGAAATGTCTGTTTCATGGTTCGGAATGATTATTGTTCGCAAATGATAGATATTTCACGGTTGATAAGTGCCATTTTGAAGGGTTGGGGCGTGGCGATGCCGCCTATCATGCAGATGTCGGAAAGTTTTGTTTCGTACTGTCCTTTCGGATATTCCTTGATGGACGTCTTTTGTTGTGGCCAGCACCGCGATTGTTGTCCGGAGGTCTCCACCTGGAAGAAGTATCTGCGGTTATAGAATTTTGTCTTTCCTCCGAGCAGGTATTGCGAGCCTTGGTTGAAGTGGCACAGGCTGTTGAATCCGGCGTCGCCGTAGAGGTCGTCGGCAATGAATCCGTTGAAACTGTTAATGACAGTGGTGAGCGAGAGGTCGATTTCGTGAAAATGGCTCAGTGCAGAATCGGGGTTCGAGTTCGTACCGCCTGTGTTAAGAACGCCGAAATTCCGTTCTCTGCCCAAGTAGACGAAGTCGTTGAGTCTCATAATGTGTTTGCAGTTGTCGTCTTGAACAAGAATGGCAGATGCCACCATGGCATTGGGCTGATGGTGGAGGATGCGGCCAAGCTTAAATTTGGCGAGATGGATTAAAAAGTTGTATTTTAAAGGATAGTCGCTGGAACATATTAAGGATGCTGTTGCAATGGTATCATCCCGGAGGTATACTGCACGAAGGTCTTTGTTGTACCATGATGGAAGAGTCGAGCCGTAGGGCATCGGAGGGAACCCATTGAAGCGAAATGATTGGCCTGAGGTGCTTAATGTATTGAAAATATTTTCTTTGTCGAAGATACGGAGGCATATTTTGCCTCCTGCAATAATGTCGTCGGTGTCGCTTGTTACCCCGGCGGTCACTATATAGTCTTCGGTGCGGGTTATGTCGAGCATGTCGGTGACGGGTTCTTCGCTTGCCAGCCCAGTGTTGTAGGACGAGAAGGCACCGTGCTCGTCGGAGGTCAGGTCAACGATGCATCCGTGGTATAGTCCGCGCATCATCTCTTTAGCATAACCCACGCATACAATATGGCGTTTGCCGTCCCTCCCTCTGTAGGTAACCAGCTTCGTGAGATTTCGGGCTTTGAATGTGTTACAAAGGTCAAAATCTTTTTGGATGTAGAATTTGTCGTTGCCAAAGAATACGTCGTGGATATTGAAGAAACCGATGATGGCCGAGGAGTCTTTTGCGGTGCCGCAGAAAAAAACGCTGTCGTTCGATACCTCGAAGTCGGATATGGTACAATGGTATACGCCGTATGCACGCGAGACCATGTTGGAGTCGAGATAGGAAAAGATTGAATATTTCCCGACAGTGTCGAAGGCACTGATGATGGACGCAGGGTACTTGTACTCGCGGATTATGACATTGTCGGCGGCTATGGTTGCCGAGGCTTGCGCCGTCACGCTGGTCTGTGCTAACGAAAAACCGGCAATAAGCATTAAAATAGTTATTGATAAGAGGCTTTTCTTTTGTTTGCCAATGTTAAAGAATTTGTTCATTTGAAATTCGATTTTTTTTTGTTATGGTGAGTTTCTTAGATGTTTATTCTTCAATGCCTTGTTGGCGGAGGCGGTTGATGACCTGTTGTGATTCGGCATCGTTGTCAAGGCTGCGGCGAAGCGTGGGGTGGGGGCGTGGTTTGGCTTCGCCGGTATTGACACTTGTGGTGTTGTCTGCCTCGCTTGATGGTTGCCACTGCTCTTCCTCCTTCCGGCTTGCTTTGGCGGCCTTGAGGTAGACCCGCTCGCGCACAGCGTTGAACTGCACGGTGTAGTCCGAGCGTTTGGGGTCCGGGCGGATGGAACGTGTGGTGGCCACCTCGAAGGGGTCGTCGATAACGATGCGCACGTGGTATTCCTTGTCCTCCAGCCCACGCACGGTCACCATGCCCGACGAACGTTCGTTCTGCAGATGTCCGTTGACATACACGAAGAATTTGGCGTCGGTGACGGAAGTGAAGGTCAACTTCAGGTCCTGGGCTTGTAGGGAATGGGAGAGGGCAAGTGCCAGTGCCAGGAATAACGGAAAAATGTGTTTCATGTGTTCTTTTTTATTCCTATTGTAACGGAAAGAGGCTATTTTTTATTGTGAATGCAACAATATATATTTTTTTGATACGTTATTGGCATGATGAAAACAATGAGAACGGTAGCACGTACCGTAATAATAATTCTGCTCGTGACTTTTGCAATGTCGCTGAAGGCTCAAGGGGTTGGCACGTTGCGGGGAACGGTATATGACCGCGAGGGGAAGCCGTTGCAGTATGCCAACGTCGTGGCCCCCGGCTTGCAACCGGTGCGAGGCAGCGTCAGCGACCGCCATGGACGTTATAGCCTGGAATTGCCTGCCGACAGCGCCGTCAAAATCAATGTGAGGCTTACAGGGTATGCTACTGTGGACACCACCGTCAGCGTGGGGAAAGGTGAGCGGCTGGAACTTGATTTCGTTATGGGAGGGCATTCGGTACACCTCGACAAGGTGACGGTTAGCGAGGAGAAGTCGCGCACCACCACTTTTACGCGCGTCGACGTGCAGCGTCTGGAGAGCAGCCTCGGGCCGCAGGCCGGCGTGGAATCGCTGCTGAAAACCCTGCCTGACGTACAGAGCAACAACGAGATGTCGTCGCAATACTCGGTGCGCGGCGGCTCGTTCGACGAGAATATGGTGTACATCAACGGCGTGGAGGTCTACCGCCCCATGCTTGTCCGCAACGGACAACAGGAGGGCACCTCCATCATCAATCCCGACATGGTGAAGAATATCCTTTTCTCGCCCGGAGGATTCAATGCCAGCTATGGCGACCGGATGTCTTCGGTGCTCGACATCCTCTACGGGCGTCCGCAGCAGTTCCGGGCCAAGGCCTCGGCGTCGTTCCTCGGAGCCTCGCTGTGGGCTGAGGGGCTGCTTGGCGACCGGTGCACCTACTCCGTGGGCTTCCGGCAGCACTCGAACCGCTATGTCTTCCGCTCGCTCGACACTAAAGGGAACTACACCACTTCCTACACCGACCTCCAGGCTCTGCTGACCTACTCCGTCAGCGACGCCCTCGACCTACAGCTTACGGCCATTGCCACTCGCAACCGCTACGGGCTTATCCCCGAGGAGCAGACCACCACGTTCGGAGGCTTCACCGAGGTGATGCAGTTCCAGGTATATTATGAGGGTCAGGAAAGCGACAGCTACCGCACCCTGCTGGGTGCCATCGACCTGGACTGGCATCCCAACGATGACTACAAGCTGCGATGGACCAACTCGGTGCAGAACAACCGCGAAGCGGAGCAATATGACATCCTCAGCCAGTTCTGGCTCTACGAGCTCAATGTGGGCACCTTCGACGAGAATGGCGAGCAGGAACGTTTCGACCGTGGCATCGGCTCTTTCTTGGAACACGCACGTAACTATCTGACCACCATTACCTATTCTTCCCAGCTGCGTGGCACGCATTATGCTGCTTTGGGCAACTGGAATTGGGGCGTTCAGCTACAGTTGGACCAGGTGCGCGACCGCATGCGCGAATGGAAACTGGTGGATTCTGCGGGCTATGCTATCCCCACGGTGCTGCCACGCCCGGGTGAGGATACCAATATGCCGCTTGTGCCTGTGCTTCAGCTCTTTTGCCGTGCCAACCACACCGTGGGCACGGCACGGCTCTCGGCTTTCGTGCAGCGCAACTGGGATTTCTATACCGACCGGGGCGATGTGCTCTCGCTTGTGGCTGGCATTCGCGGCCAATGGTATGATATCAATTTCGAGAATGACAATCTGACGGGCAACAATTCTAATTATCAGCACCATTATGCGTTCGATGTCGACAGCCCGCACAACAGGGGCTGGCTGCTCTCGCCTCGCGTAAGCCTTAACTACAAGCCAAAGTGGCAGAAGGACATACTGTTCCGGCTTGCCGCAGGGCTCTATGGACAGCCGCCTATCTACCGTGAATACCGTTACGACGACGGCACGCTAAACCATGCCATCAACAGTCAGAAATCATACCAGGTTATGGGCACCATGGACTGGAATTTCCGCATCGGCGACAGCCCGTTCAAGTTCACTGCCGACCTGTACTATAAATATATTGACGACCTAATACCCTACCGTATAGAGAATTTGCGCATCCGCTACGATGCCTTGAACAACGCCGTGGGTTATGCCGCAGGACTCTCGCTGCGGCTGAGCGGCGAGGTGGTGGAGGGCCTGGAATCGTGGGCCTCGCTGTCGCTGATGAGCGCCAAGCAGGACATCGAGGACGACGGCTCCGGATGGCTTCCACGACCCACCGACCAACTGCTGAGCTTCAAGATGTTTTTTCAGGACTACATCCCCTCGGTGCCGTTCTGGCGTATGTCGCTCAATTTTATAGCCTCCAGCGGTTTGCCATTCACTTTCCCACAGCAGCGGGATTTCTCACGCCACTATAGCTACCCGGCCTATTTGCGCGTGGACTGGGGCAACACCATCCAGCTGTCGCGCATCGAGAAACTGAAGCAAACGTGGATTATGAAACATGTAGGCGACCTGCTGCTCACCGTCGAAGTGTTCAACCTTTTCGACTATAAGAATGTGGTCTCCTATACTTTCGTGGCCGACTATTCCAATGTCTACTACCCCGTGCCCAACTATCTTACTGCTCGCCAGATAAACTTCAAGCTGACGGCACTGTTTTGATATTTGGTACGCAGGCGTCCTCGCCTGCGATTAGCGACTTCGGTACGTGGGTGTCCTCGCCTGCGATTTAAATAAATACAGATTATCATATCATCATTCTATGCTATCGTATAATAACCCAGTGGAGGGGCGTCTGACCCCGAATGATATTGACCGTGGCGGCCTCCTGCCTCAGAAACATCTGATGCCGAATGGCAAACCAATCTTCTTCTTCCCAGACAACAGTATCGAGCTGGTGAGGTTTGATTTTGTTTTTGAGGCTGGTACTGCTCTGCAACAGAAAAAGTTACAGTCGGCTGCCGCTATCATGCTGCTGACGGCAGGAACCAGACACCACACTGCACGGCAGATAGCGGAGTTTATGGATTTCAGAGGTATTGCCCTGGAACAGACTAACGACTCCGTGTCGGCCACTCTTACCGTTTATAGTCATGTGCGCTACGCCAAAGAGTTACTGCCTCTTTTGCACGAAATGATTACCGAATCGACATATCCCGATGATGAATTCGACATCTTTCGTACCAAACGCAAACAGAGACTGTTGGTGAATATGCAGCAGACCTCTTATGTGGCACGCATGATTTACTATGACGGGCTTTTCGGACGGAACCACCCGCTGGGGGCTTTCGCTGAGCCCGAGGATATTGATTTGCTCTCGGTCGACGATGTGCGAAGCTTCCATCGCCTATACCATACCCCATCGCGACTGATGATAGTTGCCGGTGGCAATGTTGGCCCCGAACTTCTGTCGTTGATGGACTGTCTGTTCGGGAGCGAGGCTGTGGACGACTGCTCGTCCATCGTCCTTCCGGAGCCTATGGCGACGCACCACGGTCTGTATCGAATGCCAATGCCGGGAGCGGTGCAGAACACCCTGCGTGTGGGAAGGCTGTTGCCGTTGAAATGGAACGACATGGACTATGCTCATTTCATGGTCCTCAATACGGTGCTGGGCGGCTATTTCGGCTCGCGTCTGATGTCGAACCTGCGCGAAGACAAGGGCTACACCTATGGGATTAACTCAATGACTCAGATTTACCGTGGCTTCCTGGTGTTCCATATCATAACTGACGTGGCTTCCGACAAGTCGGAGGCTGCCATTAAGGAAATTTTAAAAGAGATGCAGCGGCTGTGCGACGAACCCGTCGGCGACGAGGAACTTATGATGGTGCGTAGCTGCATGCTGGGCGACTTTATGCGAAGCATCGACGGCGTCTTCGAGCGTTGCGAGCGATTCTGCCAGATGATGACGTCTGGCGTCAGCGAGGTTTTTACCGATAATTTTATGTCGGTCTTGACTTCTGGTGGGCATGACGGCAGCACTCCGCAAAAGCTTCAGTCTTTGGCACAAAGCATCTTCTCTGTCCCCGACTTGGTGATGGTGTCGGCCGGAGCCATGGAAAATATGGATGCTGCGATGGACGATGCTGAATACAGTGATTAGCGTGCTTGCGATTTGTAACTTTGGTACGCAAGCGTCCCCGCTTGCGATTTAAACGACCTAATTACATCATATTATCACAATATTTACCACCCCTCCAACACTTTCAGAATATGTTTGACGGTTATGTGGCTTTTGCTCCTTTGCAGGGATACACCGACATCGTGTACCGACGTGCCCATTGGCGGCACGCAGGCGGTGTGGCCGAATATTTCACCCCCTTCGTCAGGCTTGTTGCAGGTGGCCTTTCCTCTCGTGATGCGCGCGATGTCAATGCTCAGGCGAATGCTGCGGTTCCTACTGTTGCTCAGATTATTGCTCGTGATGCCGACGAGTTCGCACGGCTATGCGAAATGTTGCAGCGGCATGGATGGAAGCATATCAACCTTAACCTCGGTTGCCCTTTCCCCATGCAGGTGAATGCCGGACGTGGCTGCGGCCTTTTGCAAAATCCCGTCAGGTTGGAAGAAATAGCACAGGAAATGCAGCGGTGGCCTGACGTTGTCTTTTCTGTAAAGATGCGTTGTGGACAGAAAAGCGTCGACGAGGGATTGGCCGCTATGCAGATAGTTGGCGGTATGCCATTAAGTCAAGTCGTTATCCATCCGCGCCTTGGCTGTCAACAATATAAAGGCTATGTCGATATCAACGCTTTTGGCCGCATGGCAGATATTTGTCCACATCCTGTGGTCTACAACGGCGACTTGAAGACCACGGCGCAGATTGAGTACATTATGAGTCAATTCCCTAAGCTTAAGGGCGTCATGGTTGGGAGGGGACTGCTTGAGCGTCCGTGGATGCTATGCGGCAAGGAACCGCTTATGGTGTTGCATTCCATCCATGAAGAACTCTATCGCCATGCCGATGCAACGTTGTGTGGCGACAGTCAGAAGCTCTCTCGCCTAAAGGCTTTCTGGGAATACATCGACATAGACCGCAAACATAAGAAATCTATCATGAAAGCCACAACATTGTATCGCTACGACCAAGCTGTGGCTCTCGCTCTGCAAGCTCCATACATTTCATAAATATTCACATACGGTTTTGGTTCTCATTCGCTACCGCGTGCATCCCTCCTGCCAGACAGCACGCGTCCCTGCGTGCAACCATATTAACCAACCTTTGTTGAAATAAAATTTTTGTGTATATTTGCAGATTGAAATCATCTGAACAGATGATGAATTGATAATGTATTAATATTTGATTATCAAAGCTATGGAAGAGAATAGGCGACAATATACGATGGGGGTTCAAACCTTCGAAAGGATAGTTGGAGAGAAGCTGGTTTACGTCGACAAGACGGACTTGGTGTGGAAACTGGCACAGGTTTCTCCGTATGTTTTCCTCAGCCGTCCGCGGCGGTTCGGCAAGTCGCTGCTGACCACCACGCTGATGTCGTATTTCCAGGGACGTCGCGACCTCTTCGAAGGGCTGAAGATAATGGAGCTGGAGAAGGAATGGAAAGATTACCCCGTGATACATATCGACTTGAGCGTGGCGAAGGGACAGGACGGGCCTAAAGCCTTGGGCTTCGCATTGAAAGATATCATCAGCTACGAGACAAAGAAATACAACTTGGATATTGAGAACCTGACCCCAGGGCAGTGCCTTAAGAAGCTGATAGACGAAGCCTTTACGCAGAGCGACAGCAAGGTGGTGGTGCTCATCGACGAATACGACGCTCCGCTGCTTGAGGTGATGCACGAGAAGGAGGAGATGGATGCCATGCGTCGCGTGATGCAGGAGTTCTACCAGCCGTTGAAGGCCAGCGAGAGCAAGATACGGTTCTGCTTCCTCACGGGCATCACGCGGTTCAGCCAGCTCAGCATCTTCTCCACGCTGAACAACATAGCCGACGTGTCGCTGGTGCCGGACTATGCCACCATCTGCGGCATCACCGAGCGAGAGCTGACCACGGTGTTGCGTCAGGACATCGAGACGCTGGCGGCGAAATACAAGTGCAGCTATGAGGATATGCACGCCAAGCTGAAGCTGAGGTACGACGGCTACCATTTCTCGGAGGATTCGGAGGAGGTGTACAACCCTTACAGCCTGGTGAAATGCTTCACTTTCAAGAAGCTTGACAATTATTGGTTCGACAGCGGCACACCGACATTTCTCTTGAACCAGATGAAACGGTTTGGGACGAACATCTCAAAGATGGATAACATCATCGTTCCGGCATCGGCGTTCTATAGTCCTACGGAAACTATGACAACGGCATTGCCGCTGCTATATCAGTCCGGATACCTTACAATAAAAGATTACGATTACGAGGGCATGATGTACCAGCTTCATATTCCGAATCAGGAGGTCCGGGTGGGTTTCACTGAGGGCTTGCTTCCGTTCGTGGCGGGATTGGACAGTGCTGGGGTGCAGATGGGATTTGCCGTGAAGTTTTGGAAGTCCTTGCGGTCCGGCGACATAGACCTGGCCTTGCGCGAGATGAAAGCTTTCCTGGCCGGTGTGCCATACGTGGAGGGCTTCAAGCGCAAGCTGGAGGATGTGGTGGTGAAGGAGGGGTTCTACGAGTATACCTTCTATCTGATTCTCTCGATGCTTAACGTCTACGTCCAGACACAGGTGCGCACCAACGACGGGCGCATCGACATGACCCTCTTCATGCCCGACACGATCTATATTTTCGAGTTCAAAGTGCATTCCTCGGCAGCTGCTGCCCTGCGTCAGATCAAGGACAACGGCTACGCCGCCCCCTACGCCACCGACCCGCGTCGTGTGGTTCTTGTCGGCGTCAGCTTCGACCTGGCCAGCTGGACCATCAACGAATGGGTAGTAGAGTAGGAGGCAAAGCTTCCCAGCTTTGCCAATGGTCGGGATAGGAATCCCGACCTCCTACATGTAGTAGGCAAAGCTTCCCAGCTTTGCCAATGCGAAGGCCAACGCCATGGGGTGCATGTCGTCACCAGCATTCGCGTTGCGTAGGATCTTGAGTTGCGTCGGATTTGCAATCCGACGCAAAATACTATAAGGATTTTTAATCCGCAAATGACGGATTAAAAATCCTTATAATAAGCAGTTTCGGATTGCAAATCAGAAACATCGGAAATGACGGATTAAAAATCCTTATAATAAGCAGTTTCGGATTGCAAATCAGAAACAACGGAACATCGGAAATAACGGATTAAAAATCCTTATAATAAGCAGTTTCGGATTGCAAATCCGAAACAACGGAATCCCGACCTCCTACATGTAGGAGGCAAAGCTTCCCAGCTTTGCCAATGCGAAAGACCGTCATCGCGGGCGGGGAAGACCGGGTACCAATCTTGAAGTTGCCTATTATATAGTGTCAACAATCAGGTAGGGCTGCAGTTGCCATGGTTTGGGCGTCATGATGCAGAACCAGTCGTAGAAGAACTGCACGAGTCCGACGCGTGTTGTGCCGTCCGTGATACCATCGGTGCTGTCGTAGGGGTCGGCCATGGTCAATATGTCGTCGTCGTAAAAGTCGGGAGTGCCATTGTCATCATAACCAATGCATACCGTCCAGTGCCCGCCCCACATATTCCAGCAAACCATTATGGGCCGGTGTTGCTGAAGATGTTCGCTGAAGAATTTTGCCGCGTCGCTATAATCTGCGAACTGCGGTTGAACGTTACCTACGGCCTGAATGCCGACGACGGCGGTGTCGGACAGAAGGGTAGGGGAGCAGTCGGGACAGTAGCTCGACGCCACGATGCTGAAATCCTCACGGTTGTGGAAATATTGCCATAGTTCCTCCACGCTGGTGCCGAAGTCCGTCAGCCTCCATGCCGAACCCGGTTTGCTGTCGGCTTGGCAGCCGTCAACATGGGTGTGCATCTTCGTGGCCAAAATTTCCTCGCTTTCGTTCTCAGCTCCATAATATTCTAACACCATTCGCGCCGCCATGCATCCGCAAGTGTAGTCGGTGCTCTGTTGCATGGTCGGGAAGTCGACGAGATTCAGTCCTCTGTTGTTGTTCCTGTCGTTGTTTTTGCACGAACAAACAAGCGTTAAGGTAAGTATTGAAAAAAAGAAAAAGCGTATCATGATAATGACCCAATAGTCGGGTGTGTTTTGTATATTGTTGAAGAGTAGTGCATTGTCGTCTATTTGCCGAATTGGATATATGCGCGGTCCACGTCGGTGAAGTCGGCGTCGGAGTCTTTGTATTCCGGGTCGGGCATATACCACCAGAGCGATTCGAAGTAGTGTTTCAGAAAGGGGTCTTTGAAAATGTGGCCGCGGTGAGCGTAGGGCAGGTTGCGTGCCACGCGTTTTAGCTTAGCGGGTTCAGAGGGCTCTATCTTTGATCTTTCAGATCTGACGACCCATAGGAATACGTCGCTCGAGCGGTCGTAAGAGTTGCCGAATTGGTATTCTCCATTGGTGTCGACCTGATAGATGTCGGCGCTGGTGAGCGAAAGTTCGTGACCTTCGGTGGGTTTGAAGTTGTTGATATGCAGCGTTATTGTACCGTTGCGCAGCGACACCTCTGTGCATTGCTCATCGCAGTGGTTCGAGGTGCGCATTTTTCCTGCCCCATCGACGAGAGAGAAGGTGGCGCCAGCGAAGGCATCGTTTTTGACGAAGAAATGCTTGGCTGTTTTGTGGGCGCAGATGTTCAGCGTGAAGTCGTCGATTATTCCGCCGGCCCAGCGCCCGGCGGGCGAGAGTTTGTATTCCAGATGGTAGGGGATGCCGGCGATGACCGATAGCTTGTAGCTGTAGGTGTGGTGCACGCGGTTCAGTCCGGGGTGGAAATCAGCGTCGAAGTAGTATACGTAGGCGATGCTTATAGCTGCGTCGAAGTCTATAGGCTCGTCCGCGTCGACGTCGAATTTTGACTCTTCTACAATGCTGTTGCCGAAAACGTAGTATTTTTTCGTGATGTCGACGGGCAGCAGGCGGTTCGTGTCGGCCAGGCAGGCAGCATTGCGGTAGGGTAGGGGCGTGCCATTCATTTCCACGGAGAAATGCTTTATATTTGGGTGCACACCGTCGGGGTGGAATTTGTAGTCGTCGTTGTAGGGTGGGTCGGCCTCAAAGCCCATCAGGAGGCGTTTGGTCGTCGTTGCCGGATTCCAGAACTCGTAGTAAACGTCTACCATAGCGTATCCGTTGTCTGTCAGCGTTATGGTAAGCACCTCCTTGCGGATGCTGATGTCGGTCTCGTTCAGCGGCACCAAGTGGTTGCCGCGGGTGTAGTAAACTCCGTCATTGGCCGAGGCGCAGATGGCTGCCAGCAGGGCGATTGTGCTGATGATTATATGTTTTAGTGTCATTTGTTTAAGAATAAAGGAGTAAGATATGTGGCTTGTCAGAACCCCGCAGAGGTGAAGAAATCTCCAGTGAAGCTTCCGGTAGCGAAGCGGAGAACAAAAAAAAATAGCCGTGGGTGCAAGCCCACTGAAAATCAGAATACTCTATCCAATCTGAGCCACTGCGGGGCTTGTGGGATGTAGGAAAAGCTGGTGGGCTCAATAATCGTTGATGAGCTTCTGATAGTCTTCGGGGATGCCGATGTCGATGAAGTATGCTCCAGAGGTGTAGGCAAAGAAAGCTTCGTCGGTATAGCGGCTTTGAAGTATGTCTTTTTCAAAGGAGAAGGGTTGTCCGAGGGGCTGTTCTTCGAGAAGGCTACGATGCAGCATATAGATGCCACCGTTGATGGTCCCGGTGCCATGTGCGGCGGCTTTCTCGGTGAAGCGAGAGATGCGGTCGCAGCAGTCGGTCGTCACCGAACCGTAGCGCGAAGTGTCTGGCACTTGGCGCAACACAACGGCCAGGCGCGTGGGACGCGAGTGGAAGAAGCGAGCCAGGTCGTCATAGTCGATCTTGAACAGCGTGTCGCCGTTGACGACAACAACATCATCGTCGTTGCAATACCTGATTGCGTTGCGCATCCCGCCGCCCGTGCCGAGCGGAGTGTCTTCAATGGCATACGAAATGTCGACGCCATGGTAGCTGTTGCCGAAATGAGCTTCGATTTTTTCGTGCATATATCCTGTCGAGAGGACTATATGGTTGAAGCCATAGGGCGTAAGGTGGTCGAGTAGGAGTTCGAGGAATGGGCGGCCGGCGATAGGAGCCATTGGCTTAGGCACGTCGCTGACCACGCTTCGCAGACGTGTGCCAAAACCGCCGGCAAGAATGATTGCTTCCATATCTGAGAGGAGTGAGATGTGAGACCTATAGCCTAATCCAGTTAAGGTTAAAGTCTACGTTAAAGTTAATGTTCCCGTGGGAACAAAGCGGATTCTACCAATTCGCAGATAATGTGACCGATAAGGATGTGGCATTCCTGAATGCGAGGGGTGTCTGACGAGGGCACGTTGAGCAGCAGGTCGGAGAATTGTTTCATTTTGCCGCCAGAAGCCCCGGTCATCGAAATGATGCTGATGCCCATTTCTTTGCATGCTTCATAGGCGTTGATAATATTCTTCGAGTTGCCCGAGGTGCTTATGCCTATCAGCACATCGCCTTTTTTTGCCGTGCCGCGCAGTAGGCGAGCGAAGATATGCTCGTAGCCGTAGTCGTTGCCCACGGCAGTGAGATAGGAGGTGTTGCAGTGGAGAGCCTCGGCGTTCAGCGGGGGGCGGTCGTAGTAGAAGCGGCCGCTCAGTTCGGCGGCGAGGTGCTGAGCGTCGGCAGCGCTGCCGCCGTTGCCGCAAAAATGGATTTTGCCGCCGCCGTGCAGAGAGGCGATGATGATGTCGGCGGCCTTCTGTATGCGTGCCAGGAAGTCGCCGTCGGCAAGGATGGCTTGCTTGGCGGCGATGCTTTGGCTGATGGATTCGGATATTCTGGTATTCATCGTGGAAAAAGTTGATTTGTTTGGAAGCGGTAATTGATGAGCATTATTCGTTCATGGTCCAGGTCTTGAGGCCTTCTGTGGTGAATTCGTAACGATGCACGGAGCCGCCGAATTGCGACAGGGCGTTGGCCACGCTGTGTCGGGTAAGCCCCGGGCAGTAGAAGAACATGAAGCCCCCGCCTCCGGCGCCGCTGATTTTGCCGCCGGAGGCACCGGCCCCTCGTGCGGCGTGGTAGATGGCGTCGATACGAGGATTGGAGATGCTTTTGGCCATTTGTTTCTTGTGCTGCCAGCCGAAGTCAAGGATGTCGCCGATGCAGTCTATCTCGCCTTTTAGGAGCACTTCTTTCATCTGGACGGCCTGTTGCTTGAGTTTGTGCATGGACTCAATGCTGTCGCTGTTTTTGGCTTTGACGTTTTGCTGTTGCTCTTTGATGATGTCGGCACTGACGTGGCTGGTGTCGGTGTAGTAGAGCAACAGGTTGTGGCAGAGCTCGTCCTGGTAGCGCTGACGAACACGAAGGGGATTGACGATGACGTTGTCGGCCACAAATTCCATGAAGTTGAAGCCGCCGAAGGTGGCGGCATATTGGTCTTGCTTGCCGCCAGCCAGACCGAGGTCTATACGTTCTATTTCGTAGGCCAGACGAGCGATGTCGTATTCGCCCAAAGGCAGTTTCAACCACTCGACGTAGGCCCCCAGTATGCTCACAACCAAGGTGGAAGAGGTGCCCATACCGCTGCCGGCAGGCACGTCGACAAAGGAGGCTATGCGAAGCGACAGAGGGCGGTGGGTGAATTGTCGCACGATGCGGTTGTAGACGCCCTTGTGGAGGATGAAGTAGCCGTCGGTGTCTACCTCAGAGGCATTGTCGTATTCCTCTCGAAGGTTTTTGTCGGGAGCAATGAAGACGACTTTGCCGTCGTTGGTGGGTTCTATGGTGGTGTAGGCAAACATATCAACGGTGGCGTTGAGGATAGCACCGCCAAAGATGTCGGAATAGGGCGAAACATCGGTGCCGCCGCCTGCCAGGCCTAAACGTAAAGGAGCTTTGCTTCGGATTATCATTGTGGTGAATAGTGAATAGTGATTAGTGAATAGTGATTAGTGAATGGTGATATTGATGCTATTTAATCTCTGGTGCCGATGGCATCAACCATCTTGTCCCACGTGTATTTTTTCTTTTCTTCGCCGACGGCGGCAGAGAAAGCCGCTTCGCAATTGCCGTCGTAGTAGCGCACCAGGGCATCGGCAATCTGTTTGGCATCGGGTTCTACGACATAGCCTATTTTGCCGTCGGGGACAATTTCTGCCAGACCGCCGACATTGGTGACCAGCATTGGCTTTTCAAAATGGAATGCAATCTGTGTCACACCGCTTTGGGTGGCCGACTTGTAGGGCTGTGCTACGATGTCGCAGGCTCGGAAATAGAGGTTCACTTGGCTGTCGGGGATGAAGTCGGTGCAGAGTACGATGCGGTCGGAAATGCCAAGCTGTTGTATCTGTTCCATGTAGGGTTTGGGGTCGCCATAGAACTCGCCAGCCACGAGCAGTTTCACACGTCGCTGCCCGAGGCGTGGGTCGGCCAAAGCGTCGAGGAGCAGGTCGAGCCCTTTGTAGTTGCGTATGAAGCCGAAAAAGAGTACGTAACGCCCGTCGGGGTCTATCTGCAGTTTTTGGCGCGCCAGGTTTTTATCTATGAGGTCGCCATAGTGGTCGTAGAGGGGGTGAGGGCAGAAGCGGCGGGGCTTCTTGGTGTCGAAGAGGCTGAGGTCGTCGAGGACGGAGCGCGACATGGCCACGAAGCGGTCGGTGGAGCCTACGAAGTAGCGCGAGAAGAGGCGGTCGCCGATGCGGTGTTCATGAGGGATGACGTTGTCGAGGATGGAGACGATGCGTGTGTGGCCGTTGCGCCTGACTCGCCGTTCAATCGAACCCAGGCAGGGCGCCATGAACGGAAGCCAGTATTTGGTGATAAGGAGGTCGGGACGTTTGCGCGCTATCTCGCGGCCAACGCTTACCCAATTCAAGGGGTTGATGGAATTGATGCGTCGGTGGATTACGAGGCCGGCCGGCGCTGGCTCGTCGCTGTACTGGGTTTTGCCGGGGAACAGAAAGGTGGGGTATTGGAGGGTAAAGGTGTAGATTTCCACGTCGTCGCCGCGGTCCAGGTATTCGTAAGCAAGCCTTTCGTTGAAGGCACTCAAGCCCCCACGATAGGGGTAAGCTGTACCTACAATAATGATTTTCATAAACTAACGGTTATTCGTCTCTTCTTTGTTCAGTTTGCAAATTTACAAATGTTTTTTAAAACGATATAATAAAATACTCTTTTTGTTGTTAATTGTTGCGGTAGCTTCATCGCAGACGGGGATGCCCGCCTGCCAATGAATCGCTATTTACTGGATACTCAACAATAAAATATTAGATATGAGAAAGATAATCCTTTTTGCAGCTCTCGCTACATTTGCTATGCTCCCCTGCGCTTGCTCGGCACAGAACGGGGAGGAAACGCCGCAATCAGTTCAAACAACGTCGTCTCCCAGCCAACAGCCCCTCCCGGGTTTGCTCACGCAGACTGACTTCACCGAAGTGGCGGCACGTACTATCGATGCCGTAGTCCACATCAAGACCGAGATGACGAAACTGACGCCGCTCTATCAGTCCTTTTTCGGGATGATTATCGACCGTGGCGTGCAGCGTCAGACCTATAACGCCTACGGGTCGGGTGTCATCATTTCCGATGATGGCTATATCGTCACCAACAACCACGTGGTGCAGGATGCCGAGCAGCTTTGGGTTACGCTCAACGACAAGCGTGAAGTCCCCGCCCGTATTGTGGGCACCGACCCCGCCACCGACCTGGCTGTCATCAAAATAGAAGGCTCTGGCTATCATACCATCCCCTTCGGCAATAGCGACTTGGCGCGTATCGGCGAGCCCGTGTTGGCCATCGGCAATCCTTTCAATCTCACCTCCACCGTCACTGCCGGCATCATTTCCGCCAAGGCCCGCTATATGGACATTATCAACAACCCCGGAGTGGAAAGCACCATCGAATCGTTCATCCAGACCGATGCCGCCGTGAATAGCGGCAACTCCGGCGGGGCTCTGGTCAACGGCAGGGCAGAGCTGATAGGCATCAACACTGCCATTGCCAGCGGCAATGGCTACTATACGGGCTACAGCTTCGCAATACCGTCGAACATAGCGAAGAAGGTGACCGGCGACCTCCGCCGATATGGCACCGTCCAGCGTGGCTACCTCGGGGTCAACGTGGTCGAAGTTACGGCCGAAGTGGCCAAACGCCTGGGCCTTGACCAGCCCCGCGGCATACTCGTGGCACGCGTCATCCCCAACTGTGCTGCCGATAAGGCAGGAATGCGTGAGGGCGACTTGTTGTTGAAGGTGAACAATATGGATGTCAACTCTTATTCGTCGATGATGGAGGAGGTGGCTCTGTTCAATCCTGGCGACAAGGTCGATGTGCTCTTCCTCCGCGATGGCAAGCAGCACACCGTGAGCCTCACGCTGCTCAATTCTAAGGGGAATACTGAGATTATAAGGAAGTAGCCGGTTGCGTCGGATTTGCAATCGGTTGCGTCGGATTTGCAATCCGACGCAAAATATTATAAGGATTTTTAATCCGCAAAATAGCCATCACAATCCGACGCAAAATATTATAAGGATTTTTAATCCGCAAAATAACGGATTTGCAATCCGACGCAAAATATTATAAGGATTTTTAATCCGCAAATTATCACAACGCTCGATACGAAATATCATCAAATGACCGAAGGCTCCGTCCCGCGGCTGGTGCTGAGCCTGGCGGTGCCCTCCATGGTGAGCATGGTGGTCACTGCTCTCTATAATGTGGTGGATGCAGCCTTCGTCGGTCGCCTCTCCACCGAGGCCACAGCGGGAATAGGCATAGGCTTTGCCTATATGGCGTTCATACAGGCCGTAGGGTTCTTCTTCGGGCATGGGTCGGGCAACTACATCTCCCGGGCTCTTGGCGCGCAGCGCTACGGCCAAGCCGGCGTGATGGCGTCCACCGGCTTCTTCACGCCGCTCCTGCTTGGCATGATGGCCGCTCTGGTGGGCCTCCCACTGCTGCCCGAGCTTGTGCGTCTTCTCGGCGCCCCACCAGATGTGGTGCCCTATGGATGCAAATATTTGCGTTATATTCTGATGGCTTCGCCCTTCATGATGTCGGCCCTCACGCTCAACAACCAGCTCCGCCTTCAGGGCAACGCCCGTTTTGGCATGGTGGGCATCGTCAGCGGCGCCTTGCTCAACATAGTGCTCGACCCCTTGCTCATATTCGTCTTCAGAATGGGGGTGAGCGGCGCCTCGCTGGCCACAGCCATCAGCCAGTTCGCGGCGTGGGGGCTCCTGCTGTGGGGTACCATGCGCGACGGCTCGGTCCATATCAGCCTCAGCCAATTCCGACCCTCGCTGCATGTCTATAAGGAGATTACGGCCGGAGGCCTCCCCTCGCTCTGCCGCCAGGCCTTCAATTGCCTTTCTGCTGTGATGCTCAACTACGCCGCTGCGCGTTACGCGCCCGAAGGTCATGAGGCCTCCGCGGTGGCGGCCTTTGCCGTCGTGAGCCGCACCACGATGTTCGCTTTCTCCCTGATCTTGGGCTTCTTGCAGGGCTTTCAGCCCGTATGTGGCTTCAACTATGGAGCCCACAAGTATGGTCGCGTGCTGCAGAGCTATCTCTTCGCCTACAGCGTATCGACGGCGATGCTCATAGTGCTCTCCGCGCTGGGCTACATCTTCGCTCCGCAGATCATTGCCCTGTTCCGCCGCGAAGACCCCATGCTTATCGCCATCGGCTCGCGCGCACTCCGCTGGCAGTGTCTGGCTTTCCCTCTCGTAACGCTCTCAACGGCCACCAATATGCTTTTCCAGAATATCCGCATGCCACTGCGCTCCACGTTGCTGTCAATAAGCCGACAGGGGCTTTTCTTCATCCCCGCCGTCCTCGTGCTCCCTCGGCTCTTGGGCATTCATGGGGTCGAGCTGACCCAGCCCGTTGCCGACCTCTGCACTTTCCTGCTCTCCATCCCTTTCGCCGTTTGGATAGTGCGTCGGCTGAGAGCCAGCCAGTTCTCGCCCGATGCCGAACGTCATCACCGGCAGCAATGATCGAGGAACAACGAGGTCCAATCACGTGAAATGACTATAGCTTGATGAAATTTCACTAATTTTGGTGATGCGCCGCATAGAGTTTTCTGACGACTTTTGCAGTCGAAAAAAAACAACAGAAAACTATGCGAACTAACTTACTTTTAGCCACATGTGGCTTAATGCTAACTCTTGCCGGGCAGAGAATTTTTGCGCAATCCGACACCGTGGCTCCCAAAAGTCGCCTTACGGTAGGAGGCTATGGTGAGGCCGTCTACAGTCGACATTTCTATAGCGACAACGTGTTCCGTTACTCTTTCTCCGACCGCTACAAAGATGCCGGGGGATATGGGCGCGTAGACCTGCCCCATGCCGTCATCATGCTGGGCTACGACTTCGGACATGGATGGAGTATGGGCACCGAGATAGAGTTCGAGCATGGGGGCGTAGAGGCGGCCACAGAAAAGGAAACGGAAGAGACTGGTGAGTTCGAGCAGGAAATCGAACGCGGCGGCGAGGTGGCGTTGGAGCAGTTCTGGGTACAGAAAAGCTTCAGCCCTTATCTCAATATCCGGGCCGGCCATATCGTCGTGCCCATTGGAATGACCAACAACAACCACACGCCGAACATGTTCTTCAGCGTCTATCGTCCTGAGGGAGAGAACACCATCATGCCCTGCACGTGGCACGAGACCGGCGTGAGCCTATGGGGGCGCGCCGCAGCGTGGCGCTACGAGGTGCAGCTGCTGCCCTCGCTCAACAGCAATCTCTTCAACGATGCCGGGTGGATAAACGGGGGCTCTGCATCGCCCTACGAGTTCCGCCCAGCCAATGGCCTGTCAGGTGCCGTGCGCGTCGACTGGACTGGCATTGAGGGCCTTCGCCTGAGCCTCAGCGGCTTTGCCGGCAACAGCTTCAACAACGACATCACCACCACCATCTATCCCGAAACGTCGCGCTACCATGGCGCCAAGGGCACCGTAGTGATTGGCGCGTTCGACTTCGCCTTCCGAAACCGCTGGCTGACCATGCGTGGCAATTTCGATTATGGCTACCTTGGCGATGCCGCCTTGATTTCCAGCCGCAATAAGAACCAGACCACGATGACCGGCAACCCCTATCCCCACACCCCGGTTGGTGAGAGGGCGTGGGATGCCTCCATCGAAGCGGGCATCAACCTCCTGTCTTGGAGCAATTCAAGGCAGAAGCTATACCTCTTCGGCCGTTACGACCACTACGACAGTTTCGTGCCTGCCGATGGCTACACCGACGTGGCCTGGGCCGAACGCCAGCTGCTGTCGTGCGGCATCAATTATGTGCCGATTCCGGAAATCGTGATCAAGGCCGAGGGTGGCTTGCGGATGTTGGACAGCCAGTACAACAACGAGCCCTGGGTGGCTGTAGCTGTCACGTGGACCGGTTTTTTCAAACACTGAAAAAAACTGAAAGGCGCGGAGGGCCTTTCTCTCGTTAACTCCACGTAAGGTGTGGAGTTAATGAACGACAATTGATTAAGTAAGTAATCAATCAAAAATAGTTTACATATTAGTGATGACGATTAAATGTGTTTATGTAATATTATTTTCTCCGCTTCGCTATCGAAAGCTTCACTGGAGCTTTCTTCACCCCTACGGGGCTCAATGTAAATGACTGCTTTGCTCCGTGGGCTCACGCCCACGGCTATTATATGCCGCCCCTACGGGGCTCAAAATGAATGTTAACAATTATTTTTACTTAATTATTAATAAACTATATTAACAATGAAAAAACACTTCATGAAACTATCCTTGGTGGCTTTGGCCTTTGCCACCATCCTGGCCACTTCGTGTGGGAAGGACGACGACGTAGACAACAACGACGAGCATGCCGCTGTCGTCGCTGAGCAGTTTGTGGACCATACGGTGGCTCCTACCTACACGGCGTTGGCCGATGCTACCGAGCGGTTGGCCGACCAGCTTGCCGAGCTCCGTGCCAATCCCAACGAGGGCCTGATGCGCGAGGCTTGCGCTACCTTCCTTGAGGCGCGTGCCTGGTGGGAGAAGAGCGAGGCCTTCCTCTTTGGCGCTGCCGGCGATTTCGGCATCGACCCGCACATTGACTCCTGGCCTCTTGCCGAGACCGAGTTCAACAACCTGATGAACAGCCCCCTGGTGCTGCAGAGCCTCGACGGCGATGAGGGCGATGTCAATGCCGGCCTGAATCTGGGCAACAACCTCCTGGGGTTCCACGGCATCGAGTATATCCTTTTCCAAAACGGCCAACCCAAGAGCGTGGCATCGCTCGAAGAGAAGCATCTGATCTATATCGCCGCTGTTGCCGGCGACTTGCGTAACCGCTGCTATCAGCTTGAAGTGGGGTGGCTCGGCGAGCAAGCTCCTCAGAGCCATATCGACAAACTCGACGAGGTGGAGCTCGCCTACACCGTGGCGGGCAGCGACCTCAGCTATGGCGAGAACATGAAACGCGCGGGCCGCGCCGGTAGCATCTACAGTTCGCGGATGGCTGCCGTCATCGCCATGGCGCAAGGCTGCTCCGATATAGCCGACGAGGTGGGTAGCTCGAAGATCTACGCCGCCTGGCATGGCGAAGACATCACCTACATCGAGTCGCCCTACAGCTACATGTCTATCACCGACTTCACCAACAATATCATCAGCATCCAGAATGTGTGGCTTGGTGGCATCGAGGGTGAGCGCAGCACTGGGCGTTCGCTCCGACAGTTTGTGGCCGATATCGATGCCGACCTGGCCGCCAAGGTCGACGCTGCCATCGAGCTGGCCCTGACGAAGATTGCCGAGATGCCGGCTCCTTTCTCTCTCCACTATTCCGATGCCAAGAATGGCGAAGCCGTTGAGGCCTGCGCCGAGCTTAGCGAAGTTTTCGGCGAAGTAATCGACGCCCTCCGAATCAATTGAATCACAAAATAGCAAACAACTGTAACGATGAAAAAAACACTTTTCTACGCAGCTGCGGCGTTGTTCGTCGCCGCTACGCTCTCTTCCTGCAAGGATGATGAGCAGATAAGCCCCAGCAATGACGATCAGCCCGACTGGCTGAGCGAAGAAACCCTTGCCGGCGGCGAGCTGGGCACCACCTTCAACCAGTCCGCCTCGGCCTTCGAAGATCCCACCCCCGCCACCGAACGCGCCGGTATGGGCAACGCATTCAAATACGGCGAGTTCTTTTTCGAACACACCATCACGCAGAACAGCGAGCCCTTCGATGGTTTGGGTCCTCTGTATGTGCGCTCGTCCTGCGAGAGCTGTCACCCCGGCTATGGCCATGGTCGCCGCATGGAGCGTTACAATGCCTCCGACTGGGGCAATGGCTACTTGCTGGTGGTGTTCGACAAGACCGACCCCGCGGAGCCCTACGAGAAATCCGTTGCCGGCATGCCACAGACGCGCGCCGTGGCCCCCTTCAAACCCTCCATCGATGAGGATGGCATAACCATCATGTGGAACGACTATGTCGACGAATGGGGCAACAAGTTCGACGACGGGGAGTCCTACAGTCTGATTTATCCCGAGGTGAACATCACCGAGCAGGCGTTCTATGCACCCTTGGCAGTGCCCTACAGCCATTTGGGTTTCCGCCTCGAAACCACCATCGGCATCTATGGCACCGGCTTGCTTGATGCCATCCCCGACGATTCGCTGAAAGCGCAGTATCAGCGCGAAGCCGATGCCGGTGCCGACCTCAACCCCAATATCTGGGCTGGTAGCGACTGGGCAGCCGGCGCCTACTATGGCGGCACGAGCCATCCTCGCCGTTACACCTATGCCCTGAGCCGCGGCCCCCTGCAGGATGCCCCAGGCAGCAATGCCATTTGGAATATCCCCAATGTCACCCGTAGCAACAAACGAAGCCATTACCTCAGCCTGGATAAGACCATCTATGCCAATGCCGCTGCCGCCGATCCCGATGTGCAGGCCAGTTTCTACAGCTATTTCCCCGAGTGGAACAAGACTGGTGATGCCAGCGTGGATATCTACAACTACCTGATGTGCGACACGTTGCCTGCCGAAATGAGCGACCAGGAGTACATCAACTTCATGGTGTGGCACCGCGGTCTTGCCGTTCCTGCTGCCCGCAATTTGGCCGATGCCGATGTCCAGCGTGGGCGCCAGCTCTTCCGCGAGTTGGGGTGCGCCTCATGCCACCGCCCCAGTTGGACTACAGGCCCCGACGAGTTCACCGACCCTACCGGTTTCTTCAGCGTCGCCGACTCCCGTCTGCCGCGCTATCCGTATCAGAAAATCTGGCCTTATAGCGACCTCGTTCAGCATAGGCTCCGCATGGTCAACGATATCCGCACCGGATGGTGTCGTACCACGCCCCTGTGGGGCCGCGGCCTCTCGCCAATCTGCAGCGGCCATGCCGACAGGCTGCACGATGCACGTGCCCGCAACGTGATAGAGGCCATCATGTGGCACGGATGCCCAGGTAGTGATGCCCGTTGGACGGTCGAGAATTTCCGCAAACTCTCCAAGTCCGACCGCGACGCTGTAGTTAAATTCATTAATGCCATTTGAGCGATTAGTGATTAGTGAATAGTGAATAGTGATTCCCTGTGGTACGCGGGCGTCACGCTGACTGCGAATGTCGAACTTCTATTAACAAGCCTTCATTAACTCCATCCCTCCCCAAAACCAACAATTATGAAACCCAATCAAATCCCAACCTTTCTCCAAATCCTTTTCTTCTCTCTTGTCGTCGGCATCCTTGCCGCTGGCACGATAGTGGAAAAGTATCACGGCAATGAATACGCGTGCCAGCATGTGTATGGATCGTGGTGGTTCATAGCCATGCTATGCCTTGTTGGTCTTTTTGCGCTATATGCCATAGTGCGAGGCCGGTTGTGGCGTCGTTTCTATTTGCTGGCTCTCTACAGCTCGGCGGTGCTTATCCTTGCCGGTGGCGCCCTCACCGCCCTCACTGGCAAACACGGCAACATGACCTTGCAGCCCGGAAACCCCGTAAGCGAGTTCACTACCTATAACGGGAAGTCACAGAAGCTCCCTTTCTCGCTGACCCTCCACCATTTCGAACTTCAGACACATCCCGGCACATCCACCCCGATGGATTTTGTCAGCGTCGTCTCCGTCGATGGGGCTGAGACCGTGGAAATCTCGATGAACAAGATTCTACGTCGCCACGGCTATCGCTTCTATCAGGAGGACTACGACCAGGATGGCAACTCGGTGCTCAGTGTGGCCCACGACCCTTTCGGCATCGCCGTAACCTATCTGGGCTATCTCTCTATGGCTCTTGGTATCCTCCTGCTCTTCTGCAGTCCCCGTTCGCGCTTCCGCAGGCTGCTCAGGAACGGCGGCACCAGCCCCATGTCTGCCGTCCCTCTTGTGCTGCTGTTGTTCGCTATGGGTGGCGTTCAGGCTCAGCCCCAGACGTTGCCTCCCGATGTCGCTGAGCAGATGGGCCGTATCTATGTGCTCTATAAGGGACGGGTCTGTCCTTTGCAGACCATGGCCAAGGACTATGTCACCAAGCTCAGCGGAAAAGCCTCCTACCGCGGTCTCAGCGCCGAGCAGGTCATGAGTGGCCTCCTCTTCTTCAACGACCAATGGATATCGGAGCCGTTCATCAAGGTGAAAGGTGCGGAGTTGCGACAGCAGTTGGGGGCCGATGGGCGTTATGTCAGTTTTGCAACGTTGCAGCAGCTGGGGAATGCCAACGATGGGCAACCGACGAAACAGGTGCGCGAAGCCCTCGAGAAAAGGGCCCTCATCGAGGGGTTACTGCAGGGCAAACAGCCAAAGCTATTCCCAGTCTTTGGCTCGCCGGCTGGCAATGGTGCCATGGGTGCCATGCCAGCGGCCGAGCCCTCCTTGGGCTGGTATGCACAGAACGACGAGCTTCCCATCACCATAGACGAAGAAGAATACCTTTTCATTCGGCGCTGGACAAGCTATTGCCAGCAGTTGGTGGTGGAAGGGGATTATGGAGCTCTCGACACGCTGTTTCGTAAGACACTGCAATATCAGCAGAAGCGTGCCGATGCCGTGTTGCCGTCGGCCGTGAGTGTCAAGGCCGAGAGGCTCTACAACAGGCTCACCACTGGGCGGTGGCTTGCCATGGTCGCTGTCTCGCTCGGGCTTGTCTGTTTCGCCATTGCGCTTCTTGGCCGTCGCCGTGGTGCCAAGGGAAAGCGCATAGTGCAGGGGGCCTCCACGCTGCTTGTTATGGCGCTGACGCTCTTGGTGACGCTGATTTTCGTGCTGCGATGGGTCGTCGGTGGTCATGTCCCTATGGCCGGAGGCTTCGATTCCATGAATCTTATGACCATTGCCATCGGGGTGTTGTCCCTGCTGCTGAGTCGTCGCAGTGCCATTGCGTCGTCTATAGGGCTGCTCTGCATGGGCTTCTGCCAGTTGGTGGCGATGCTCAGTGGCAGCAACCCCCCGGTTACACACCTCATGCCGGTGCTTAGCTCACCCTTGCTTTCCCTGCATGTCTCGGTGATAATGATCTCTTATGCCCTGTTTTTCTTCGTGATGATTAACGGAGTTGCCGCCCTCATCGCTGGTGGCGAGGAGCTTCGTCTGTCGCGGCGCACCAGCCTTTTGCTGCTCTATCCTGCAGTTTCCCTGTTGGCAATAGGCATTGCTATAGGTGCCCTTTGGGCTAATATCTCATGGGGTAATTATTGGTCCTGGGATCCTAAGGAGGTCTGGGCCCTCATCACGCTGCTGGTCTATCTTTTCCCCATTCTCTCCCCAAAGGTATTCCGTAGCCCCCGCGCATTCCATGTCTATGCCATCTTCGCCTTCTTCTCCGTCATCATTACCTATTTTGGCGTCAATCTGCTCCTCGGTGGTATCCATGCCTACAATTAAGGATACACCCTGCTTATAACGCAAGAGGGGGGGCTACAGCCCCCCTCTTGCGTTTTATGGGAGAATGACGCGGAGGCTTTTGCGATTGTTGACGAAATGAAGATGGCTCCCAAGGCGTTCCCCCTCCCCGTCCACGTTCACCCACTGCTCTTCGTTGTTCAGTACCTCCACTTCATGCGCCTTGAAAATCTCTACGTGCTGCGACAATTCGAAATGGTTCAGGTAGATGAGTGGCGCAGTCAGTGGTAGGTGTATCAGCGGAATCTTGTCAACAATGCAGACGTCTATCAGGCCGTCGTCAAGACGCGCAAGCGGGGCTATGGCTGTGTTGAAACCGAACTGGTTGCTGTTGGCAAAAGAAATGAACCAGGCTCGTCGCTCTATCTCTCGCCCGTCAATCCGGAGGCGGTAGTCCTGCTCCTTGTATGTGGGATAGTCCGAAAGGATAATTTTCGCGTAGGCCTGAAAGCCACGCACCTTGGCCAGCTTCATCCGCCGCGCCACGCGCGCGTCGAACCCTATGCCTGCAATGCTGGCAACCACCCGCTCGTTCAGCGTGATGGTGTCTATCTCTCCTATCTTGAAATGGTTCAGCTTCTCTATGGCTTGCGCGGCATTCATCGGAATCCCTAAGTTGCGGGCCAACCCGTTGCCCGAACCGCACGGAATAATACCCAGGGGGAGCGTGCTGCCCACCATGCCGGAAACAACATCGTTGACGCTGCCGTCTCCCCCAACGGCCACGATGGCATCGTAGGTGCCTTCCCGTACGGCTTCCTCGGCCATCTGTGTGCCATGGTGTGCATGCTCGGTATAGCTCACGCTATAACTAAGCACCTCCTTGTCGATATGCTTCTCAAGCAACTCCTCTATCTTGCGTTGCTTGCCTATGCCCGATATGGGATTGACGATGACTAATATGTTGCGGCGGTTCATGGCTTGTAGGATGAGGTGTTTAGAATGGCTTGCGAGTCGCTGTTCGCGAAGAGCTCGGACAGTGTGGCCCCACTCTTTCTCATATAGGCCCGCACGATCTGAAGCCCAAGATACTCGGGTGTGCGCGGCGCAGAATCCCTGAAAGCGTTCGTGAAAGGGGCTTCGTCGATGAAATTGTGATATCGTGCGAAGTCTTTCTCGTAGAGGAGCGAGTGGCTGATGAAATACGACCAGAGCATCGCTTCGTTTTTCTCGCACCACTCGAGCTGCTGACGTGTGTAGCGCAGCTTTATATGGTCGGCAACTCCGGGGAAGACCAGGTCGAGATAGTAGAGGGCCTTGCCTTCCATCACCATGAGGTCCAGCAGGGTGACGTCGCACTCCTCTGGCGCTGCAATGAAATGGCGCGCCCACTCTGCCATAAGGTCCGTGGCCAGATAGGCTGTGTCGCTTTGCCTCACCAAATACTGCGGTAGGCCGAAAAACGAGTAGCGCTGCATCCCATCCACGGCATAAAGGTCCAGGCTGATCAGCGCGCTCTGCGTGCCTTTGTCAACAAGTATGCGGTTCTGATAGTCGAACATCCCTGATATATAGGTGGCTATATGCTCCAGATGCATCGTGGGCATCAGCTCGTCGCTCTTTGCTATGGCTTTGCCCAGCTCGCGTTCCAGCCAATGGAGGTCGCCCATCTTCTGGTTGGTGATGGAATAGATCTGACGGACGACGCTGTCGGCGGCAAAGTCGTGGAATGTGGCCATATAGTTCTCGTCGCTGGGATAGATGCGCAGCAGGGGGCTGCGATATTGCCCTTGAAAGTCGCTGAGGGCTTTCGGCAGGTCGGAGCTCGGCGTTTCGAACATGAGCTTGTCGAAACGCATGATATCGACGGCCGCATTGTCGCTTCGGCAGGAAGAACAGAGGAGTGCGATGGCGAGGAGGGCCGGCAATAGGATGGCGCTGAGGCGGGTAGGAGGCAAAGCTTCCCAGCTTTGCCAAGTAGGAGGCAAAGCTTCCCTGCTTTGCCAAGTAGGAGGCAAAGCTTCCCAGCTTTGCCAAGAGTCTATCGAATGCATATTAAAGGCTTTTTAGGGTTTGTACCAGGTAGTGGTTGTCGTGACGGTCGCGTATGGCTATGCGGATATAGTTGGCTCCCGCAAAGGCTTTCTTCGTGCTGCAATCCTTGATGAGGATGCCGGCTTTGAGAAGCTCGAGGGCGAGCTGGTGCGACGTGAAGCGCCCCCTGAGCTTGCAGAGAAAATAGTTGGCCTGGCTGGGAAAGACCTTGAGATAGGTCACTTGCTGCAGCTCTTGGAAGAAAAGCTCTCGCTCCTCCATGAACTGCTGGCAGGCAAGGCGGTAGTCGCTGCTGTACTTATGGTAGATCTGGAGGTAGTACTCGGCGAAGGAGTTGATGCTCCAAATCGCCACCTCTTTCTTGAGAGTGGCGATGAGGCCTGCGTCGCCGCAGGCAAGGACGCCCAGCCGCAGCCCCGGGACTCCGAAGCTCTTGCTGATGCTTTTTACTACCACGAGATGGGGGTTGGCCTGGAGTATGGCATCGTCGAAAAGGGTCTGTTTGCCCTCGACCTTGGCGAAGTCAACGAACGACTCGTCAACGAGGATGTTCACGCCACGCCCCTTGCCCCAGGCTATGAGGTCGAGGAGCTCGGCGTAGGGAATATAGTTGCCGGAGGGATTGTCGGGATTGATAATGAGGAGCGTGGAAATGTCGGCATTGTTGAAGTAGGCCTTGATGTCGGCAGCACTATAGTGGAAGTCGTCGCTGGGGGGTGTGTATGCCACGACTTTGTCGAGCGGAAGCCGGTTGGGGTATTCTTCGAACGAGGGCAGAACGATGCCAAGTCGGGCTACATGGTTCTCCATATAGGCTTTGATGAGCTCCGCGGCCCCGTTGCCAACGACAATATAGTCCTGGTCAACGTCGAAATAGCGCGAGGCCAACAGGGAGTTGACGCGCATCCCCGACGGATATTGCCGCAGCAGGGTGTCGAAATTGGCCTTCAGCTCGTCGCACAAACGCTGGGGTGGAAAATAGGGGTTCACGAGATAGCAGAAGTCCAGCATCTTCGGATAACGCCAATAGCCGCCAAAGCGCGAGGCCACGGCACTGTAGTGCTGGTCGGCGGTCGCGGCGAAAATGGACGAGGCGATGTCGAGGTCCTGGATGTCGTCAATCTCGTACCATGACTCGCCATCCAGCGCGAGGGCCTTGAGCGGCGCCTCGTGGAGGTGGAGGATGATGCGAAGCACCTGCTCGTAGTAGGCGTTGTTGCCAACGGCGGTGGTGTAGGCATCGAGGAAGGGTATGTAGTAGCGTCGGGCGAACTCTTTGCTGAATTTGTAGATGTTGACGGTCTTGAAGTAGGTCGAGGCCTCGTCGAAGCGGAAGCCGTTCTTGTCGATGATTCGCGTGATGCGGTTCTCTTGGTCGATGGTTACCATGGTGCCCTCCATCCAGCTCTCGTAGTGGTCGACGAGGGCTATGTTGGGGAACGGGTCATCAACCAGTTTCTGCATGATGGCGGTGTCGAAAATGATGTCGGACTCCAGAAGGATGGTGTCGTCCTGCGTCATCAGCTCGCGGGCCAGGAAAAGGGAATAGATATTGTTGGTTTTGTCGTAGACCGGGTTGAGGATATAGTGGATGGGAATGCCGCTGTAGTTGTCGCCAAGATAATGCTTGACGTTGTCGCTCTTGTAACCCACCACCATGATGATGCGCTCCACGCCAACTTGCTTGAGGCTGGCCAGGGCGCGGTCGATAAGCTTGATGCCGTTCACTTCGAGCATGCACTTGGTGTTGTTGTGGGTGAGCTGGCCGAGGCGTTTACCCATGCCGGCCGCTAAGATTATAGCTTGCATAATCGCGTGTTTAACAGTTGATAACTATCTTCGTAGCCCCGGAGGGGCTTACTCTCAATAACCCCGCACATAGTGTGGGGCTGTTGACAACCAATATTCTATGCGTTTCGTAGAAACGCGCTCTCCTTTTATCCATCATATTACCTTATTTTTTTTATCCTTACCATTACTTAATTCTTCACTTTCATAAGGATAAGGCCGACGATAATCCAGAAGATTTCGCGGACGCGAGTGAGGATACAGATGAATATGCCGAAGGCGGGAGGAATCCCCAGCATGGTGATGGCAAGTACGAAACCGCCCTCCTGACCTCCGAGCTGCATGGGCAGGAAGCCCAGGAGGTTGGACATGATGGTGACTACTGTGAGGATGATGACGCTGTGGAGAAACACGGTCGCAAGCCCCGCGAAATCCCCCCCACCATCGATGCCGAACAGCAGCAGGGTGAACATGATCTCCAGACTTTGCACAAAACGCGACAGATACTCGGCCCCGAGGCTGCTATAGAACGTCCTCTTGTCCTGCTGGTTGAGGAGGGCTATCTGCTTGTCGACGTTCTCGAGACCCTCGCTGTGCTTGGTCATGAGCCTCTGAATCCAGCCCCCGATGAGGGGCCAGCGCGAAAGCCAACGCGTTATTTTAAGAACGAGCCCGTAGCGGTAGCCCAGCGAGAAGAGGAAAACGAGCCCGAGAATCACGACGGTGCTGATGGCCGCGAGGATGATGTGGACCGTAGTCAGTTGGATGCTGCCATACAGGTGCAGTACGGCAAGGATGATGATGCCCGAAAGCCAGAAAAGGAAATGGGCTAGCATGTGCGTCATGACGTAGAGTATGACCGAGGAGGTGGCTCGCTGGTTGCCGATGTCTTTCGAGAGCTCCATGATGCGGTAGGGCTCCCCTCCCAGTCCGGCCACAGGGGTGGCGTAGTTGAGGGCATAGCCGGACAGGGTGAGCTTGAACATCCGCCACATGGGAATGTGGTCGTCGGGCTGCTTGACGCTCTTGGTTATCAGCCCCCAAGCCAATGCGTTGAGGGCATAGACCAGCGCCCAGATGCCTACGATGGGGAGGAGCCACCACCCAGCACTGCGGATATAGCCCCATAGCTCGACGAAGCTTACATCAAACGTAAAAAGCATCACCACGACTGCGATGACGCCTATTACGAAGAATATGTTTGTGATTCCTTTCTTTGTGAGTTTCATCTTTTTGGGCTAAAGGTCGGCAGCAGCACGACGGCAGAAGGCTTCGTGCCGATGGATGGTGTAGCGTTCGATGAGCGTGATCACGATTATTTCGAAGAGGAAATACTCGAGGGGGAAGTCGAGTAGGCAGAAGAGGGCCAGGAAAAAGGTGCGGAAATTGAACACCAGCATGTGGGCGAAACGCATGGCTTTCTTGGACTGCTGGCGCAGCGCGTTACGCAGCTGCTGGGGTGCGTTGTCGAAGCTGCCATACTTGGCGTTGATGCGCGACATCAGGTTCTGGAACTCCGGGGTGCGTTTCTCCTGCTGCTCGGTATATTTGATGTAGGTCCTCTGCACCAGGCGCTCTATCCATGTGGCGGATGCCGGCATCTCGTCGAGGATCTGTCGCTGCTTGGCGGCGCTGTCGAGTTCGCAGTGCTCCATGCCTTTTGAGAAGAGTAGGTGGATCTGGACGTAGTAGTCGGCGGTGCGCTGCTGGCTGGCCAAGCAGATGGCTCCGGATAGGAAGGCGAGGAGGATGCATACGCCGGCACCAAGAAGAGCGCTGCTGTCGCTGAGCGGTATGCCGAGGAGCTCGTATTCGCGCCCATGGTAGAGGTAGAAGCGGTAGACGAGGGCAGCATAGATGGGTATATACCAGGCATAGCCCGCCGAGCCGTCGAGGATGCGCCCCAGCTTGCTATGCTTGCCAGTAAGGCGTGCCAGCTGGCCGTCGGTGCAGTCGAAGATGTAGGCCAGGAGCAGGAGCAGGATGCCTATCACGTTAGCCCAAACCCCGGCACCGTAGTAGTAGCTGGGCTGGGCAAAGAAGAAAAGACTTGCGGCTCCGACGAACATGGAGAGTATGGTGACGGCGTTGGGGTGGACGCCAAGGGCTGCAAAGAACTTCACCCAGAGGAACGCCAATGGCCTCATGAGGTGCACGTCCACCCAGTCGTCGACTTCGTTGGACTTCAGCGAACTGGAATATTCGCGTCGGATGTTTTCTACGATTCCTTTACTGCTCACTCTGCTGCGTTTTCTTCTTTGTTATTTACTGTTTGGCCCTGTTGGGCGTTGTCGTCGTGGCTCTCCTTCATGGATTCGTCAAGCATCCGTATTTTGGCGTGAAGCAAAGCGATGTCCTGGCGTGCTTTTTGCATCTTGTGCTGGAACTCCTGCTTGAGGATGTCGGCTTGCTTCGAGCTGGCCAGGAAGCCGAGGTTGTTCTCCCATAGCGCCAGGTCGTTCTGGAGTTTCTGAATCTGGTCGACGAGGTTCTGCCTTTCGTTGGAGGAGGCCTTTCGGTCGGTGAGCACGTTACGGATGCGTTCGCGGTAGGCGGTGGCTTCGGCCTCGCGAGCCGTGATTTTCAGTTGTTCGAAGAGCTTGTTGAGGGTGGCGCGGTATTCGTCCTGAATGCGTTGCTTTTGGGCGATAGGCACGTGCCCCACCTCCATCCAGCGGCGCTGGAAATCCTTTATGGCCGTGAGGTTCTCCTCTTTGTCGGTGCCGAAGGTGTAGGCTTTCAGCTCAGCAAGGATGGCCTCTTTCTTTTCCAGGTTGTCTTTCTCAGTGCTGCGCAGGGTGGTGAAATACTCTTTCTTGTTGGCGAAGAACTCGTCGCAGGCTCCGCGGAAGCGCTGCCATATCTTCTCGTGCATTTTCTTGCCTACCGGCCCGATCTGCTTCCACTGCTCCTGAAGGTTGAGGATTTCTTCGGTGGCTTTCTTCCAGTCGTCGCGTTTGGCAATGGCTTCGGCCTGGATGCACAGCTCGATTTTCTTGTTCAGGTTCTCGGAATATTCGTCCTTAATGGTGTCGAAGAACTTTTTCTTGTCGGCATAGAACTGGTCGATGGTGCCCTTGAACTGCTTCCACAGCTCTTCGTTGCGTTGCCGTTGGGCCGCCCCTATGGTCTTCCAGATTTTGAAGGTCTCGTCGATGGCGGTGGTGGCCTCTGTCCAGCCCTTAGGCGTTGTGGGCTTCTGGCTGGTGAGGTCTATCACCTGTTGGAGGAGTGCCTCTTTGGCCAGTTGGTTTTTCTCCATCTCGTCGCGCCGCTGTTCGTAGTATTCGCGCCGCCGCTGGTCAATCTGGGAGGCGGCGTTGCGGAAGCGCGTCCATATTTCGTCGTTGAGCTCCACGGGAACGGGGCCTATCTCGCGCCACTGCTCGCGGAGGCTTTGGAGCCCCTGTGCGGCTTTGGATATGGAGGGCTCCAGTATGAGCTCCTCGGCTTTCTCGCAGAGCTGGGTCTTGCTCTCCAGGTTTTTCTTCTGGTCGAGGAGCATGAGTTCTTTGTTCATCTTCACCTTGCTGAAGAATTGCTCCACAAGGAAATGGTAGTTTTGCCAGAGGCCGTTGAGCTCCGAGCGTGGAACCTCGCCGATTGCTTTCCAGCGGTCTTGGATGGCGTTGAAAGCGTCGTACGAGGCGCGCAGCGTCTCGCCTTCGCTGTTGATAAGCTGGCGGAGCTCGTCGAGAATGGCGTTTTTTTGCTGCAGGTTGTTCTGCTTCTGGGCCTCGAGCTCGTCTATATGTTTTTGTCTACGTTCGCGGTAGATATTGTAGGCTTTTCTGTAGGCTTCGGCAACGGCGTCGTCGGAGCTGACATATTCGTCTTTGTTGCCCCCATCTTCGATGAATTTCTCAAAAGCGGCTTTTTTTACGGCCTTGTCGGCTTCGTTGAAGGCTATCTTCAGGTCGCCGACACGGTTTTTGATGGCGGTGATGTCGTCCGTAAGGAGTAGTTGGTTGAGTGCTTCCACCATCTCTTCGCGGCTCATGGCGGTGTAGTCCTCATGGGGCTCTTCTTCTACGAGCTCGTCGGTCTCTTGGGGGCTTGCTGGATTTGATGGGTCTTCTGTTTGTTCAGAATTGTCGGTGGCTTCAGCAGACGTGTCTGCCAGGGGTTGCTGGGTGTTGTCAGAAACGGTTTCCTCTGGGGCTGCCGTGATGGTTTCGGGCTCCATTACTTCGTTCTGCATTTCTTTTGGTTCTTCCATTTTAGAAAGGTGTTTGTGGTACAATTACTTGTTTAATAGTAGAATAGACGTGAATTTGCGTTTTTTTTGATGCAAAATCAAGATGCAAAAGTACAAAAAAAACTATTCTGCACAAAATTTTCAGACCACATCGAAGTTTGGTATGAGGTGGTCCACGGCCAAAATGAGGTCGGACAGGTAGTCTTTCTGCTCTTTAAGAAAGAGGCTTTGCTTCTTTTTAAGGGCCTCGTTGACGTTGGTTTGCGGGAAGTACGAGGTCTGCGGATATTCGGCATCGCTGTAGTCGAAATAGGCGCTCTCCAATATGCCGGAATCCACGAAACATTTTATCTCGGGGCTTTTATCTTCATTCCCGAAAAGGGAGGGAGGCTCGAGGTCCTGCTGGATGCGGCGTGAGGTTTCGTGTCCGTTGGGCCCCATGACGAGTAGCACTTTGTCGAAGTAGGCGTTGGCGCGCTCCGCTCCAGGTGTGGTCTGGCCGTTTTCGATAAAGAAATAGGTGGTGTGCATCACAGCGTCGACATAAGAATAGACTATGCATTTCGTGGTGGCTTTTTTCTTTTTCAAGCTCACGCACTCTTGTCGTTGCAACTTAAGCTGGTAGAGCTCGTTGAGGAAGAACGCGAACGTGAAGGAGGGTATGTGGGTGTTCCACATCACTACCCCGGTTGATTCAAAAATCTCGTCGAAGTATTCTTCGTAGTCCCAATCCAGTTTTTCTTGTTTTGCCATGTTTTGTAATGATTTTGACGATTATTGTTCGATATGGTGTTTCGTTACTTGGAGGAAAAGATGTTCTCTTTGGCGAAATCCGGACGGTAGTTGGTGGAGGCTTCTAATTCCTGCATCCATCCGCGGTGCAGCCCCAGGGCGTGGAGCCTCTCGGTAGCCTGACGGTACTCTTCGGCGTTGAGGGGGCGGTTGAGCTGGTCCGGGAGCTGGATGCCCGAAGGAGGATAGTACTGTGCCATCAGTGAGACATGCACCTTTTGCGACAGCTCTTGAGCTATCCATCCAAGGCATCCTAAGGTGTTCTCTATCTGCCCTGGCAGGACCAGGTGGCGGACTATCATGCCACGGAAGGCCAATCCGTTGTCGTCGGTGGGCAGGTTGCTCCCCACGAGCTGGAACATGGTTCGGAGGGCCTCTTGGGCGCGCTGCGGATAGTCCGGGGCGTTGCTGTAGCGGCGCGCCAGCTCGGCGTCGCTGTATTTGAAGTCCGGCAACCATATATCAATGTAGGGAGCTATTTTCTGCAGTACGGAGGGAAGCTCGTAGCCGCCGCAGTTGTAGACCACGGTGGGATGGAGCCCCATTGCCCAGAGCCCCTCGACGATGGGTGGTACCAGGTCGGCATATTGGGTCGCACTCACCAGCCCCACCATGTTCTCCGTCGTCTGGAGGCTCTGGGCTGTGGCCTCGACAATCTGGTCCACGCTGCGGAGCGCAATCAGGTTGGGCTCGGTATGGCGCCTGGAGATCTGATGGTTTTGGCAATAGATGCACTGAAGGTTGCAGTGGGCGAAGAAGATGTTCGTGATGCCTTTGCGCCCCGATATGGGTGGCTCTTCGCCCTTGTGGGCATACACTGCTGCCACTTCGGGCATCGCGGAGCAAGCTCCGCAGAAATCCCCTCTGGAACTGCACCCCCTGGGGCATAGTCCGCACTTGGTATTTGAAATCATTTCTTTAAGCATTGATATATTGTTCTGTTTGCTCCGCAGTCGTCCCTATATGAGCTATGTCCTGTTTGCTCCGCGGGCGTCCTTACCTGCGCTAATACGGAATGAGCTCTTCAAGCTTTCTTTCAACGCCCACAACGAAAAAAAATTTTGTTGGATGAAAAAAATATGCTACTTTTGTAGCCTCAAACTAAGCAATTATTAATAATTATTTATCATAACACTATGACTATCAAAGATCTTGAACCTAAAGAGCTGTGGAGTAATTTCTACTCCCTCACCCGTTGTCCACGTCCCTCCAAGCATGAAGGACCTGTTCGCGACTTTCTCGTGAAGTGGGCAAAAGAGAACAAAATTGACTGCCGTGTGGACAAGGTGGGAAACATTATCCTCTCAAAGCCCGCCACCAAGGGCATGGAAGACCGTTGCACCACTGTGCTTCAGGCTCATATGGATATGGTCCCTCAAGCGCGAGCCGGCAAAGTTCACGACTTTGAGAAAGACCCAATCGAGACCAAGATTGTGGACGACTGGGTATATGCCTGCGACACTACTCTTGGAGCCGACGACGGCTTGGGCGTGGCTGCCATCATGGGCGTTTTCGCATCGAAGACCGCCAAGCACGGCCCTCTGGAAGCCCTTATCACCACCGACGAGGAAACCGGCATGACCGGTGCCTTTGGCCTCAAGCCCGGCGAGCTGCATGGCGACTATCTGCTGAACCTGGATTCGGAGACCGAGGGCGAGCTGTACGTGGGATGTGCCGGAGGCATTGACGCCACGGTGACACTGCCTTACGCCACAGAAAAAGCCCCTGCCGGGTTCGTTGCATACCGCCTTACCCTCGGCGGCCTGAAGGGCGGCCATTCCGGGATGGAGATCAACACGGGACGTGCCAACGTCAACAAGCTTCTGTTCCGTCACCTGCGTTGGGTGGCCGAATGCGGTCTTCGTCTGGTGAGCGTCAATGGCGGCAATATGCGCAATGCCATCCCTCGTGATGCCGAAGCCGTCATCGCCTTCCCGAAGGAGCATGAGGAATGCATCCTCGCTGAGTTCGACAAGGTGGCAGGATGGGTCAAAAACGAACTCTCGTCAGTGGAACCCGATTTCTTTATGAAATATGAGAAAATCCGCATGGTGCAGAAGGTCATGACCGATGCCGACACACAGAAAATCATCAATTTCATGATGGTGGCTCCCAACGGTGTTATCCGCATGAGCCGCGATATGGAAGGCCTCGTCGAAACGTCGCTCAACCTCGCCATCGTAAAGACCAATGGCAAGAACTTCACCCTGCAGTCGCTGCTCCGCTCGTCGGTGGACACCGCAAAGGATGCACTGGCCGAGCGCCTGGTGTGCCTGGCCGAACTCGCCGGGGGGAGCTGCAAGCTCAGCGGTGCCTATTCGGGATGGAAGCCTAATATGCAGAGCCCGCTGCTGGCCAGCATGAAGAAGACCTACAAGCGCCTCTTCAAGAAAGAACCCGCCGTCGTAGCTATCCATGCCGGCCTGGAGTGCGGCATCCTCGGTGCCAAGTATCCGGAAATGCACATGATCTCTTTCGGCCCGACCCTGCAGAGCCCTCACAGCCCCGACGAGCGCGCCAACATCCCTTCGAGCAAGAAGTTCTACGACTTCCTCCTCGCCGCCCTCGAGGATATACCCGTCAAGAAGTGACCTCACTTCGGGCATACTTAATCCGCCGATATGGTACGCGGGCGTCCTCGCCTGCGATCGATATGGTACGCGGGCGTCCTCGCCTGCGATAATCAATGATTTAATAAAGGGCTGCGATAGTCTTTTGCAGCCCTTTTTAGTAGGAGGCGAATCGGTTGCGTCGGATTTGCAATCCGACGCAAAATATTATAAGGATTTTTAATCCGCAAAATAACGGATTCCTTAACCATTGTTGCTGTCTATAATCATACCTGTCTACAATCGTACCGACCTGCTGAGGAGGTGCTTGGACTCGTTGTCCTCGCTGCTTGCCGACCCTGAAGTGGAAGCTGTTGTTGTCGACGACGGCTCTGAAACGCCGGCCGACTTGCACCTCTCTGCCGTCCGCTTTTTCCACCAGCCACATCTCGGCGCCGCCGCTGCACGTAATTTCGGCATATCCAAAGCTTCCGGACGTTATCTATGGTTCGTCGATGCCGACGATACCATTCTTTCTTCGCATGCCCATCGGCTGGTCCATACTCTTCGTCAGCTCACCCCATCCACACAGCTTCTCTACACCGGCCACATGCTCCACCCCTCCGTCAAGCCTTCCCCTGCCGCCAATCACGCCTCCCCGCATGCTGACTATCAATCCCCATTCGCAATCCCCAACTGCCTGGATCATACCACACTTGTCATCTCGCGTCAGTTCCTCGCCGACACCCGCTACCCGGAAGATATGCACCTCCTCGAAGATTCGCTCTTCGTCCTGCTCCTCCTGCAACGCGCCACCTCCATCAGCTACGCTACACACCTGCACCCCTATGTGGTTCATCCTGCCGACGGTTCCTGCACCGCTGGGGCTTGGTCGCCGGCACGTTGCACACTCCTCGTCCCCAACATCTGCCACTTTTTCTTGCAGTTCAGGCTCTTTACAAACAATCATCCCGAAGCCTGCTACCGTTATCGCCGCTATCGATATGTCTACCTCCGCACCCTCGCCGTTAAAGGCTGTCCCTGGGCTCTTCTGAAATCATTCCGGCAGAGCGTGGCACCCCTAAGCCGGCCCATCAACCCCCTCGATGCTTTCCTTTTCGTGCCTGTATTCCACCGTTTTGCCGCTTTCCTCTGCCGTCATCTACGTCATGCAAAATAACATTCTCGCTGGCCTCATCGCTTATCTGCTTTTTGATGCTCCAATTCCCTTTTCCGCTCCGCTCAGTGGTGGGCACTGGGACGCTATACTGCGCGAGGCAAAAACTCAAGGCGTTACTGCTGTCACCTACGACGCCATCCTGCTCCTCCCGGCAGACCTGCGTCCGCCGAGACCTCAGCTCTTTCATCTGGCCTCGAAGGCTCAAACCATCGAGGACGACAGCGAAAAACTGGAGAACGCGCTCTCGCATTTCGCTTCAGAGGTCTTCCTCCAACTCGGACTGGAAACTCTTGTGGTTAAGGGCCTTTCGCTTGCTCGTCTCTATCCCGACCCTCTTCATCGCGAACGCGGCGACAACGACCTTTTCACCGGCCCGGCAACGGCGCAAATATGCTCCTTTATGGAACGTCAGGGGCATGCCGTCGACCGCAAGGACCCCCGACACTGGACGTTCTTTTTCGACGACGTTGAGTTTGAATGTCATACCTATCTGCTCTATCACCACGACGACCCGCGCTGGCCTACCGTGCCATTCGAGAATCGTCCACACCTACGTCGGCTGCACACCTCCTACGAGGCCTTTTTCCTTGCCAAACATGCTGAACATAATGCCGTTTTCTTCCACAAACCTCTACGCCTGCGAACGCTTGTCGACTGGACGCTCCTCCTACGTCAGCCCGATTTCGACATCGACCTCTTCCGACGGGCAAAGGCCGGTAGCGACGTGGAGGTCTTTGCCGACCTGATGTCGCTTTATTGCAATCAATTGTTCGATGTCAACCTTCCGCTCGACCATGTGGCGTTGCAACATAAACACCTTGATGCCGAGCATTTTGATTGTCTTTACCTGAAATGTCCCGAGCGGCATCGGTTCGCTGTGGTCCGCGTGGCACGTCGCAGCATCAAGTACCTGCGTTATGGACGTCTCTATCGTGCTATCTACGGCCAGTCTATGTTCCGCCGTTTCTATCTCCACAACGTAGCGCAAGCCCTTCGCAACCGTTTCCGCCATTCTGTTGCGTCGGATTTGCAATCCTCTGTTGCGTCGGATTTGCAATCCGACGCAAAATATTATAAGGATTTTTAATCCGCAAAATATCTGTTGCGTCTGTTGCGTCGGATTTGCAATCCGACGCAAAATATTATAAGGATTTTTAATCCGCAAAATAACGGATTGTAACGGTAAAAAAATAAGGTGTAACGATAGTGATGTAAAAAATGCAACTATAATTCGTGTAAATTCATTGCCGTTTGCGGATAATCATAAAAACGTTACCCAACACACCTGCTTGTAAACTTAAATCTTATTATTATATAATGAAAAAAACATTTCTATTTCTTGTCGTTGCAGCCATTGCATTTGCTTCGTGCGAGAAGCAAAACAAAGGCTCCGAAACAGTAAAACTTGATTGTGTCAAACCGGCCTATCTCTCGGCTGGCGACACCGTGGCCCTTATCTCGCCCTCCTATTTCACACCCATGGAGAACGTGGAGCGCACCGCCGAATTGCTGCGTTCCTGGGGTTTCGTCCCCATCATTGGCCCCAATGTGGGCAAGCTGGTCGACGGACGTTATGCCGGCACTGTCGCCGAGCGGGTCAGCGACCTCCTGTGGGCTTTTAACCGGCCCGGCATTAAGGCAATAATCTGCAATCGTGGCGGCTACGGCACCATACAGCTCATTGACCAGATAGCCCTCTCGCAGCTCTCTTCTTCTCCTAAGTGGCTCGTGGGCTTCAGCGACATCAGCACGCTGCATGGCCTCCTCAGCCGTGCCGGCGTGATGAGCATCCACGGCACTATGAGCTCGTTCCTTGCGCAAGGAGGCACCGACCTCACCAGCACCTTGATGCGCGACCTGCTCCTGGGCCAGGTGCCACGCTATCATGTCGCAGCCCATCCACAGAACATCGTCGGGCAGGCCAGTGGCATCCTCGTCGGTGGCAACCTCTGCACCTTCGCACCCAACCTGGGTTCGCAAGCCGACGCCACTAAGGGCGAGGATATCATCCTCTTTGTTGAAGAGGTGGGAGAATCGATGCACAACATTGACCGCCAGATGCGCGTGCTCCAGATGAACGGAGTGCTGGACCGCTGCAAAGGCATCATTTTGGGCGAGTTCACCGACTGCGGCAGCGAGTTCACCTACGAGAATGTTGAGGCCATGATACACCAGCTCGTAGAACCCTACGGCATACCGCTGCTCTGCGGCTTCCCCGGAGGACACGGCGACGTGAACCTTCCGCTGGTAATGGGTGCCCCCGTCACCATCGATGTCCGTGCCGATGCTTCCTCCATTCGCTTCGATATCGACGGCGAGCAACACGACGTCAATACTGACGACGCACAAGCCCAGTCTTCTATGACCTCCCTTGCACAACGCCTCCAACTTGCGGGAAAACGAATCTGACGAACCATGAAACATTTCATTGATTTTGCTGCTATCGATTTCGAGACGGCGAATGGCTGCCGCTCCAGCGTTTGCAGCGTGGGTGTTGTTGTGGTTCGGGGCGGCGAGATGGCCGATTCGTTCTACAGCCTCATCCAACCAGAGCCCAACTACTACGCCTGGTTCTGCCAACGTGTTCATGGGCTGGGGCCTGCCGACACCGATACCGCCGACCTCTTCCCCGATGTGTGGCACCGTGTGGAGCCTCTTATCGAGGGCCTTCCTTTGGTGGCCCACAACTCGCCGTTCGACGAGGGATGCCTCCGTGCCGTCATGCAGGTCTACCAGATGGATTGGCCTGGCTATCGTTTCTACTGCACCTGCCGGGCCGCCCGCCGTCATTTCGGCTCCTCCCTTCCCAACCATCAGCTACATACCGTAGCTGCCGCCTGCGGCTACAATCTTGAGAACCACCATCATGCTCTCGCCGATGCCGAGGCCTGCGCCGCTATTGCATTGGCCATAGGTGTAGGCTGAAATGATGGTCGGCACCGAGCCCTTTGCTCTCTGCCGTCATTCAGATAATAAAAAATAACGTCCAAAACTGGGGTTTCACACCCCACTTTTGGACGTTATTTTCTGCCGGCGCATACCGGTTGCCGGTTGCGTCGGATTTGCAATCCGACGCAAAATATTATAAGGATTTTTAATCCGCAAAATATTATAAGGATTTTTAATCCGCAAAATATTATAAGGATTTTTAATCCGCAAAATAACCATCACATGGTCCATATCAGACGGCAAATAAATCTTTTCCTGTAACCTCGCTGTGTACCATTGATGTATGCTTGCCTTTGACAAGTCCGAAGGGCGTAACAAAAGTCTGGACCACACCACGGTACAGTCCTGTCTTGTCTGTGAACAATTGCATCCTCTCTTTTAGGCGTTTCTCGTAGTCGGCTGTTATTATATATGGTTTTTCTGAAAATTTTATTTCACATAGATGTGTCAGCTTGTCTACTCGTTTGATTATAAGGTCTATCTGCATGCCTTTTTCGTTGTTGTCCGATTTGCTACGCCACGTTGACACTTCCGTAGCTATTCCGCTGATACCCAAAGCATGCTTTATCTGAAAGATGTGCGTTAGGCATACCAGTTCGAAAGAGTAGCCTTCCCACACCTCCACCGAACGGCTTTGAAAATTGTGCATCCAATAGTTCTCGTCTCCCGAATGGTTGTTTCTGATGAATTTATAGTAGAATAAAGTATAGTGGTCTATTAGCTTGTATATTACCCTGTTCGTTTTCATTCCCAATTGTGAGAAGTGAGTGATGAAGTCGCAGTTCTCAAGGTTGTTCAGTATTCGTGTCAATCCTCCTCCACTGATGCCGCAGGTGTCGATTATTTCTTGTCGTGTCATGCCTTCCTTGTGAGCTGCAAGAGCTTCTACAATGGTGATATATCTATCTGCTTTACTGAATAGTGCATTGTATAGTTCATCGAATTCTCCTGAAAGTAACGCACCTCGGCGAAAGAAAAGGTTGTCTACATTTTGCTGCAGGCTTAAGTTGGATTCCAACAGGCTAAGATAGTAAGGGATGCCACCCATAATCATGTAATTCTGAATAATTTGATAGTCATCCCAATCTATATTTCTGTCGGATAGATACAATTTGCATTCATGCAAGGAAAATGGATGTAGGTGGATGCGTCGTGTAATGCGTCCGTGTAGTCCTCCGTGGTTCTCAATCAGCTTGTCCACCATCCATGATGTCGCTGAGCCGCATGCCACCAACACAATATCGTCGCGATACATTGCCCAACTGTTCCAGAAATATTCTAACGACCTCACAAAATCGCTCTGTTTATTGTCAATCCATGGCATCTCGTCGAAAAAGATGACCTTGCGGCCTTTGCTCTGTTGGCTTTCCAATTCGGTCTGAAGAGCAGAGAATGCTTCCGCCCATGACTTCATTCTCCCGAACGTTTTTCCGAAATATCTTGTCAGCGACATAGCAAAATGCTGTAGCTGTACTGCTGTTGTCTCTCTATGCGCTCCCACATATTGGAAGGTGTATTTGTCTTTAAAGAAATGTCTAACCAGGAATGTTTTCCCAACTCTGCGACGACCATAAATGACCACAAACTCCGATTTTGCGGAATTAAAAGCCTGTTGAAGCTCGTATATTTCTGATTCTCTACCGATTAATTTTTCCATTGCTTTTTTTTTGTTCTGCAAATATACATATTTTTTAAAAAATAACGTCCAAAACATAGGTTCATTACCCCACTTTTGGACGTTATTTTCTTTGTTTGCCATCAGCCTCACCATGGCGAAGGTTGAAGCAGCATGGCCTTGGCCTGCCGAATCAACCGGACATATATGAAAACGAAAATGTGCGTAAGGAGATGTGATTTCACCTTGAAAAAGTGCGTAAGGAGATATGATTTCACCTTGAAAACGTGCGTAAGTGGATATGATTTCACCTTGAAAAAGTGCGTAAGGAGATATGATTTCACCTTGAAAATGTGCGTAAGGAGATATGTTTTCACCTTGAAAAAGTGCGTATGGGTACAATATTTCGTCATGTTTTGTGTTATTAAGGTACTATGAAGCGTAAAATATACAATGATTTGCTTCGTTGGAAGCAGGAGGAAAGGGGCCGTTGCGCTCTGCTGATTGACGGAGCCCGACGTGTGGGCAAGAGCTATATCGTTCGCGAGTTTGCCAACAACGAGTACCGTAGTGCCCTGATTATAGACTTCAGTATTGCCCGTGCCGAAGTCAAGCAGCTCTTTTCGGACTATGCCGGCGATATCGACACTCTTTTCCTTAACCTGATGAGCATATACAATGTGACGTTGTACCATCGTGATTCGCTCGTGGTCTTCGATGAGGTGCAGGAATGTCCGCAGGCACGGCAGGCCATCAAGCACTTGGTGGCCGACGGCCGCTATGACTATATCGAGACCGGCAGCCTTGTTTCCATCAACCGTAATGTCAAGAACATCATTATCCCCTCCGAAGAGCGGCACATAACCTTGCACCCTATGGATTTTGAGGAGTTCCTATGGGCCGTGGGCAACGAGACGATGATGGAAGCTATCCGTATGAACTTTGAACGGAAACATCCGATGGGCCCTTTGCATCGCAAGGCAATGGAATTGCTACGCCATTATATGATTGTTGGAGGAATGCCTCAGGCCGTCCTGTCGTTTGTCGAAAACAAGTCGTTCGAAACTACCGACCGCGTGAAGCGCGACATACTTGCACTCTACAAGGCCGACATTGCCAAATACGCTACAGGATATGAGGCCCATGTGGCCGATATTTTTGACAAGATTCCTTCGCAACTGCAACGCCACGAGCGGCGCTTCAAACTGTCGTCGGTGAGCAAGAGCGCCAGGATGCGCGACTTCCATAGTTTGTTCTTCTGGCTGAGCGAGGCTATGACGGTGAATATAGCCTACAACACCACAGAGCCCAATGTCGGCTTGGGGATGAACCTCGACCGGTCGATGTTGAAATGCTATTTGGCCGACACTGGGTTGCTTCTTTCGATGGCCTTCGATGAGAACGCCATTGTGTCGGAAGAGCTATACCGTAAACTGTTGCTCGACAAACTGGAGGTCAATGCAGGAATGCTGCTCGAAAACCTTGTCGCCCAAATGCTCCGTGCCGCAGGGCATAAACTTTATTTCTACAGCAATAACTCAAGGGAGGAGGCTGCCGACCGTATGGAAGTCGACTTCCTTATAAGCAAGCCCACAATCACTTCGCGGCACAACATCTCACCCATTGAAGTGAAGTCAGGACACCGCTTTACCATCACCTCATTGAACAAGATGATGGCCAAATATGGCAACTACCTTTCCACATCCTACGTCGTCCATACTGCCGACAGGGCAGAAAAAGACGGCATCACCTATCTGCCTGTCTATATGGTACCGCTCCTGTAAGTTTGACCAAAAAAGCGCAGGTCTTTCCTGACCTTTTGTCGTATTGTTTTATTCTGGTCGTACTATTTCTCGTTATGTATTTAACCTAAAATCCCATCCGGGTTGTAACCATGTCCATTAGCTGTACTTTGGTTTGCCATTGACGTTGTCTTTATCCAGCTGTCTTCCTACTTGCTCTCGTTATCATCACCTACTTCGGTGTCAACCTTCTGCTTGGCGGAATCCACGCCTACAACTAAGTAACATCGCATCTTATCTTTGTTCGTGTCGGAGGTCTGTGAGACGGCGGCGGGCCATGATGTAGGCTGTACGATTGTCCGTGAGGGCGTTGTGGGCTTGCAACAAGAGGGCTTGAGCCTGGAGCACTTCGGCCAGTGTGGCGGCACCCGCCTGGTAGTTGAGGGTGGAGAGACGGTAGTTCTCTTGTGCCATGGCCAGCGCTGAGGAGTCGGAACGTATCATTGTCCAGGCATCCATCATGTCGCTGTATGCTTTCTCCTCTTCTAGCGACATCATCTTGCTGTAGTGCTCCTGCATCATCCGTGCCTGGTCGATGGCGATGTCGTGCTGCTGTACTTTGTGGCGGGTCTCCCACCAGTCGGTGATAGGTATCGACAAGGAGAGGAGTGCTATGCCGTTGCTGGTAGGTTCTTTCTTGATGATGTTGCCATAGAAGGTCGCTCCTACAATGGCCAGCTGGGGCATTGCTTCGCCAAGGGTCATCTTTTTGCGTAGCTGCTCGGCATCGATATTGAGTTGAAGCAGGCGCGTTTCGGGGCGCAGGGTGTCGCCGCGGTCGCTGAAAAGAAACAACACTGGCTTTTGGATTTCATCCTGCAGGTCGCTGAACTGCAGGTCGTCGCTGTAGTCGATGCCTACCTGCTGGCATAGCAGGCGCCGGGAAAGTCGTATGCCGCTGGACAGTTTTTGTTTGTTGGCGAGCATCTCGTTGCGTTTCAGGCCGATTTGTAGCTTGTCGGAACGTGTGACAAGTCCGTTGGTGTATGCCAGTTCAACCACACGTTCCAGTGAGTCGATGAGCGACAGGGCGGCATCCACAGTGGAGACCTTCTCTTGGAGACCGACGACGAGATAGTACGATGACTCTATCTCCTCCAGCACGTCGCGCTCTTTCATGTCGGCTTGCAGCTGTGACGCTTCTATACCGATGTTTGCCAGTTTGTTGCCGTTCACTATCCGGCCGCCGGTAAACAGAGGCTGCACGGCGACAAGAGAGCCGCTTGCCCCCGTCTTCATGAGGTCTAGCTCTTTCTTTATGTCGCTTTCGCTCTCAACAATTTCATAGAGTGACTGCAACAGATCCCTCATGTCTGAGGACTGAATATCATCGATGCTGAAGTGTATCAGAGGGTTAACGGCATAATAGCCCAGCCCTCTTATGCTCAGCTGGGGGAAGAATTTGGTGAAGACTTGTTGTTTTAAAGCCTGAGACTTCTCCACTTCGAGACGTGAGTTGCGTATCTCGTAGTTGTTGCGCCGCGCCAAAGCCAAACAGCTGTCGAGGGTAAGTGTCTGGGCTTGGAGCGTGCTGCAAAAAAGGGAAATCAGAACGACACACAGTGTGACTTTAGGGTGCTTCATGACGTTGAAGAGTTTATGTATGGAGGAGTCTCCCCAGTTGTGGTGATGGACTCATATAGTGGGTTTTATATTTTAAAAGGACGGAAATTTGAGCGTTTTTTGTTGTCGAAGGCCACGCAGTAGGAAACTGGCAGGATAGTGATGACGAGAGGCAGGGTGAAGAGCGTGCCGAAACAGATTACCACGCCCATGGGCATCCAGAGCATGGTGCCGGCAAGAATCATTGGCACCACGCCGATGGCTGTTGTGGCCGAGGTGAGGAATATGGGACGCATTCTGCGCAGTCCGGCCTGATAGGCTGCTTCTTTCACTGACATGAGTTGGTTGCATCTTAACTCAGCCACATAGTCGTACATGATGATGGCGTTGCGTACTATGATGCCAACCAGCGAGATAAGTCCCAGTACAGCGGAGACGGAGAAGTCGAGTTTGAAAAGCCAGAGACCGAAGGTGGCTCCGAAGACGCAGAGCACTGACATGGAGATTGAGAGCAGAGAGATGTCGAGTTTGCCATAGTGTATGATGAGGACAATAAACATGACGAATATTGCAGCCATCACCGACATGAGGAGGCTTGGCATGAGACTGGAGGAGAAGGCAAAGGTGCCGCCGGCCTCTACTGTGACGCCTCTGGGCAGCTCCATCTTGTCGAGCTGGCGTTTGATTTTGTAGAATTCGTAGATGTGCCCGCTGCCGGGCATTACGTCGGCCGAGACGGTGACGCAACGCACGCCGTTGCGGTGGGGCATATTGCTGTGGTGGAACCTGGGCACTATGTCGGCGACTTGGCGCAAGGGTACCCATGTGCCGGGTTGTGCACAGGGCACGAGGAGGTCTCCCAATGAGCCGTAGTCGATTTCCTGCCCGCCTTCGGAGTAGATGGCTATGGGTATGCTGTAGTCGCCCTCCCACAACGTGGAGAGGCGTGTGCCAGATAAAGAGCCGCTAAGGTAGATGGAGAGTGTGGACTGTGTTATTCCCAGGAGGTTAGCGGCATCGGTTTTCAGCACCACGTCCACCATTTCCTCCGTCTCATCATAGTCGGAGTGTACGTAAAACATGTTGGGGTTCTCTTTCATCAGCCGCAGCAGCGAGTCGCGAACGATGGCGATGTCGCCATAATTGTCGCCTTTCACATAAAACTCTACGGGTGCCATGACGGACTGGTAGTCCATCTGCTTGAAACGTATCTGTGCCTGAGGGAAGATGTTTTCGTAGCGCTGTGCATAGTCTGCTATGAGTTCCTTGGTGGCGTTGTCGCTTACGGTGTTGACTATAAACTGGGCATAGTGGTCCGACGCCAGTTGAGGAGCGTAGGTCATGTGGAAACGTGGTGACGACATGCCCACAAAGGAGGTTATGCTTTTCACTCGCTTGTCTTTCATCAGCAAAGCCGACAGGGAGTCGGCCACCTTGCCGGTCTCTGTTATCGACGAGCTGGCGGACCCGTGTATCTCGACGGCGAAACTGTCGCGTTCGGCTTTGGGGAGAATCTGAATGTTGATTTGGGTGAAGAGGAAGAAACCCACCAGCACCAGCAGGGCACCCGTAAGCAAGGTGAGCCGTTTGTGTCTGAAACAGAGGTCGAGAAGCCATTGGTAGCCTCGTTGCAGAACGTCGAAGAAACGGTTTTGCAGCAGGTCGATTTTTGTTGTTTTGGTGTTTCCTTTTATAAGGCGTGAAGAAAGGAATGGTATTACCAGGATGGAGTATAAGAAGCTGCATGCCAGGGCTATGAGGATGGTCCACGGGAAAAGGCCCACGAAGTCGCCCATGATGCTGCCCTTTAAAATGGCAAGTGCGGGGAAGAACATCATGGCGATGGATGCCGTGGCGAAAAGCATGGAATTGGCCAGTTTGCTGGTGGAGACACATGCGGAATACCATCTGGAGTGTCCGGCCCGGAGCAGGTCGCTGTATCCGTCGATAACCACGACGGAGTCATCCACAATCATGCCCAGCACGGCTATCAGTGCGGCCAGAGTCACAGTGTTGAGCTCGAAGCCAATGAAGTACATGATTCCAAGTGTGGCTGCGATGCAGATTGGCACGGAGGTGGAGCTTACGAGGGCTGTGCGCAGAGGGAAGAGCAGGAGCATCACTGCAATGACTATAAGGATGGCTTCGAGGAGGTCTTTCATGAACGACCGCACAGACTTGTCCACCACTTTGGGCTGGTCGGTGATGCGGTGAATATGTATGTCGGGGGTGATGGTTGCCTCGTATTCCTTGATGATGGACTCCACTTTTTTGCCGAAATCAACAACGTTGTTGCCGGGACGCATCTCGATGGAGAGCATGATGCAGCGGTTGCCGCCATTGCTTGTGCCTGTGGAGTCGGAGGCCTGTTCCCTGTAGGTGATATAGGGTTTGGAGTTGTCATAGTGAGGCTCGATGGTGGCCACGTCGCGCAGACGTAGAGTCTGACCTGTGGCGGGGTCGCCAAAGACGACCATCTCGCTGAGTTCGTATATGTTGCTGAAAGGGATGGACACGTGTACCAAGGCACTGCCCTCATCGTTGCTTATCTTGCCCGAGATGGTGCGGAACCCATGTGCTGCCAGTTCTGACGACACCATGGAGGGCGTTATTGCATATTGGGTAAGCTTCATCGGGTCCATGTGAACGGCCACCTCTTCTTTTTGGTCTCCGACAATGCTGATGCGTCCCATCTCGGGGATGCTTCGCAGGCGTGCCGAAAGCTGTTTTGAGATGGCTTCCAATTCGCGTGGTGACTTTTCGTTGCTTTCTATGGCCAGCAGCAGCGATGAGGCGTTGCCGAAGTCGTCTATAACCGCTGTGGCCACCACACCCTGCGGCAAATCGGTGAGCCTGTAGAGTGAAAGTCCTTCGCGGATACGCGACCATGTAACCTTGGGGTCGTCCTCGGAATGTACCAGTGAGACAAATACATACAGCATGCCGTTCTGGCTGTAGGAATAAGTGCGTGTCTTGTCCACGTCGGTGAAGGTGAACAGATATTCCTCCACCTTTCCGGCCACCTGTTCCTCTATCTCTTCGGCTGTGGCCCCAGGGTAAACCACGGCAACTACGCCTTGCTTGATTTTGACAGTGGGGAACTCGTTCTTGTTGAGGTTGGGCAGGGCATACAGACCTATGGCTATTACTACTATTATTGAGAAAGCCAGAAGCGGAAAACTCCGCATTGCCCCCTCTATCATGTTTCTTCGTCGTACCATACTATTCAGTTAAGTAACCGTGCAGGGGATAAACCACATATTCTATCTGCTATAATGAGCACGGGTTAAGCAAAAAAAATCATTTCTCTAATCACTAATCACTAATACACGCGCACCGGAGAACAGTTTCTGATGTCCGGAAGTAACTACGGTGTCACCAGACTTAAGGCCCGACTCTATCATCACTCCGTTGCGGATGAAGTCGCCCACTTTTACTTGTCGTTGAAATGTTTTGCCACCCTCTAACACCCACACTACGGTGCCTTCAGGCATGGTCTGTACGCAGTCGCTGGGCACCACTATGCCGCCCAGTTCGGTAAGACTTATATGTACTTTTGCCACCATGTCGGGCAGGATATGCTCCACTTTCAGACCTCCCTCGGCTTTCACTATTGAAGCGAATATTTTGTATGTATGTCCCAGTGGGTTGGCGTTAAGGCTTTTGTCGTTGATGATGAGTGTCAGGGTGCCGTCTCCTAATGCTGGCACCTTGGCAGTAGCTACGTCACCTTTCTGTATTAGCGATATTTCCTGCTCGGGGACTGAGAATTCTACCCGCAGACGCTTCATATCGACCACTTTGCAGAAAGTTTCGCCGGGACGCATTTCCTGTCCTACCTGACGGTCTTCGCATGATACCACACCGTTGAAGGGGGCTCTGATGGAGCAGTCTTCCAGATGTTTGCGGGCACTCACTTCTGACTGGCGGGCTTTTTCCAGGTTGGTCTCCATCTCGACCCATTTCACCTCGCTGAGTCCTCCTTCGCGATAGACGGGCTCGAGGCGCCTGTAGGCATCTTCGGCTTGTCGGAGGGTGGCCAATGCTGTGGCATGCAGGCTGGCTGCGGTGGTGGCATCCACTTCGGCGAGGAGCTGTCCCTTGCTGACACGGTCACCGTTTGCCACAGCCACCTTGGTCAAGGTGCCTCCAAGAGGGAATGACAGGGTGATTTCCTGTTCTGATGCGATGCTGCCAATGTAGTTGCGCTCTGTGGGCATGCTGCCGTCGCCGACGACGAGGGTCTCTACAGGGATGGAATCGCTCCACCATTGATGCTCTCCTTTGTACCTGTTGCATGAGCTGAGTGCCAAAATAGAGGCAAAGATAATAAAAAACTGCTTCATCAGTTTGTTGTTTTTGCATGGAGCCGACCGACTTCGGCGGTCGGTAATTAATAATTATACTATCGCTTCGTAAATTCGCTTGCCGTTGTGTTCAATCCATTGTGGTTCAACGTCAGGCTTGTTTTTCGAGAAGTCGAAGGTTACAAGGTAGCCTTCATTCTTATCTCTGATTTTCAAGTAATCGGACAACTGGTCGCGGCCGTTCTGCTCGTACTTTGTTCCGCGCCAAATCTTCAGTTCTACGATAAATTCCTCTTTTCCATAGTTGACAACCAAGTCCATGCGGCGGTTGTCGCGAGTCTGCGGCTCGACGTAGTAGAATCCAGTGCCGTTGATGACTGGCTTTAGGAACGTGAGGAACAGAAGCCGTCCCTGCCGTTCTAGGAATGTCTCGTCTTCCTTGCGGTACTCCTCGCGGATAAGGTCGCGGAAACGCTCCACCACATGTTCCATCATCAGGTGCCCATTCTGCACATAGTTTAGCTGGAACGGCGACAGCCGATCTCCTTGCTCGCGTATGGTTCTGTTTGCAAAATATACAAACAAGGCTTCCTCAAATATCAGGTTGTGAATCATTGTCTTGCCATTACGATTCTCTCGGATGTAAGAAAACATGTTAGCAAGATTAACTAGCGGATCGACCATCGAATAGCCATATTCCTGTCCATTAACGACTATAGAATAGAGGAATTCACGAAGTTCGGCATTGTTCTCGATATTCTTCGATAGGTCGTCAATCAGCGTCACATTCTCTCCTTTGGAGATGATTTTCACTGCTTGTTGTATGCTGTTTGGGCTCCAATCTGCATCAAGACGCTCGTCAATTATCTTGCAGATGGCACTAACCAAATAAGGATACCCCGTCGTGTAGTTGTATATCTCTTTGCTTATGGCATTGATGTCCATTCCCGTATGGTGGTCTGCCTCGTAGTCGCCAAGCATCTGGGCAATCTCGTCGGGGTGGAAAGTCATGTCGACATTAAAGTCGGCGGCAATATTCCATGGAGAGTTATACTTCTTTTCGGCATCGGGACGCAGCTTGAGCTTCAAGTTCTTGACATCATAAACACCAGCAAGAATTACACTATGGAAAGTGGAATTAGGTCCTTTAATATCACGCTCCAAATACTTGTTTCTTAGCATTCCTAGAAAGGAAAGAAACAGTTGGTTGTCGCTACTTCTATCAACCTCGTCAATGGTCAATACAACTGGTTTGGGACAGGCTTTGCAAAACACAGTGATTTGGTCTGACAAATCGTCAAGTGTCTTAAAAGAGTCGTTTTGCCAGTATTTGACTAGGTTCTGATCATGACCGAGGTCTGCAAGCTGCTGCGCCATCTTATTCATAAATGCTTTGACAAAAGCTTGATGATTTGCAAAAGCCCCATCGTCAATTCCCTCAAAACTCAGTGGTACAATTAAATAGCGGTCGCTCATCCGTTGCCAAATCAAATGGAGCGTCGTTGTTTTTCCATACTGTCGCGCACGGTTGATGGTGAAGTAATCACCCATGTCAATCATTTTCTCGACTGCCGCAAACCGCTCGGCAGTATCGACCATATAATGCCGCTCGGGATTGCAACTGCCCGTGATATTGAAACGTTTCATCATGCCTTTCATTTATTATCATAACGCAACATTGTTAATAATATTGTACCATTTTTTAACATCAACTTCAAATACAAAAGGAACCGACCAGCATGGAGTCGACCAGCATGGAGCCGACCGCCTTCGCGCGGTCGTGAAACTATGGTGATTTGCAAAATAATTTTTTCAAACGGTAATTATATTCAAGAAAAGTTGTATTTTTGCAGCATCCATTGAGTTTTGGGCTCTGTCTTAACTCAAACAAAACGTGATAAATACAAAGTTGTATTATAGAAGGCGAAATGAATTTACACGAATTATAGTTGCATTTTTTACATCACTATCGTTACACTTTATTTTTTACCGTCACAATAAGGATTTTTAATCCGTTATTTTGCGGATTAAAAATCCTTATAATATTTTGCGTCGGATTGCAAATCCGACGCAACCGAAACGCATAGATTATTGGTTTTCAACAACCCCACACTATGTGCGGGGTTATTGAGAGTGAATTTTGTTCTCCGCTTCGCTATCGAAAGCTTCACTGGAGCTTTCTTCACCCCTCCAGGGCTTTATTGTATCAACTTATGAGCCTGTTCGGCTGCTGGCATTTCACTTGGTGTTTATTTTGCAGATTTCGCGGATGGTGTTCTGAGCCAGGAGGTCGAAGGCCTCGTTCTCAGGCGTGGGCTTGTCGCTCCAAAGAGCCACGGGTTTGCCGCTGTCGCCGCTGTCGGCAATGCTTTGCACCAGAGGGATTTGTCCAAGCAGGGGGATGCCCATATCTTTGGAGAGTTTGGCACAGCCTTCCTTGCCGAAGATATAGTATTTGTTGTTGGGCAGTTCAGCTGGGGTGAACCAAGCCATGTTTTCCACGAAGCCGAGGACGGGGATGTTGATGTTGGGGTTTTGGAACATCTCCACACCGCGCACCACGTCGGCCAGGGCCACTTTCTGCGGGGTGCTGACGATGATGGCTCCCGTCACGGGGAGGGTCTGCGCAATGGTCAGCTGTATGTCGCCAGTTCCCGGGGGCATGTCGACGACGAGGTAGTCGATCTCGTCCCACCATGTCTCGGTGAGCATCTGCTTCAGAGCTCCGCTGGCCATAGGGCCGCGCCACACCATGGCTTTCTCGGGGTCGACAAGGAAGCCCACGGACATGAGTTTCACGCCGTACTTCTCGATGGGGGTCATGTAGGTCTTACCGTTGTGCTGCTCCCCGTAGATGTCGTTCTCGGTGATATTGAACATGATGGGTATGGAGGGGCCATAGATGTCGGCATCAATGAGGGCCACCTTGGCGCCAGTCTTCGCCAGACTTATGGCTAAGTTGACGGCCACCGTCGACTTGCCCACGCCGCCTTTGCCGCTGGCCACGAGGATGGTGTGCTTAATGGTGGGGAACATTTCCTCGGGCTTTGGCTGCTCCACCTTGCGGGAGGTGAGGTTGACGTTAACCTCGGCATTGCGGTCCACATATTCGTGGATGGCGTTTATGCAGTCCTCCTTCATTTTCGATTTCATCGGACATGCCGGTGTGGTAAGCACCAGGTCGAAACTCACCTTGAGGCCGTCGATGGCGATATTCTCTATCATCCCCAGTTGGGTTAGGCTCTGTCCCAGGTCGGGGTCGTCAACGTGCGACAGGGCCATTTCTATCATTGTTTTTGTTATTGTACTCATATATTTAATTATTTAAGTAAGTAATCGTGCAAAAATAGTTTACATATAGGAATGCTATTTGGATTATTATTAATAATATTTTTTTCTCCGCTTCGCTATCGAAAGCTTCACTGGAGCTTTCTTCACACCTACGGGGCTCAATGTAACTGCCTGGTTTATACCGTGGGCTTTCGCTCACGGCTAATATATGTCGCCCCTACGGGGCTACGACAAGAGGTAATTTAATCTTGAACAGTTACTTAATTATTCATTATTAAGCCACACTTAACTGTCTGGTTAATTTGTTGATTTTATTATCAATAGTTAAACAAATAAACAGTTGAACACTTCAAGAGGCCAACACTTTTTTTAGTATTTCGCTGTGGTCGAAGGCCAGAGATGGTAGGTTGTTGATGGGGAACCAGAGGGTTTCTGCGGCGTCGTCGCCGGCCTTAGGAGAGACGGCATGGGGGTCTACGGAAGCAAGGAAGACCACCGAGATGGTGCGTCCACGAGGGTCGCGACCCTGACGTGAGGCCACGCACACCTGCCGTAGCCTGATGTCGGTGAGTCCCGTCTCCTCTTCCAGCTCGCGAGCTGCCGTATGCTCTATGTCGGCGTCGGACATGTCGAAGAAGCCGCCGGGGAATGCCCAGCAGCCTTTGAAAGGCTCATGCCCCCGACGGATGAGCAGTACATTGGCATGCTCGAGGTCGAAGAGCACTATGTCGGCAGTCACCGCCGGTCGGGGATACTTGTATGTGTACATTCTTTTAGTTGTTTTAGAAATCGTTCGTTATCAAACCACGCTTAGTAGTGTGTTTATTGTATTTAAGTAATCGAGCAAAAATAGTTTACATATTAGGGATGTCATTTAGAATTGTTTTTTGTAATATTTTTTTTCTCCGCTTCGCTATCGAAAGCTTCACTGGAGCTTTCTTCACCCCTACGGGGCTCAATGTAACTATTTGGTTTACACCGTGGGCTTTCGCCCACGGCTAATATATTTTTATTCTCCGCTCCGCTATCGAAATATCCACTGGATATTTCTTCACCCCTACGGGGCTATTTTAATAGACAACTTAATTATGAACAGTTACTTATTATCAATAGTTAAATAAATAATACATCATTTTTATGTGTTAATTACCATTTCCACTCCCAAACAGATCCTCCAGTTTTTTAGCGAGGGCATCGCCACGTAGGTTGCGTGCTATGATTTTCCCATCTGCGCCGACCAGGACGGTGCTTGGCACAGAGGTGATGCCGTAGGTAGCTCCTCCGGAGGAAGTCCACCCGTTGAGGTCGCTGACATGGTTCTCCCATACAAGCCCGTCCTGGCGGATGGCTCGCACCCAGTCCTCATGTTTGCGGTCCAGCGAGACGCTGAATATTTCAAACCCCTTGTCGTGATATTTGTTGAAGAGGCGCACCACATTGGGATTTTCCATGCGGCATGGGCGGCACCAAGAGGCCCAGAAGTCGATGAGGACCACCTTGCCCCGGAGGTCGCTCAGTCTTCGCTCCTTACCGGCAGGGTCGTTCATGATGATGTCTGGTGCGGGGCGGCCAGGGCCCAAGCTCGCCTTGACTTTCGAGGCCACGTATTGCACGAATTGGTTGTCGGCATATTTGTCCTTAAGGGCGTTGTAAATAGTGTCGTACACGTCGATGAAGTCCTCCGCATTGTTGTCGAAATAGGTTACGAGGAAAGCACTCATCACCGCGTCGGCATTCGAGTAGAGTATTTTGCGGATAGTGTCGTTCTGGGCCGTTTGTAGTTGCATATACCTGTTGCTTAGCTCCTGTTTGCGCGCTTCCGAGGTGTTAGGGCGCTTGAATTCGTTCTCGATGGGCTGAACTTGAGAGGCGAAATTCGAAAGAGTGTTGTTGAAATGCCGGTAGAGCTCCACATCTCTTGAGCCCGAGGCCGATACCACTTTCATGAAGCCGCTGTTGATGTCGTAGTCCAGCTCTATGGAGACCATGTCGTTAGGCGAGAGCATCAAGTGTATCGTGCTTTGGTTGATGCTAGAAAAAGCCAGGAGGAAAAGAGTGGGTTTGTCGCAAGCAGTCTGGAGTTTGAATCGGCGGAAGTTGTCAAGCTCGAGCGTGTCGACAGGGACAGTCTTGTTACCTACCACCTTGGCCACGCCGATGCGCGTGTTCTTGGGGACATTGGTCAGTTTGCCCAACACGGTCTGAGCTTCTGCCGTGGTGCCAGATAGCATACATATTAACAGTAAAATAAATATTTTTTTCACTTTTTTTTCCTTTTTTATTGTTTTGATAGGCGGTTAGGGTTGTTCATTCAAAACAAAGCGTCTAAAGATTCATTGCTTCTTGTATCTCGTTGTCGAAAGGAAGCATGACGGCGTAGAAAGCTCCGTTGCTGTAGAGCATCTGAGCCATCTCCGCTTTCAGGCGTGCCGCGATCTCCTTGCCGTAGGCCCTGATGCCATCATTGTCGCGGTGCAGTCCTTTTTGCTCGGCATAATTATACAGGGCCTCCGCGGTGGCGTGCGGTAGCGTGTATTGTGTCACGAAAGCTTCCTCTGTCGGATAATTCTTTTTTAAATCCTTGCCGTTCAGCGAGACATAGTCGACTACAAAGTTTGCTATCATAGCCTTCGATAGGAGCATGTTGTAGTAGGCAATGTTCGGGTCAGACTTATAGTGCACTATATGGTCGGGTAAAATTCCTCCGCCGCCGTAGACGGTGCGGCCCTTAGTGGTGAAATAAGGGGTAGAGTCGGTGACTTGGGAGAGCAGAGTGTCGCCTCCGTACTCGTTCATAATCTGGTCGAGGAAGTCGTTGTAGTATTCGTCGGTGCCTTTGTTGTATGGTCGTTGGATGCAGCGTCCTGAAGGGGTGTAGTAGCGGGAGATGGTGAGGAGTATGGCCGACTGGTCGGGGAGTTCGAACTGTTGCTGTACCAGCCCTTTGCCGAACGAGCGACGTCCCACGATGACACCCCTGTCATTGTCTTGAATGGCGCCGGCCACAATCTCGCTTGCCGATGCTGAATATTCGTCGATCATCACCACGAGGTTGCCTTCGCAGAAAAGGCCACCCGGCGAGGAATGCACGTTCCGTCGCCGCTCATGGTAGCCTTCAGTGTATACAATCATCTCACGACCCGGCAGCAGTTCGTCGCAGATGTCGATGGCGGCGGAGAGCAAGCCTCCGCCATTGCCCCGCAGGTCGAGGATTAACTTTTTCATGCCCTTGCTCTTCAGCTGCTTGATGGCGGTGCAGAACTCGTCGTGTGATGTCTCCGCAAAACGTCCAAGATGGATGTAGCCTGTTGAGGCATTGACCATTCCGCTGTAGGTAAGACTTGGAGAGGCAATCACATCGCGCTTCACCTTGTAGTTTCTGAGACTATTGTCCGAGAGGCGAAGAAGCTTGATGTCGGCAATGCTTCTGCGCCGTCCGCGGAGCAGGTTGACAACGCTGTCCGACGGCATGCCCACTCCCGACACGCAGATGCCGTCCACCGTCAAAATACGGTCTCCCGCTTCAACGCCAGCCCGCTGCGAAGGACCATCGGGTATCACCTGAGCCACGCATACCGTATCGTTGATAACGCGCAGCACAATTCCCACCCCCTCAAAGTTCCCGCGTAGCGTTTCTTGCGACTTGCGGAGCATCTCGCACGAGAGGTAGCTGCTGTGGGGGTCGAGGGTTGAGAGGATGGCAGTGTATACCTTGTCCATCACCGTGTCGGCATCCAGAGGGTCGACATAATGGCGGCTCACCAGCCCCCAAATCGCGTTCATCTTGCTGTTGTTGTCGTAACGTCCGAACGAGGCTTCCGAGCCAGTGCTCCGTTGAGTGGCGTAACCAATGTAAATGCCCAGTACCAAGGTGGTTACGGCAATCATGACAGCCACGTATGTCTTAATATCTTTCTTCATAATCAGACACAGAACGACATCATGGCACTTTTATTGTCTAAGGAGGAGAAAGATTTTCTTGAGGCATAGTGTCCACAGGTTGCTTCATGTCCTGATGCCGACTTTACTGAGTGCTCTGGGGTTTCCGAGGCTAACGTGTCTGAAGTTTGCGAAGTTTTATCTTGCCGAGATAGGCTTCGACGGCGTTGGGGGCTTGGTAGCGAAGACTGTCGAGAGGCGAGAGGTATGACCCATCGGGGTTGCTCCATCCCGTTACGGGGATTTGTTGATATTCGCGGTAGCGGTTAGGAAGCTGAATATTTGCTGGATAAGAGAGTTGCTTGTCGAACTTGACCTTGCTGAATCCCGGGGCGCTGACTTCGAAATGGGTGCAGATGTCATTGCTCACCAATCGGAACGAGCCATTGCCGTTGCTGAAGGTGTTCATGCCTACGCTCCAATCCTCGTTCCATCCGCGGATAACGGCGCCCTCGATCGGGCGTCCGTCCATGTCTATGATTGTCCCTGTTGCTGCCACATTATTGTAGGCAAGCATGTTGTAGTAGTTGACGGGCGGTTGCGAGCGGTGTTGGATGCTCTCTTCGCATAGCTGAGGCATTGAAGAAACAAGGGCTGCGGCGGGTTTGCGTCGGCCAGAGGTGTCGCGTAGCCCTGTATACTGAGCTTCGAAGTTCACGCCGTCGGGGTGGTCGCCGAATTCCCACCATCCATATCCTATGGCGTTCTGCTGGCGAGCGTAGTGGTAGGTATGCAGCATGAAGCGAAGCTGCTCGTCGTAGGGTACGGAGTCGTCGTCGGCTGGCAGTCCGGTCTCGCCCACCATCCATGGACGTCCACAGTAGTTGGCGTACCACCACATCTCGCTGGCGGCACGCAGGGGGTGGTAGGTGTGCATCTCGATGAAGTCGACGGGCAGCATCGAGGGGTCCCATTCGAAGACCTCTATCGGTTCGGCGGTGGCGAGGGTGAAGAGCTGGTGCGGCGCGTAGGTGCGCACCCAGTGTCGCCATTCGTTAGCGAGGCGGACGGCATCCATCTTGTCGCGCTCGGGTTCGGGGTCGAAATAGAGGGGTTCGTTCATGAAGTCGAAGGCCCACAGCGCCGGCAGGTCGGCGAGGTGTCGCAGCAGGCCTTTGGTGTAGCTCTGCCAGTAGGGTTCGAAAGGCGTCTTGATAAGCAGCATCACTTTCAGCCCCGCGCTATCGGCCGTCTGCACCATTCGGCGCGTGGCTTCGAACTTGGCGGTGCTGTCGCCCTCGCCCATCACATCGAGACAGACGCGGACGGCATTGAAACCCCAGCTGGCGATGGTGTCGAAATGCTCGCGCAGGTCCGTCCCGGTGTAGTAAGGAGCTGGAATGACACGGTCGCCATCGATGAAAGCCTTATAGTTGAGCATCTTCGGGAACCAATATTCGCCATCGAGGACGAAATGGCCGTTCTGAAGGCCTACATAGCCATCAGTAATAGGGGGCAGCGAATCGTTGTAAAAAACAATAGACTCTTTTCTGTTGTTGCACGACAGAAGGAGCAGGCAACCTATAATTATGGATATTCGTTTCATTCTCAGTACTCTTTCATTTTTATTATTTCGTCTTTAAGCGGTATGTTGTCGATATACCTTTGTCCGTCGACGAAGGGGACATGCATATTTTCCGGACGCACAAGTAGGTGGTGGAACATCACTGGCGACGGACGCATCTGTCTGTTGCGCATTATGATACGTAGGCTGCTGCATCCCCCTGGCAGTGTAGTGTGCAGGCGTAACAGACCTTCGTTGCCGTCAATATCGATAATGTCGATCAGCACATTGGCACACCAGCTGAAGAGTTGCCGCTCTTCGCCGTCGGCCGAGGCATAGACCTTTATGTCGGAACGGCTGTATTGATCGTCGAGGATGTTCGACATCCAGAAACTTATCTCCACATCGCCAGTTAGCGTCAGTGGCCCGTCGTAGACTGTCGTCCAGCGGTGTATGTCGCCTTCCATTGTGTCGGGGACGATGAGTGCTGCCGTCCTGTAATTGATGCTGTTCGTCGAGGCTGTGTCGTATAGTGCCTCCAGGCTGTCGCTTGTCACGATTCTTGCAAGACGCAACACATCAGGATGAACCGAATAGAGATCCATTTCGTCCAGCGTCATCAGCGTGTCGGCATAATCCAGTATAATCCTTTCGGCATTGGACAGCAGTTCTTTGTCTTTGGTTACGGCGAGCATCAGGGGCTTTTCGTTGGGCAGAGAGTCGGCAAGCCGCAGAAAATCGAATGCCGTGCGCGACAGGGCGATGCAGTCCCAAGCCTGGCGGATGTTGGAACGGGCACTCTCATTGCATACCAGTGGCAGTCCAGTCTTTATTGACAGCAGGGCACTGCATTTAAACATTTGGTTCTGTGAAGGCAGATGAAACGCCTCGCTTCCGACGTTGAAGACGGGTAGCGTCAAAATGGCCTGATATTTGGAGATGTCAATGTTGTTTATCCATTGGTTCTGCGGCAATTGATTCTCGTAGTCGGTCCACTCTGGCCAACTGTTGCTGTAGCACGCCTTGTTGCGCCAGTTGTAGGCTGTGGCTTCTGTAGCCATTACGAGGAGAGCAGCGAAAAGCACAATCTTGCGCAGCATCGTGGCGTTGGACTGCATCCAGCGCCATAGTCCATAGAAGGCCACAATGTTGATGACGTATACAAAGAGCCACACGAAACGGCCTCCGGTACGGAACTGCGCAAGGGGGCCAATGTATGTTATAACGTTGCGTGGCAGCCAGTTGAGAGGCACTCCACATGAATAAAGCATAAGTAATGTGGCAACAAGAAGGAAAAGGTTGGCCTCTCTGCTGTCGGTGGGGCGGAGAAGTGCCGAGAATCTTTTCTTGAAGAGGTTGGCGAAGAAACGCCATACTATCAGCAGCATCGCGACCACGGCAACAACGCCAACATAGTTTTGCGCTTCCCATTGAACAGAGGCAAACAGCTCGCTGTCTTCAAAAAAATAAGTGCGTCCGTAGGGGAAAAGCACCCCTTCGATGCGTCCGCGGTATCCGAAAAAGCCTGACGGTACGGAGGTGCGTTCGCCAGCTGGCATAGCAACATTAGTAAGCAGATAGAAAAGACAGAGTGGCAGCAATAGTTGCAGCAAGGTGGATAGTGTTATTTTGCCTAATGCTTTGTCCTTGCACCACGGAATGCTGTAGCGTCGAACGATGATGTACACCGTTTCCACTAATATAACTGTCACAAAGAAAATAATATAATAGGGATGGCACATCCCGAACCACAGCATCGACGCCCCGTTTGCCAAGGCCCATGCCCAACAGCCGCTACGCAAATGCTTCAACGTGAAGTAGAGCAGCATCGGTATGGCGCAATAGTAGCTTAGCGACATATGGGCACCAAGGCGCTGCAACTGTGGCGACATCAGTGTTATAAGCAGCGATACAATAATGGCATACCATACAGGCAGTTTCAACTCGCGCAGCAACAGGAAGAGGAACAGGGCACACAACACAATAGAAAGCAGCGACAAAAGGTTCATTAACGGCAATACGGCTCTATCCGTGTGCTGAACACCGACGTCGCGCAGCCATTGTAGCGGTGCAGCGATAATAGGATGCAGACCCGTAAAGGTATAGTATTCTCCATACGGGTAGTTCATAGCGTTGCAGATAGCCATCCCTTCGTCGTAAGCAACGTGGTATGTGGTTGTGTACACATCTTTTATCAAATCCTCGCTGTCGTTCGAAAAGAACATTGTGTTCCAGTGGCTCAACCATCCAAACCCCCAAAACAGGCCAATAAGGAGTATGGTGGCAACCACCGTAACGATGCCTCCTACGAGATTCTGTGTTTTGCTTTTATTCATAGGTGTGTTCGGAATAAGAATTGACCTAAACATTGACCATCCTTTTGCGACGGATGGTCAATGATTAGGTCAGTGTTTAAACTTTAAAAAATTAGAATCCGAAGATTTCGTCGAGGGTCAGTTTCTTAACTTTTCCAAACTTGGCCAGCTTGTTGAAGTCGATCTCGCTCTCCTTGCCAAGAACGAGGTAGAACTTCTTCTGACCTTTGATGTACTGCTTCTGGAAGCTGACCAGGTCGTTCATCGTCATTTTCTGATAAGCCTGGAAATTCTGTTTGCGCAGAGGTTCCTTGAGACCCAAGCGCTCGCACTGGAGGTAGGTGCTGATGATGCTGAACTTGGTGGTGCGTGCGGTGCGGGTGCCGGCGAGCAGGGCGTCCTTTGCCAACTTGAAATTGGCTTCCGACTGCGGCATATCGTTGAACAGTTCCTCATAGGCGTCGAGGGCGTCAAACAACTTGTCTGTCTGGGTGATAACGTTGGCGCTGTTGTAGAACCAGTCATCCTTGTGGAAGGCGCTGTTGTAATAGCTGCTGGCGCTGTAGGCGAGGGAGCGTTTCTCGCGCATCTCCTGAAAGACGATGGCGTTCATCGAGCCGCCGAAGTATTCGTTGAAGAGGTTCACCTTCGGTGCGAGAGCGGGGTTGTACTCGGCGCCGCGGAAGTATTCGGTGAGGTAGACATTCTTGGCGTCATAGTTCACGAAGAGCACGGTGTTCTCGTCGGTGGGCTGGGGATAGTATATTATTTTGGCAGGAGCGTCCTTGGTGGACTTCACGGTGTGAATCTTGTTGACGGTAGCGGTTAGGTCATTGAGGCTTAGAGGACCATAGTAAAGAACGCGATGCTTGTAAGTGAAGAGATTGTGGATGGCATCGGTAAGCTGCTTGGCGGTGTAGGCACGGAGTTCGGCGTCGCTTTCGGTGGATTCCTTGAGGGCTTTTTCGCCATAGATGCCGTAGGTGTTGAGGGCGCGGAAAGCGGCACGCTGATTGGTCTTGTTGTCGGTGCGGCTTTTGATGACACGCTCGACGAGCATCTGCAGTGCCTCGTCGTTGGGCTGGCAGGTGGCCATAATCTCTTCGACGAGGTTCATAGCCTTCTCCATATTCTCGGCCAAGCCGCTGATGCTAATGCTGATGGCCTCACCACTCACATTGAAACTCCACGAGCAGGCAAGTTTGTAGAATTCTTCTTGCAGCTGTTCGGCTGTGTGCTTGTCGGTGTTGAGGTATTCGACTAGGTCGGCGGCGAGGTCAATAGTCTTGTCGGTTGTGCCGCCAAAATCGAAGCGGTATTGCAGGTTGAAGGTGCCGTTCTCAACGTTCTTCACATAGAGCACTTCGCTGCCGTTCTGGGTCTTGCCCTTCTGCAGGTCTTTCTTGAAGTTGAC
>JAFSQF010000030.1 GCA_017446745.1 Bacteroidales bacterium
GTCAGCGGTGTTGCCCTCGAGTATGGCCGAGTAGCGTATGAAGCCGTCGGTGTTGATGCACAGCGCAAGCACCAGCAGGCGGCAGTCGCTGCGCTTCTCCTTGCTGCGCCCGAATTTGGCCTTGCGGCTCGCGGCCTTGCGCCCCTCGAAATAAAATTCGTCAAGTTGAAGGAATGTTGTTTATTGTCTAATAACGGGATAGACGAATAGGACACATAAAAGAAAAGGAACCCTCTCGGTGACCCCAATCCACGGCAGTGCCCTGGATTAATTAGGATGCTGAATTATGATAGGGGAATCGCTGGCGGGGACGCCCGCGTCCAAATGCGCAGGCTGGGACGCCAGGATGGGAAATGCGACAGTTGCTGGGGAGCGACGGAGAGGATTAAATGCCAGCAGAGTAGTATTGGATTTGCTCGGCGATTTTGTCGAGGGCTGGGCGGAGCTTGGGTTTGAGCATCATGGCCATCATGGGATTGCCATCCATCTCGGCGCGGACCACGACGTCGCAGTGCATATCGTCGGCAGGGGTGATCAGGAGGGCGAGGCGGAACGCCACGGGGGTGCTGCTGCCCGTGGCGGGGCCGACGGCGACGAGGGTGTGAGGGCAACGCTCGACATATTGCAGGCTGAGTTGCATGAATCCGGCGACCTTGAAGGTGCATGTTTCCTGTCCGGCCTGGAAATCCTCGATCTGAGGGGGGAGGAAACGCTGGAAATTGCGGAAGTCGCAGGAGAAATTATATAGCTTTTCAGCGCTGCACTGTGCGGTGACTTTTTTTGATTCGGCGTTCATTCTTTCGGAATTGAAGTGAAAAGATATGAAGGGGTTGAGATTATGGGTGTTGAGACTGTATTAGTCGTTCATGTGGTCGTCGGACCATTTCTCGGGGTTGAGGCGCCAGGTGCGGAGCGACTCGAGGTCTTTTTCGAGTACGTACTGCTGTTCGCAAGCCACCTTGATGAGGGTGTCGTAGTTGGTGAGGGTGCGGAGCTCGACATTGGCTTCGGCGAAATTCTGAGCGGCGACATTGAGGCCATAGGTGAAGATGGCTACCATGCCCTTGACGTTGCAGCCTTTTTCGCGGAGGGCGTGGACGGCGATGAGTGAGCTCTTGCCGGTGGAGACGAGGTCTTCGACCACGACAACGGTCTGGCCGCTATGTATCTCGCCCTCAATTTGATTGGTGAGGCCGTGTTTTTTCTCTTCAGAACGGACATAAACGAAAGGCTTGCCCAGTTCCTGAGCCACGAGGGCACCCTGAGCGATGCCTCCTGTGGCCACGCCGGCAATGACATCGACGTCGCCGAAATGCTCGTTGATAAGCTCTACGAAGCGTTGGCGGATGAAAGTCCTGATTTCGGGATAGGAAAGGGTGATGCGGTTGTCGCAATAGATGGGGGATTTGCGGCCTGAAGCCCACGTGAAAGGATGTTCGTTGTTCAGTTTTACGGCTTTCACCTGCAAAAGGAAATTGCTTGTTTGTTCGGCAGTTTCGTTCATTTTATCTAATTTTCGTTGATTGTTAAGCGTTGCAAAAGTACAAACTTTTTTTGTTTGAGGAGGAAAAAAAGAAATATTTTTTCAAAAGGCCTACACTGATTTGTCGTGGGCGGCCACAGCGGAGGCTATCTGTCGCATGGTGGAATAGCTGGACATGAGGTTGTTGAGCCATGTGGTATTGTCGGCCCAGAGGGCCTGGGTGATGCCCTCTTCGGCTTGAGGCAGAAGGGTGGAATGGCCGGCATGAGACATCAGGAACCAGGAGGTTTGCTTGAAATGCCAGCCGCCATAGAGGTTGTAGATATGATAGGTCTTGAGCAGCAGCGGGCCCAACGAGAGGCTGCCTATGCCGGTTTCCTCCTGGGTTTCGCGCAGGGCTGCCTGTGCGAGGGTCTCGCCAGCCTCGACTTTGCCTTTGGGAAGGTCGTAGCGGCCATTGCGAAGGATGAGCAAGCGCTCGCCGAGGGGATTGGAGACAATGCCTCCGGCGGCTTTGACGACGATGAAGTTGGAGCGGACGTAGAGGAGCAGACGGCGGAGGGTGTCGTGGTGGATGGGAGCCTGAAAATTGCCGGAGCCGGACTTGAGGGCCTGGAAGCAGGTCTCGATATCGTCTGGCAAGGGTTGCGGGGAGGAGAGTAATGGGGGTTCCTCGGGGTTTTTGAAATGAATTGCAGTGTCTTGGAAGTGGATGATCATGTTTCGTTTTTTTTGCAAAGATACAAAGCAATTACCAAAAAATAAGTTGATACAATCATACAGGTGCAAAAAAAGTAAAAATCGACTGTGTTTATGCGCGTGGTACGCGGGCGTCCTCGCCTGCGATTTGAACACGAATCTCACGAATTACACGAATGCTTTTTGTCTACGAATTAGCACGAATTACACGAATGATTTTTCTCTACGAATTAGCACGAATTGTGGTTACTTTTCGACAGCTCTATTTAGTAATAATTAAAAAATAAGTTGATACAATCAACACTTCGGTAATTTTTTACCGATACTTAATATGCCGCCCCTACAGGGCTCATATAGAATAGGGTAATTCGAGTCCCGTGGGCTTGCGCCCACGGCTAATATATGCCGCCCCTACGGGGCTCAGAATGAATGTTAATTTTGAACAGTTACTTATAAACACTACACTTTTTATTTTTACACTCACTACATAGAAAAAAAAGTGTAATTTTGCATTTTCAAAAAGCACATCGATGTCGACCGACCACTACTACGAAATAGCCGTCACTACCCTACCGGGAATAGGTTCACAATCAGCGCGTCAATTACTCACGATGGTTGAAAGTGCAGAGGCACTGTTCAGTATGTCGCGAGCTGATTTGAAGCAGATTTTTGGTGGCCACTACGAAATCATCAGAGCCATCACGGAACGGAGCACCCTCGGCGTGGTGGACCAGGAGATGGAATTTGTGAGGAAAAACAATATAAAGGTGCTCTATTATCGCGACGCTGATTTCCCACAGCGGCTGAATTTGCCAGACTGCATCGACGCGCCCATAGTGCTATATTCGTTGGGTGCGGCGGACTACAATATGGCGCGGTCGGTCAGCGTGGTGGGAACGCGGCGCGCCACCCCGGAGGGTACGGACCTTACACATAAATTGGTTGGCGGTTTCAAAGGCGAGGGCATCACGGTGGTGAGCGGATTGGCCTTGGGCATCGATGCCGCCGCCCATACGGCGGCCTTGAACAACCATTTGCCCACCATAGCCGTGTTGGCCCACGGCCTAAATATGCTCTATCCGCCACAGAACCGCCAGCTGGCCAAACAGATATTACAGAGCGGAGGGGCATTGGTGACCGAGACGCGATCAAGCACGCCGCTGCACCCACGCATGTTCCCGGCCCGGAACCGCATCATCGCCGGGTTGGGCGACGCCACTGTGGTGGTGGAGGCCTCGAGCAAGGGCGGTGCCCTCATCACCGCCAACATCGCCACCGGCTACCACCGCGACCTCTTTGCCTTCCCCGGCCGCATAGGCGACAAATACTCAGAGGGTTGCAACGCCATTATAGCCTCAGCGAAAGCCATGCTGATTCGCGGGGCCGATGACCTCTTCGTCGATATGGGATGGCAGCGTACGGCCCAACCTGCGGGGACACAGACCACGATCTTTCCTGAGCTCAGTGCCGACGAGGAGCTGCTATACAAGACGCTGGAGGCGCACCCGGGGGTCTCGATAGACCAAATTCAAGAACTTGTGGACCTCCCGACGCCGAAAATTGCCGCAGCGCTGCTCAATTTAGAGCTTAAAAACATCTGCCGCTGCCTTCCTGGGAAGATTTATAAACTCGTATAACTCAACGCAGAAAAAAAATAGTGTTATTTTTTTTAAGAAAAAACTTTTGGGTTTTACAGAATTGTCGTAAATTTGCAAAATTTTATTAGGGGATTAACTACAAACAGTAAACAGTAAACATATTATATGGAATCTAATTGCAAAGGAAAAATTTCGCAGATCATTGGTGCCGTTATCGACGTCACGTTCGACGATGGAGTGGCACTGCCAGACATTTATGATGCCCTCAGCGTGCGACGTCCTGACGGCACAGACATCATCCTGGAATGCCAGCAGGACATAGGAGAGAACACCATGCGCACCATAGCCATGGATTCTACCGACGGCTTGCAGCGAGGCATGGAAGTGATGTCGCTCGGAGGTCCCATCTCGATGCCTGTGGGCGAGAATATCAATGGCCGTCTCTTCAACGTCATAGGCGAGGCCATCGACGGCATGGCGGCGCCGGAATGCGAGAAAAAATACGGCATCCACCGCGAGCCCCCCAAGTTCGAGAACCTCTCCACAAATCAGGAAATCCTCTTCACCGGCATCAAGGTCATCGACCTTATCCAGCCTTTCCTGAAGGGCGGTAAGATTGGTCTCTTTGGCGGCGCTGGCGTTGGCAAGACCGTTCTTATCCAGGAGCTTATAAACAACATCGCGAAGAAATACAGCGGCATGTCGGTCTTCACCGGCGTTGGCGAGCGCACGCGCGAGGGTAACGACCTGCTGCGCGAGATGATAGAGGCCGGTGTTATCAAGTATGGCGATGCCTTCCTGAAGAGTATGGAAGAGGGCAGCTGGGACCTCTCGAAGGTTGACAAAGAGGCGGTGCGCGACTCGAAGTGCACCATGGTTTTCGGCCAGATGAACGAAACTCCCGGAGCGCGTGCCCGCGTGGCCCTGTCGGGTCTTACCCTTGCCGAATACTATCGCGACGGCGACGAAAAGACCGGCGGACGCGACATCCTTCTCTTCATCGACAATATCTTCCGTTTCACCCAGGCCGGTTCCGAAGTCTCCGCCCTCTTGGGCCGTATGCCCTCGGCTGTGGGCTACCAGCCCACGCTGGCCACCGAGATGGGCATGATGCAGGAGCGCATCACATCCACCAAACGCGGTTCCATCACCTCGGTGCAAGCCGTCTACGTGCCTGCCGACGACCTCACCGACCCGGCTCCGGCCACCACTTTCGCGCACCTCGACGCCCAGACCGTCCTGAGCCGCAAGATCTCAGAGCTCGGCATCTACCCTGCCGTCGACCCGCTGGATTCCACCAGCCGCATCCTCTCGCCCGACGTGGTGGGCGAAGAGCACTACAACACCGCCCAGCGCGTAAAGCAAATACTGCAACGCTACAACGAGCTTCAGGACATCATAGCCATCCTTGGCATGGAAGAGCTTGGCGAGGCCGACAAACTGGTGGTGAGCCGTGCGCGCCGCGTGCAGCGCTTCCTCTCGCAGCCCTTCTTCGTGGCCGAGGCCTTCACCGGCCTGCAGGGCAAGTTCGTCAACATCGACGACACCATCAAGGGCTTCAACATGATCCTCAACGGCGACGTGGACTACCTCCCCGAGCAGGCATTCCTGCTGGTGGGTACCATCGAGGAAGCCATTGAGAAAGGCGAGAAAATCCTGGCCGAGACCAAGTGACGAATGAAGCGTGCGGCTCTGGCGCGTTAGCAATAACACTTCCAAACACTTATCGACATGAACGTTAAAATCATAAAGCCCGACGCCACCCTCTACGAGGGCAAAGCCACGCTGCTGCAGCTGCCTGGTACGGGAGGCCTTTTTGAGATTCTCGACAACCATGCCCCCATCATTTCCAGCCTTACCGAGGGGAAAATACGCCTGTTGGACGAGCAGCAGCAAGAGAAGCTTTTCGACATCAGAGGGGGTGTGGTGAAAGGGCAGCAGAACGATATCCTTTTATTGGTACAATAAGAAAAAAAAAACTGTATAAGGCTCCGGGAATCGGGGCCTTATACGCATTACTAACAAACACTTAATCTCTATGAAAAAAATCCTTACAGCAATCGCCGCACTGGCACTTCCGGCCCTGACATTCGCCAGCGAGGCCGACCTTATGATGCCCGAGGGCTTCAGCACCAGTGGCGACACCAAAATCCTCTACTGGGGATTCCTTATCGTGGCCCTTGGCCTTTTGTTCGGCTTCTGGCAGTTCAGCAAGGTGCGTAAACTCGATGCGCACAAATCGATGCTTGAAATAGGCAACGTCATTTTCAAGACCTGCTCCACCTACCTGAAGCAGCAGGGCAAGTTCCTTATCGTTCTCTTCCTTTTCATAGGTGCCGCCATAGCACTCTATTTCGGTGTTTTGAGCGATATGAGCATCGGAGGCGTGTGCTTGGTGTTGGCATGGACCATTATAGGCATCCTGGGCAGCTACGGTGTGGCATGGTTCGGTGTGCGTATGAACACGCTGGCCAACGCCCGCATGGCTTTCGCTTCGTTGCGCCGTCGTCCCCTCGACCTGCTCAATATCCCGCTGCGCGCGGGCATGAGCATAGGCATCGTGCTGATCTGTGTTGAGTTGGTGCTGATGCTCGTCATTCTGCTCTGCATGCCTGGCGACCTGGCGGGCAGCTGCTTTATGGGCTTCGCCATTGGCGAGAGCCTCGGGGCTTCGGCACTGCGTATTGCCGGCGGCATCTTCACCAAGATTGCCGACATCGGAAGCGACCTCATGAAGGTGGTCTTCAAGATTGGCGAGGACGACCCGCGCAACCCCGGCGTCATCGCCGACTGCACCGGCGACAACGCCGGCGACAGCATTGGCCCCACCGCCGACGGTTTCGAAACCTACGGCGTCACCGGCGTGGCACTGGTGAGTTTCATCCTGTTGGCTGTGCCCGACCCCTCCATACAGGTCAAGTTGCTCGTCTGGATCTTCGTTATGCGTATACTCGGCATCATTGCCTCGGTGCTGGCCTACTATATCAATGGCGCCATCGCCAAAGCACGCTACGACAAGGCCGACGACATCGACTTCGAAAAGCCCCTCACCTCGCTGGTGTGGATCACCTCCATCCTCTCCATCTGTGGCACTTTCCTTGCCAGCTATTTCATCCTTAAGGATATCACCGTTGTTCCAAACCTGTGGTTAGCGCTCTCCATCATCATCAGCTGCGGCACCCTCGGCGCGGCCCTGATTCCGGAGTTCACCAAGATTTTCACCTCGCCCACCTCGAAGCACGTCGGCGAGGTCGTCAAGGCCTCGGAGCAGGGCGGAGCGTCGCTCAACATCCTCAGCGGCCTCGTGGCCGGCAACATGGGAGCTTTCTGGACCGGCATGGTCTTCTTCGTCCTGATGCTCATAGCCTATATGGCCGCCACGGGTTTTGGCATCGAGCCTGTTTTCGGACCTTTCTTCACCATTTTCGCCTTCGGTCTTGTGGCCTTCGGAATGCTTGGCATGGGCCCGGTGACCATAGCCGTCGACAGCTACGGACCGGTGACGGACAATGCGCAGTCGGTCTACGAACTTTCTCTCATTGAGGACGACATCGAAAAGACCACCAAAGAGGTGGAGCGCGACTTCGGCTTCACGCCCGATTTCGAGAAAGCCAAATATTACCTCGAGGCCAACGACGGGGCTGGCAACACCTTCAAGGCCACTGCCAAGCCGGTGCTTATAGGCACCGCCGTGGTGGGAGCCACGACAATGATTTTCTCGCTGATCCTCATGATACAGAAAGCCCTGAATATCGACCCCGCCAGCATCCTGAACCTGCTCAACCCCTACTCTATCCTGGGCTTCATCCTTGGCGGCTGCGTCATCTATTGGTTCACCGGGGCTTCGATGCAGGCTGTCACCACCGGTGCCAACCGTGCCGTGGAGTTTATCAAGAACAACATCAAGCTGGACCCCAAGGCCCCCAAGAAGGCCGACATCGAGAAGAGCCAGGAGGTGGTGAAGATTTGCACCAACTACGCACAGAAAGGCATGATCAACATCTTCATAGCCATCTTCTGCTTCGCTCTGGGCTTTGCCTGCATCAGCTCGCCAGCCAGCATAGGCGGCGAGAATGCCGTCTGCCTCTTCGTCAGCTATCTGATCTCCATAGCCGTCTTCGGACTGTTCCAAGCTGTGTTTATGGCCAATGCCGGAGGGGCATGGGACAATGCCAAGAAGGTTGTTGAGGTGGACATGAAAGCCAAGGGCACATCGCTGCACGACGCCAGCGTGGTGGGCGACACCGTGGGTGACCCCTTCAAGGACACCAGCTCGGTGGCCCTGAACCCCATCATCAAGTTCACCACCCTCTTCGGAGTGCTTGCCATGGAGATAGCCATAGCCCCGAAGTTCCAGGCCGCAGCCCCATGGCTCGGCGTAGTCTTCATCCTCATAGCCCTGGTGTTCGTCTACCGTTCTTTCTTCAAGATGCGCATCAAGAGCTGACCGGACAGCCCCTACAGCAATAAAAAAAAGCAGGCCTCGCGCCTGCTTTTTTTATTACAATGTAATCATAATTATTGTTGTCCTGGGAAACGGCCTTTCAGGCCGTCATGCCAAGCCCAGTCATTCTTGATTTCTCTCAAATGCTCATAAATTGTAAACATCTGAGCAACTGTAAAACTTTTCCCTGGACAATAGTAATTCAAATATAACCCCGTAGAGGTTCCCGTTCAGTAGTAAAATGCCTATTCCCCATCAGCTTCAATCCCCGTAGGGGTTCCCGTTCAGTAGTAAAATGCCTATTCCACATCATCTTCAATCCCCGTAGGGGTTCCCGTTCAGTAGTAAAATGCCTATTTCCCATCAGCCTCAATCCCCGTAGGGGTTCCCGTTCTATGGCAATTTAGCAAAGAGCAAATAATAGGTTGATACAATCAGACAGGCTCAACAAAAAAACGGAAAAGACTGTGTTTGCGCGCGTTTATGCGACGTGGTACGCGGGCGTCCTCGCCTGCGATTTGAACACGAACCTCACGAATTACACGAATGCTTTTTGTCTACGGATTAACACGAATTACACGAATGTTTTTTTGTCTACGAATTAGCACGAATTACACGAATGCTTTTTGTCTACGAATTAGCACGAATTGTGGTTACTTTTCGACAGCTTTATTTAGAGTTTATTAATTGGCTGACCTAAATTAACTTTCATTTTCTTTGAACAGCAATTGCCATAAATGACCAGCAATTACCATAAATAATATTTATAGAACGTGAATGCCGGTAAATGCAGTTGAATTATCTTAAATGTCAATTAAATTTGACCGCTTACTTATTATTTTACTGTTAATTAAATGTTTCAACAAGCACCGTCTACGGGGTGGTGAGGTCAGGCTATATGTTTCAGTTTGAGGCGAAGGCTGTTGAGGACAACGCTGACGCTGCTGAAGGCCATGAGAGCGGCGGCCCACATGGGTGTGATTTGTACCGATGGCACTACGCCGGCGGCCAGAGGGATGCAGATGATGTTGTAGATGAAAGCCCAGAAGAGGTTCTCGCGAAGGGTGCGTACGGTGTGGCGCGAGAGGCTAATGGCGAGGGGCAGAGCGCGGAGGTCGTCGCCCATGAGGGTGACTTGAGCCAGCTGCATGGCGGCATCGGTGCCGCGTCCTATGGCAATGCTGACATCGGCGGCTGCCAAGGCCTGGGTGTCGTTGATGCCGTCGCCAACCATGGCCACGGTTGCAGCATTGGCCTGGAGCTGCCGCACCAGGTCTTCCTTGTCCTGCGGAAGCACACGGCTACGGTAGTGCTCGATGCCGGCTTTGGAGGCCCAATAGGCGGCGGCATCATCGCGGTCGCCACTGGTCATCCAAACATCCACGCCCATCTGCCGCAGACGTGCAATAGCTTCGTCGGCATGAGGTTTGAGCGTTTCGCGCTGGTCGAAAGCAAGGGCGTCGTTGGAGGTGATGTCGGTGTTGGGTATGGTGAGGGTGCCGGTCTTGTCGGTGACGAGAACGCTGACGCGATGCAGGAGTTCGAGGGCTGTGGCATCCTTAACGAGGATACCGTGCTCTGCGGCTCTTCCGATGCCCACCATCAGGGCCGTAGGAGTGGCGAGCCCCATGGCGCAGGGGCAAGCGATGACCAGCACCGACACGGCAGAGATGAGAGCATGCTGCAGGTTGCCCTCGGCGAGCATCCACACGATGAAGGTGACTACGGCGATGGCCAGGACAGAGGGTACGAAAACGAGGGCCACCTTGTCGACGGAGCGTTGCACGGGGGCCTTGCTGCTCTGGGCCTGCTGCACCATGCGAATGATGCCGGAGAGGACGGTAGCCTCGCCCACCTGCTGTGCCCTCATGCGCAGAGATCCCTGACGCACGATGGTGCCGGCCAGCAGACGGTCGCCTTTGTGTTTCGGTACCGCCACAGGTTCGCCGGTTATCATGCTTTCGTCGACGGCGGCATTGCCGGCGCGCACCACGCCGTCGACGGGGATAGCCTCGCCGGCGCGCACCTCTACTAGGTTGCGCGGCTGGAGCGTGGCGATGGGGACGTCGGAGGTGGTGTCGTCGTCGATATTTACAAGATGAGCCGTCTTGGGTTGTAGCCCCATCAGGGCGCGGATGGACGACGAGGTGCTGTTCTTGGCGCGTTCTTCGAGCAGGCGACCGGTAAGCACGAAGCTGATAATCATTGTAGTGGAATCAAACCATGTATGATCAGCTCCTGTGAAAGTCAGATAGGTACTGAAGAGGAATGCTATGCCGGTGGAGAGGGCCACCAGGGTGTCCATATTTGCCGAGCGATGCATTAGCTGGCGCCAAGCCACAGCATAGAACTGGCGGCCACAGAGGAGCATGCTTGTGGCCGCCAGAGCCATAGAGACAAGGTTTCCGACGAGGTGCGGCCCGAGCCTAATCCAATGCATCGAGAGCATCATCACCGCTGCGGCGAAAAGCCAGGAGAAGAGCATACGGCGACGCAGGCTTATGAAGTCGCGTCGTTGGATGTCGTCGACATCTGTCGTGGAGTCTGTGACCAGCTCATAGCCGGCGGCGGCGACAGCCTGCCGCATGTCGTCGGGGGTTACGACAGCGGGGTCGAAGTCGACCATCGCTGAGCGTCCGGGCAGCGACACCGACACGTCGGAGACGCCGTTCAGCTGCCGCAGACGGCGTTCGACATTGGCGGAGCAGGCGGCGCACATCATGCCCACCACGGGGAAAGAGCGTCGTTCGGTCATAGCGATGCCTCGTAGCCGCAGTCCTCGATAGTTTCGCGCAGTTCGTCGGCGGGTACAACATCGGGGTTGAAGTCCACCACAACGGCGTTATTCTCGCGATTGGCCTTGGCGCTGTTCACGCCGTCGAGTTTCATAAGGGCTTTTTCCACTTTGGCCTCGCAATGTTCGCAACGAAGGCCTTTGACAGTTAGTGTTTGCAACATAGACTGGATAGTTTACATTATAGTGTTTGACAGGTAGTCTTAATTTGTTGTTTCTTTGTTGTTATTCGTTGATTATATATTCCAAGCTGAATATCATCGCAGGCGGGGACGCCCGCGTACCAACGCTCAGAAGCACGCGTCCCCGCGAGCTATCCGGCAGAGGAATGAACGCGGGGACGGGTGCTGTCCGGGACGAATGCTGTCCAGGACAGCAGGATGGCAGAATTACATCATTTCGATGAGGAAATTTTCGTAGCCCAGTTTGTCGATATAGTTGAGGTACTGGGCTTCCCAAGCCATGTGCTCGGTCTCGCCGTCAATCCATTTGTAGATGAGCTTCTGCGTGGGATAGTCGTCCTTGAAGGCCTCGGCCAATATACTCAGCTGCTTCACGGCCTCGGGGTTGTAGTCGCTCTCGATTTGCTGCTTGGGGTCGTCGTAGAAGGGGAACTCGATGGTTTTCATTGCCTCCTGGAGGTCGGCGGGTTTGCATCCCAGCTCCACAAGACGGTTGAGGACCTCTTCGGCCTCGTCCCACTCTTCCTCGGCCTCTTCTTTCCATTTGTCGGCCAACTTGTTCCAGCCCTGCAGACGGCAATAGGCCGAGAAAGCGAAATGCTGTTTGCTGTTGCCAAACCAACCGGCGCCATACTGGGCGAACATTTTCAGTGCTTCTTCTTTTGTCATAATTTCTATAGTATTATATTGTTATTAAATATATTATAATATTATCAGCGTTATTTTTATCGACTGCAAAAATAAAAATGGGTAGTTTATTTATCTCTGTAGTGCGATTCTGCTTGGATTATCAATACAGTTACTCTCTCGTCATATATATCATAGATTATGCGGTCATTAGCAGTGATATGACGAGACCAAGTGATGTCATTGCCTCCTACCAATGCTTCAGGATGTCCTATGCCAGTACGCGGATGTTGCATTATATCATAGAGGACTTTAGTGGCTTTCTTGAACAGTACAGGGTTCGACTTTTTCCACTTGCACAGAGTCCTGTCGGCTGCCTTAGAGAATTCAACAGAATAGGTCATAGGCTATCGAAGTATCGCTGCATTTCCTCCGGCGAGGAGCAAAGAATAGTTTCACCATCGGAAGATTCTTTTCGGGCTTTACTAATCATGGTTCGCAAAGCGGGAGTAATAACGGCAGCATTGCGTACCATTTTTACCGATGCCACTCCGCGAATGAGGAGCAAGGCTTTGCGAATTTCAGATGCTGCAGCACCATCTTCAATCGTCACAATCATCTGATTATCCTTTGGGGTTGAATGTGTTCTTGTCTCCATTTGATGTTGTTTTTCAGGTTGCAAAATTACAACAATAAATTTAACTGGACAAATATAATTTGGCTTGTGGTGAACAGTGTGGTGAGTGCAACCGATGGAACGACGAGATATTATCAAGGGAACGGCCATGGCAGCGGCATCTTACTCATAGTAATTCAAGATAACCTATAATCCGCAAACATTTTTAACATTTGTTCTGGTAATTTTTTTAGGAGCATCTGACGGGTTTAAGCCTAAGATAGTATCGTGTCGGGGCTGCACAGCTTGTAACCTTGCGATTTTTCAGAAAATTGGGCTGAACGTCTATGGACATCTTCGATTCTGGACATTCCTGTGAGGTATATGGCCATCATAGTTTCAAAAATCTCAGAATAACTGTACTTGGCACATTTACCTCTAATACTAAATATGTTATCTATGATATTTAAGAGCCCGATTTTACAAAAATGGTCTATGCAGAAATAAAAACCGCCAAAACTGTATATCGAATCGTCTTTTATTTGTATCTTTGCACCCATAATTGTTCCTTTTCAAGGTGCCGTTTTCTTGCCATGCCAAAGTGAGCAAGCTCCCTTTGGCCATTTGGCTTAACGAAAACGTTCTATTTTTTTGTTTTTAAATTCAATGCAAAGATACGAACAATTCCTGACATGGGCGACGGTTTGCCTATAAAGTTACCAACAATCTGTTGCCCATGTTGTTAAAACCGCGTTTGCGGAATTTAGGGTTTTATAAAAATGGCGTTATCAAATAGGAATGGAAATATTGCTTTATAATGAATGGCAAAAGAAAGGATACCCGCTGGGGCCGTCCTCTGCTGTCGTTGATGCAGGACTATACCGTCGGCATAGCCGCCGGTGCACCCCGCATGTTGATGATCGAAAGCGGAAAGCTTTTTCTGGTTCCTACGCACAGTTTGCCCACCTTCCGCTGCGGCGACGAAGACTTCTTTCTGCGGCCCCCTGTGGTCAGGGGAAGTCGTCGGCAGAGCCCGACTGCAGCAAGTTGCTCACTGCATTTAATTTTGGAATAAGGTGTTCGCAGCCACGGCACCGCGACTTGGCTACGCCTACGCTGCTACATTTCGGCAATGCTCAAGCATGCTTGGCGCTGCGTTCAACTTCCGCAACTCACATCATGGGCGAGGTCCGCTACTGCCAAAGGCTGCGAACACCTATAAAATTTAAATCTAACGAAGTGAGCAACTCGCTGATGAAGACCTTCTCCCAGGAGGCCGAAGTACCAAAGGCTACGAATACCCGTAAAAATAGAGACAATGTAAATGAGCAACTCTTCGTCGCAACCGAACGCAATGCCAAGTTGAGCTATGAAGGCTACAAGAAACTGAGCGAGATGTAATCATCCGCCCAAACCCAAGTTGTGGAGGTCGAGAGGCCTCCACAACTTCCAAAGAATAAATATTAATGCCATATGGGACTAAAGCCGATGATAAAATACAGAGGCGGGAAGAGTAAAGAGATACCAGCCATTATGTGGCAAATTCCACGCTTCCGAGGACGGTATTTTGAACCGTTCTTTGGTGGTGGTGCTCTTTTCTTTCACCTAGAGCCTCGTGAAGCAGTAATTAATGATATTAACCCTCAATTGATGCAATTCTATTTGGGGGTGCGCGATAACTATTATTCATTACGTCGAGAACTTGACGAAATAGAACACTTATATGCACTAAACCGAGAAGAATTTGACAGGCTAAAAGCCATGCATCCCAATGAACGTGTTGAAGACAAGAACGAGGAGCTATACTATCATTTGCGTGCTCAATACAATGAAATCGAACCAAATGGAGAAGAAAATTAATTGCTTTTGAAACTGAATATAGAATCATGACAAAGGTCGAAGCTATCGCCAAGGTAATGGAGGATAATAATGGCACTGCAAGCCTTGACATTATTTACCAAAACATTACTAAATACTATCCCACAGCTAAAGATTCCAATGAATGGGAGGCGGGACTACGTGGGGTTCTTTATCGCGAGATACGCAACAATAGGCGTTTCAAGAAAATTGGTTTGAGCATTTACGCTTTAAAAGAATACCACGAAGAACAAAAGCCCAAAGCAAATGATGCTATCCGTATGCACTCCTACATAGAAGGCATCTGTCTTGAACTAGGAAACTTTAATGATTATTTGACATACACTGCGGATCCATCGGCAACATACCGAGATAACCTTCATTTGAACAATTTTGCAACTATTCAGGAAATACCACAATTCTCGTACGAAGGGATAATCTCCGAAGCAAAACGAATTGACGTGATTTGGTTCAACAAGACAGGTTATACATTCCCGAAAAAAATATTTGAAGTGGTGGATAGCATAGGAACACTCAATGGGGCTTTCAACAGAAGCCTTCAACTTAAAAATTTTATTACGGAATTCTATATTGTCGCTCCAGAGAAACATCACGATAAATACCTGCAAACTATTGAACTTGAAATTTACCAGCCACAGAAAGATAGATTTCGTTTCGTTAACTATGATGACATCGTTGAGCTATACGAAACAACAGCACGAAAAAACAAAATAGAATCCAAACTATTTCTATGATGACTAATGAACAATACGAAACCCTAATAGATATTTGGGAGTGTTGGTTTGATTCTTTCTTTTCGCCATACGACCTCCCAAACAGAGTTCGCGATGACGAAAGGCTTCGTTTTGCTCCAAAATCATTCGGATATGTGATTCCAGATTATAACCATATTGGCATATACGAACTCACTCCAGCTGGGGAACAATTACTGACTGCCAAGCGCAAGGATGAAGTGTTCCTCCGCCAAATGCTGAAATTTCAATTACCCTCACCCTATCATATACCGACGGTCAAAGCTGCTTCTTTCTGTGTGAAACCATATCTTGAAATGTTGCGCCTCGTACGGACAATGGGGACTTTAAAATTCGATGAGTTGCAGATATTCGGGATGCAGTTGACCGACTATCACGATTTCGATGAAATTGTTGGAAAGATTGAGGCATTCCGTATAGCCAAAGCCGAGAACACTGGCAACTATCGAGTGTTCAAGACAGAATACTTATATAACGAACTTACACAAATATATCAAGAGCGTATCGCTCGAGGTGAAACAAAGACTCGCGAAAGCAGAGACAGATCGCTTGCCAAATTCCTACGCACACAAGCCAGCAATATGCGAGACTACGCAGACGCTTGTTTCCGCTATCTCCGTGCAACTGGGCTTGTAGCAGTATCACACATTGGCAAGTCACTTTCAATTGTGCCTGAGAGAATAGCCGATGTAGATTACATTCTGCGCACAGTTCCCCGGGAGCCAATATCATTCGCCACGGAAACTGAATATGCCATCTATCTTGGCAATGCGACAACTCCAAAACTACTAACTGACAACAAACGACAACTTGTCATGAAGATTCAAACTGATTTCCCAGGAGTGGCTATACCTGCTAAATTAACATTGCTTGAACTAAAAGACATGTTGGCCGACTTGCTTGCACAGCGTAAAGAAGAATCATTGACGGCGCAGGTCGCAGAAATAAAGGACTACCGCTTATACGATGACATTCAGAAAACCTATGAGCAGATTACAAACAACGAATTGTATGATAATCCGCTCATGTTGGAATGGAATACATGGAGGGCGATGACGATGCTTGATGGTGGTGAGATAAAGGCCAATCTAAACTTTGATGATTATGGTAAGCCTTTGTCAACCGCCTCCGGCAACATGGCCGACATTATCTGTGACTATGGCGAATATTTCGTCTGTGTCGAAGTAACAATGTCAACAGGTCAGCGTCAATACGAGATGGAGGGTGAACCTGTTACACGACACCTTGGTAAGTTGAAAACCGCCACTGGTAAACCATGCTATTGCTTGTTCGTTGCACCATCTATCAACGAAGCTTGCATTAGCCATTTCTACACACTCCATCATCTGAACCTTGCCATGTACGGAGGGAAATCCACCATCATACCTTTGCCACTTAATGTGTTTCAAAAGATGGTAGAAGACTCTTACAAGGTGGATTATACTCCCAATCCAAAGCAAGTGAGGGCATTCTTTGAGACTTCTAATCAAATTGCGAAGCATGCCGACAATGAAAAAACATGGTATGAACAAATAATCAATCGAGCATTGCACTGGTTGGAATAATTGTTACTATACACATGAGTTCAAAGAAGGCAACAGGAAAAACGCAACTTATGAGCAATGATTTAATCACACATGACGGCAAACAAGTCGACAGCATCAAATAAGCCATCTATGAACTCAGAGGGCAGAAAGTTATGCTCGACAGCGACTTGGCGGAACTTTACGAGGTGGAAGTCAGCCAACTCAAAAGGCAGGTGCGAAGAAACATTGACCGTTTCCCAGAAGATTTTATGTTTGAACTTACTCGTGACGAGTATGATGCTTTAAGATGCCAAAATGGCACCATAAAGAGTGGCCGTGGCCAACATAGCAAATATCTGCCATTCGCATTTACAGAAGAAGGCGTTGCAATGCTGTCGGGGATGTTAAGGAGCAAAACCGCCGTACAAGTCAACATCAACATTATGCGAGCTTTCGTCGCCATACGTCACGCTGTGGCTTCTATGCAGCTGTCCAACCTCCGTTACGAACAACTATCACACAAAGTCGACCAGCTGAACGCCTACGTCGAAGAGAAACAACGGATTGAAGATGAAAAATAATAACAAGAACTCTATTCTCGACTGGGAGAAGCTGAGGAGCCAGCCGCCGCTGGTTCAGGCCATCTCCGTGGCGTCACTGGTGATACTGGTGGTGATGGTTTTCACGACGCGGCAGTACATCGTCACCTTGCCGTGGTTCACGTATGTAGCGCTTGCGGGTGGCATCTGCCTCTTTCTCGGAATATTCCTCTACGCCTACAAAGGCCGGTTCCAGACCTTCGGCAAGTATTTCTTCGGCTTTGTGGTGATTGTGTATGCCGCGCTCATTGTCACCGTCTATGCCGGAATCGGCAGCGAGCGCGAATGGAACGACCTTGAGGTCGAATCGTACTATATTCGCTCCACCGGCGGAATCAGACCAAAGAGCCCGTCGTACCTTGTTGTCACCATCGACGACAAACCTGAGCATATCTACAAATACGACCAGTCGCCGGAAACGCGGGCCAAACGCTACGGCACCGACTTCAACGACTCCATCACCGTCGACCTGACAGCCCGACAGATTGTGCCGCACTTCTACGTGAAGCCCAAGGCCAAAGTCAAACCGAGAGTGGACGGCAAATGAACATAGCAGCCTTCTGCGGCTCGTCGCTGCCGCGCAACAAGGAAATCGTCGAGGCCGCCGCCGTCCTCGGCCGCCGCATCGCCCAGGAGGAACACACCCTCGCCCACAGCGACGCCTTCGTCGCCCTCCCCGGCGGCATCCGCTTCTGAGCCGACAGGCATACCTCTCGGCTGCACCAAAAGCCAGCGCACCGACTACGAGTGCTATCGATACGCTGGTCTAATATATCCGACCCTTTTACAAAGATGTGAAAAAAAACTGCTTCCTGTAAAAAAAGAGCAAAACATGCTACATATAGGGAAAACAGAATATTTTTTTTCGAAACAGAAACTTCATCAACAAATATAACAAGAAAATATGAACCAACCGAAACAAAACCGGGTCACGACAAAATGGGCCATGTATGGAAAACTCAGCCACACCTTCAAGACCTACAATACCGCGAGCAGCTCCGCCAGTACTTCCCCCAGCTCAAACGTTGGCAAAAAGAATAGCCTATGAAGAACAGTTTGGCAGGATCCCCCTGGCTCTTCTCTGACGGGCTTGCGGCGGTGTTGATAAAGAACAAATGGGGATACATCGACCGGCAAGGACATGTTGCCATCGCGCCGCAGTACACCGCGGCATCCGGCTTCTCTGAGGGGCTGGCGGCCGTCGAGGTCAACAATAAGTACGGTTTCATCGACCGCTACGGCAAGATGGTGATCAAGCCGCAGTACGACTTCGCCGATGCCTTCACCGAGGGAGTGGCAGCATGCTCTATCGGCGACGGCTTCCACATCATAGACAGGAATGGCAGAGTCCTCGCAGAACTCGGCGAGGACTGTACCGACGTGGAGAACTTCTCCTGCGGGCTGGCGGCCGCCGAATTCATCGTTGGAGATGGCGATTGGCGATACGGTGCCATCGACAAGACCGGTAAGATGGTGATAAAGCCAAAGTTCAGCTTTGCCTACACCTTCGAGGAAGACCTTATGCCTGTCGTCGTTAACGACGGGGACAAGTGCGGGTTCGTCAACAAGGAAGGCAAATTCGCCATAGCACCCGAATTCGACGAGACCGAGTCCTTCTCCGAAGGGTTGGCGCCAGCGAAGAAAGAGGGCAAATGGCGCTTCATCGACCACGACGGTCACGACGTGGTGCTGCTCGGCGAGAGATTCGACCATGTCGACACCCTCATTGAAGGACGCTCCATCGTCAAGATTGGCAACAAAAGCGGTGCCATCGACAAGGCGGGCAACCTCATCATCGATGTCCGTTTCGATAATCTGCACTCCTTCTCCGAAGGTCTTGCCTATGCCCGTATCGGCGACACGCACGGCTTCATCAACCCCTCCGGCATCTTCGAGATACAGAAGCCCGTGACCAAGGCGACCCTGATTGACAAACTGATGAAACGGGGCGACTGGCTCCGTTGGTAGAGCACGAGAAATGGAAGACAAACTTAAAAAGTCTAGCGAAGCAGTTAAACTAGGCTCTCCGCCTAAGCCAGAAAACAAAAATAACCATTTTTTAGAGCCTACCAAGATTAATAAACAATAGAAATATGAAACTATTCAAGAAAAAGAACTGGGCATACTACCTGTTTCTGTTTGGCGTATTCACATTGGTAGATTTCCTTGTGAACATATTGTTCGACCATGACGGACTACGCAGTGCTGTTATTGGCGGATTGGTAAGCGGAGTTGTCTTTACCATCCTTTGGTGGTTTATCGACCAAGGCCATGAGCAGATAAAGGCCGCGGTCAAGGAAGACGAGGCCGAGCGCAAGCGCAAGGAATAACCCGCGCCGCAACAAATCCACGCCGAAAGATTGATGCAAATCATATAATATAAAAGGTATATGAAAAAAGCACCTCCGAAGAAGAAATCGACCAAGAAGAAAAGCAATATAAAGAAAGTTATCTTGATACTCGCCGTGCTGTGTGGCATCGTCGTTTCGATAGCCAAATGCGAGAGGGGAAATTTCGACCACGACAATGCTATGACTGTCAAGGCAGTCATCACCGACGTGAGGCCATTCTTCGGCGGAAAAATCGGGTCTACTAAATACGAAGCTGTCTATGAATACTCTGTGAACGGAGGCACCTACAATAGTTCGGACCAGATTGACTATGACACCTACAAGAGACTGTACATTGGCGACACCGTATCGGTCTTGGTAAACAATAACGATTACAACCAAACGGAGCTGTTGCTTGAGCAAGACAAAATACTTAAATTTCATATCGATTTCTAATTCACTTCACGTTGCACAATGAAATTGCACGAATGAAACAAGAACAATTAAGTGGCTGACCTAAATTAACTTTCATTTTCTCTGAACAGCAATTGCCATAAATGACCAGCAATTATCATAAATAATATTTATAGAACGTGCATGTCGGTAAATGCAGGTGAATTATCATAAATGTCAATTAAATTTGACCGGTTACTTATCACATAACAATGGGACATAACAAGGACAGACGCCCAACGTATCCGGCGGAGAACAAGAAAGGTAAAGGCAAGTCTTTCGTCAAACTGTTGAAGGATGGCCGGGCTTATGCTTTCTTGGTGATTTACTTTGTGTTAATCATTTATTTTATTGTTATAATCCACGACAATCACATACGGCGGAATCAGATTAAGGACAACCCAGTCGAGACAGAGGCCGTCATTACTAAGATAGGAAGGAAGGGATTCTTGAGAGGTCGATATGCACATACAGGACCGGTATATTACGACTACTACGTTGGAGACTCTTTGTACCATGGTAAAATATATGAAAGTACTAAAGAAAGAGAAACCAACAATATGAGGGTCGGCCACACTATCAAGATAACCTACGAGAAGGATAATCCGTCCAATTCAATGTTTGGGGAAACGGTATCACAGTATTAACATCATGCACATAGCAGTCTTCTGCGGGGCGTCGCTCCCGTGCGCGGTGAAAATGACCGTATGAAACAATAAAATGAAGTAAAACAATAAACACAGACAGACAATGAAGAAGACATTGATGCTTTGCGCGGCACTCCTCGTCTTTACCGTCACCGTTATGGCACAGAGTGATATCTCTTCTATTGCCTTTGACATGACGAATGAAGTTGAACCTTGGGAATTTGAGATTCAATGCAAGGTAACAAAAATCAGTAACAAATATCAAGTCGGGGACAAGCAATACTATGTCATAACAGTAGAGGTCGTCGACACCACGTATGACAGGCAACTTGGATTATTATATGGCAAAGATTATCGGGAAAGGAAGGTCGAAATGCAGATTGTCAGTTTTGCGTCTGGTCGCGAATGCGATGGAACGACAATAAAGAAAGGAAGAAAATACCTGTTTGATTTGACATTTGCGAACGGATGTTGTCCCCTAGTCGGTCATGGTGAACATATCCCATATTGGAATGTCGAAGGGGTTAATATTTCAACAAATATAGTAGAACGTCAACCTATGAAAGCCGAGGGTCTTGATGGACTTTGCTGGTTTTATCGTGACACCAACCGTATTGACCCCAAATACCTTGTTCTGCCCCAAACACAAGAATAATTATCGCAATATATGCACATCTCAGTCTTCTGCGGGGCGTCGCACACGAGCGCGGTGAAAATACACGAATGGATGGCAAAACATACACAAACGACGACGACTTTTTCAACAAGTCTGACTACGGCGACCATAAAATTGGAGATACCATCACAATTGAAGTCAGCAAAAAGAATCCCGAAGCCAGCAGATATATAGAACACAATTGGCTTTATGGAGGCAAAAAAAGATAAAAATCAATGAACATCTCAGTCTTCTGCCTTTAGTTGTCGGCTAGCCGACGGGCACACCACTCCGCTACGCTATCGAAAGTTTTTAACGACTTTGTTCCCTTTGGTCACCAAGTTTTTAACGACTTTGTTCCCTTTGGTCACCAAGTTTTTAACGACTTTGTTCCATTTGGTCACCAAGTTTTTAACGACTTTGTTCCCTTTGGTCACCAAGTCCACTGGACTTTCTTCACTTCGCTCCCGCAAAAAGCAATATTTTCAGACTAACAGCGTTATAACGATATTATGACTAAAGACAACAACGGAATCAATCACACCAACGGCGAGGAACACCAAAGCCTCGTCGGCTCGATGGCACCGTTCCTCGACAACGGCAAACCCAAACTTGGTATCTTTTGGTACGACGCAGCCAACCAGTCGCTCTTCGGCGTGGAGAAAATCGATGCCGAGCAGGCTACATTTGTCAACGGTCGCGCCACCATCTCAAAGCTTCACAAAACCTATTGGCAAAAGCAACAC
>JAFSQF010000031.1 GCA_017446745.1 Bacteroidales bacterium
ACGGTATCCCCTACGGGGATTGGGAGAAGAGGAGTGGAGTGGTAGGGCGTTGTCTATTGAACGGTATCCCCTACGGGGATTGGGAGAAGAGGAGTGGAGTGGTAGGGCGTTGTCTATTGAAAGGTATCCCCTACGGGGATTGGGAGAAGAGGAGTGGAGTGGTAGGGCGTTGTCTATTGAACGGTATCCCCTACGGGGATTGGGATGGGGGAGAGATTATCGGGTTCCGTGGGTTTGCACCCACGGCTGTTATATTTTTGTTCTACGCTTCGCTATCGAAAGAGCCACTGGCTCTTTCTTCACCCCTACGGGGATTGGGGGAAGGTTATTCCAGGTCGTATTCCTTGATTTTGCGGTAGAGAGTACGTTCCGAGATGCCGAGATCCTGAGCTGCTGGGCGACGGCGGCCGTGGTGGCGTTCCAGGGCCTTGATGATTGCCGTCCGCTCGCGGTCGGAGAGCGAGATAGGTTCATTGTCCACCACTTCGGAATCCTGGAATTCCACCTCCTCGGCCTCCTCGTCGGGGCGTTGGAAATCGAAATGCGACGGGTGGGCTGCGGAGTGCGTCTCGAGCTGATAGAATTTCTCGCCGTCGTAGTAATCCGGTGCTGTCCGGTCGGGGGCGGCGACATGTGGGCTATGGGCTGCCAGTTGCGACACCATCTGCTTCAGGTTGTTGATCTCGTTGCGCATCTCGTTGATCATCTGGCCCATCGAGAGGGCTTTGAGAAGCAACTCGCGGTCGGAGATCAGCTGTTGCGACGAGGCTTCGTTGTGGAACAGCACCGGCAGTTTCTCGTCGGGTTGGTGATGGATGTAGTTCTGCAGTACCTCGCTCGTGATGAGACGTTCCGACTCCACCACGGCAATCTGTTCGGTGACGTTCTTCAATTCGCGGACGTTGCCATACCAGGGGTAGTCCATCAGGTACTGCCGGCCATCGTCGGAGAGGCGCAGCAGAGGCATGTGGTACTTCTCGGCCACATCGGAAGCGAACTTTCGGAAGAGCAAAACAATATCGTCCTTGCGTTGCCGGAGAGGAGGTATGGTTATGGATATTTGGTTCAGGCGGTAGTAGAGGTCTTCGCGGTAGGAGCCTTTTCGGATGGCCGCCAGGAGGTCGACATTGGTGGCGGCTACCACGCGGACGTTGATTTTGCGTGCCGTGGAGGAGCCCACAGGGATAATCTCGCCGTTTTCGAGCACGCGCAGCAGCTTGACCTGCATAGCGAGGGGAAGTTCGCCGACCTCGTCGAGGAATATGGTGCCGCCGTCGGCCTCCTCGAAATAGCCCTTGCGGTCCTTCTCGGCCCCGGTGAAAGAGCCCTTCATGTGGCCGAAGAGCTCGCTCTCGATGGTGCCTTCGGGGATGGCGCCGCAGTTCACCGACACCAGCTTTTTGTGCTTGCGGCTGCTGTTGTCGTGGATCATGCGAGCGAACACCTCCTTACCCACGCCACTCTCGCCGGTGACGAGGATACTCAAATCGGTGGGAGCCACCTGTATAGCCTTGCTTATTGCAAGTATCAGTTTAGGGTCGTTGCCTATAATATCGTATCGGTTCTTTATAGCTTGGATGTCCATGATTGGAGGTTCATTGAAGTGTTTCGTCAAGTGATAACCCTGTGGAGGTTGGTGTCGAGCTTTCTGAGGGTTTCGGCCAGAGCCATTTTCTGTGCCATAAGAATAAGGCGGTCGTCGTCGTTGTTGACGTAGGGGAACTGAGCGTCGATGTCGGCCATTTTCTTTTTCAGCTTCTTGTCTTTGAAGGTCCAGAGCGATTCGGCGACATCCTCCTTGATGCGGCTCTCGGGCAAGGGCACATAGATGTTCTTCATCTTGGCCCAGTTGTCGCTGATCTGATAAGAGTTCATCATAAGTGTCACCGCCATGTCGCGCACCAGCGGGTCGGGGTGGTCCACAAAGCGTTGGATGTCGAAGCAGGTGGCGCCGTCGGCCACTTGCTGAACGAAATCGTTGAAGATAGCCTGGCAGGTGATATCGTCGAACGACAGCTGGTCGTTCATCAAGTCGCCCACAATGACCTGAGCCACAGTGTAGGGCAGCTTCACGTCGTTGCCCTGCTCGTCCTTGCCGTCAAGTTCAATCACCTCGTTGCCATAGTTCAGCAGCAGGCTGACAATCTGTTTTTCCTGAGCCAGTGAGGGGTTGAAGATTTGCGACAGAGCCTGTTGCTGCTGACGCACCGCAGCTGCGGCTGCCTGTTGCTGATGAGCGACGGCGTCCGGGGCTTCCGGTGGTGCGTCCGGGCCGGGAGGGTCCAGAGGCGGTCCCGGAGCTGGCGGTGGCGGTTCGCGGAGGTCCTTGTCGTTGGGGTCGGGCGTATGCTGCAAGCCTTCGTAAAGCTTGCGGTTAAGCACCTTAGCCAACTCGTTTTGAAGTGTCACTTCAGGTATATGGAGCAGCGAGGCGCACTGCTTCACATATTCGGTGCGTTCCATGAGGTCGGGCACCAGAGCCACGGTGCGCACAATGTCGTTCAGTATTTCGGCCTTGCGGATGGGGTCGCCCTTGATGTCGTCGGCAAGGACGCGTGTTTTGAAGAGGATGAAGTTGGTTTCGTTGTCGCGCAGGTATTCCTGCAGTTTGGTGGAGCCATACTTCTGGGCGTAGCTGTCGGGGTCTTCGTCGTCGGGGAAGAGAACCACGCGGACGTGCATGCCCTCTTCGAAGAGCATATTGACGGCGCGGAAGGCGGCCTTGATGCCGGCTTTGTCGCCATCGTAGAGCACGGTGACGTTCTTGGTGTAGCGCCGCATAAGGCGCACCTGCTCGATGGTCAACGAGGTGCCGCACGACGCCACGGTGTTCTCAACGCCCGACTGGTACATGGAGATGACGTCGATGTTGCCCTCCACGAGGTAGCATTTGTCGTGGCGCGCAATGGCCGTGCGGGCCTGATAGAGGCCATAGAGGATGTGGCTCTTATTATAGATCTCGGAGTCGGGCGAGTTAACATATTTCGCGGCCTGCTTCTCTTTCGAGAGGATGCGACCGGAGAAGCCCAGCACACGTCCGCTGACGCTATAGATGGGGAACATGACGCGACCGCGGAAGCGGTCGTAGCACTTGCCATCGTCGGTGAAGATGGTCAGACCGGTTTTTTGCAACACATTGTCGCTATAGCCGCTGCGGCGAGCATATTTCGTGAAGTTGTCCCACTGCTCGAGGCAGTAGCCCAGTCCAAATTCCTTGATAACCGGGTCGCTAAGCCCACGGTTGTGGAAATAGCTGAGGCCTATGGCACGTCCCATCTCGTCCTCGGTGAGGAGCTGAGCGAAATATTTCTGCGCAAATTCCGACACGTGGTAGAGGGCGTCGCGCTCGGTGTTGCGCTCTTTCTGTTCCTGCGTCAGCTGCTCCTCCTGGATCTCAATGTTGTATTTCTTTGCCAGCCAGCGCAGAGCCTCGGGATAGGAGTATTTCTCGTGCTTCATCAGAAAGCCCACGGCATTGCCGCTCTCGCCACATCCGAAGCATTTGTAGATGTTGCGGGCCGGCGACACATTGAACGACGGTGTCTTCTCGTTGTGGAACGGACAGCAGCCGATGAGGTTAGCACCCCGTTTCTTCAGCGAAACGAATTCCGACACAACATCCTCAATATGAGTGGCATCCATTATGCGTTGTATGGTCTCCTGAGGTATCATAAGAATTTGCAAAAATACAAAAAAATTCTCAACACAAATCCAAACAAAATCCTTAAGCGGACTAACCGACGCCTCTCCTGCACGCTGGCGCGAGCGAAACAACGCAAATAGTGTAAATTATATGCCGCCCCTACGGGGCTCGGAGGGGGTTAGGTTATATCGATCCCGTGGGTTTGCACCCACGGCTGTTATGTGCCGCCACTACAGGGCTGTCTAAGAAAGTTTTTCGCGATAAAAAAGAAGTTTTCGCGATTAAAAGAAATCATTTCGCGATAAATGTGTAATTTTGCATTGTGAAAAAAATCCCAAATATAATAAAGAAAACATTATTATTCACGCTGATATTCGTGTTTATCAGCGCGTTGCAGGCGCGCAACCAGCGCGACACCATAGGCATCGGAGCACGCATATTGTTCTCGGAGAACCTTGGTCAGTGGCAGCGTGAGGTGCTTTTCCGAGCCCAGATGCACGGCATCACGCTTTTTGTGGAGCAGGACTGCTTCACCTTCGTGGTGCAGCACCCCGACAATGCCAACCTGCACCACCCGCGGCGCGCGGGAGATGCCGGGAGCCGATACCGCCACCATGCCTATAGGCTTCGTTTCGATGGCTCACGGGCCACCGGCGTGGAGGGCACCGACCGCGAGAGCGGCCACGAGAACTATTTCATCGGCAACGACCCCACGCGCTGGGCCACGGGCGTTGGGGTCTACAACTCGCTGCTCTACCACGACCTCTACGACGGCATCGACCTGAGGCTTTACGCCGCCACCCAGGCCATGAAATACGACTTCATAGTACGTCCCGGAGCCTCGCCCGACGCCATAGCCATGCGCTACGAAGGCGTCGACAACCTCAGGCTGCAGAATGGCAACCTCATAGTACGCACCTCGGTTCTCGACATCGTGGAGCTGAAGCCCTACGCCTACCAGATAGTGGGTGAACAACAGGTTGAAGTCGCCGCACATTATATCCTTAAAGACAACCGCGTAACGTTCGGCCTTGGCGACTACGACACCACGCTGCCGCTCATCATCGACCCCTATCTCCATTTCTCGACCTACACCGGCTCCACTGCCGACAACTGGGGCACCACGGGGTGCTACGATTCGCAGAAGAACACCTACACCTCGGGGCTGGTGTTCGGGGTGGGCTATCCCACCTCGCTGGGGCCTTACGACGACACCTACAACGGCAACGCCGACGTGGGCATCTTCAAGTTCGACAGCAGCGGCCATTTCCGCCTCTATGCCACCTATCTTGGCGGCTCGAACGCCGACATGCCGCACAGCATGTTCGTCAACTCGTTCGACGAGCTTGTGATTTTCGGCACCACGGGTTCCACCGACTTCCCCACCACCCCCGGGGCCTACGACCCCACCTTCAACGGTGGCACAGCGATGCAATACGAGGGGACCTCCACCATCAATTTTCCGCAGGGCAGCGACCTCTTCATAGCGCGCTTCAACAGCTCGGGGAGCCAGCTCCAGGCCTCGACCTACGTGGGAGGGACTGGCAACGACGGCCTTAACTACCGCAATGCGTTCTCCTACGAGGTCATCATGCTCGGCAACGACTCGCTCTACTACAACTATGGCGACGGTGCCCGCGGCGAGCTCATCACCGACGACCTCAACAACATCTATGTGGGCAGCACCACCTTCTCTACCGACTTCCCCGTGACGGCCAACAGCATACAACCCACACCGGGCGGGCAGCAGGATGGCGTGGTGTTCAAGATCGACTACAACCTTCAGAACCTGATGTGGAGCACCTACCTGGGTGGCGGCAAGGACGACGCCATCTATTCTATCGACTGCGACCCCGACTACAACGTTGTCGTTGCCGGCGGCACCAACTCGCACAATTTCCCCACCACCCCCGGGGCCTACCACACCAGCTACTGCGGCGGCAGTGCCGACGGCTTCGTCACCAAGATATCCTACTACGGCAGCGCCATGATGGCCAGCACCCTCTTCGGCTCGACGGCCTACGACCAGAGCTATTTCGTGCGCTGCAGCAAGAGCGGCGACATCTTCCTCTTCGGCCAAACGGAGGCCTACGGCAGCACCCTGATCCACAACGCCAACTACAACGTCCCCTCGAGCGGGCAGTTCCTGGCGCGCCTGCGGCCGGGGCTCGACACCCTGGTGTGGAGCACCGTGTTCGGCGACGGCAGCGGCGAGCCCAACCTGTCGCCCACGGCCTTCATGGTGGACATCTGCAACCGCATCTACCTCAGCGGATGGGGCCGCATCTTCCTGGGGCGCAGCTTCGGCGGCACCAGCTACGCGTGGAACACCCACGGCACCAGCAACCTCACCACAACCCCCGATGCCTACCAGGACAGCACCGACGGACAGGACTTCTACATCATGGCCCTCGACATGGACGCCAACGCCCTGGTCTACGCCACCTTTTTCGGCGAGCTTCACAGCCAGGCCGGCGGCTACTATAGCGGCGGCGACCACGTTGACGGCGGCACCAGCCGCTTCGACCGCCATGGCACCCTCTACCAGTCGGTGTGCGCCAGCTGCTCGGGTGGCGACGACTTTCCCGTCACCACCGGAGCCTATGGCCAGCACAACAACAGCAGCAACTGCAACAACGCCATCTTCCGCATCAACCTGACCGACGACTTCCCCGTGGCCGAGTTCGTCATCCCCCACTCAGTCTGCGCCCCGGCCCAGGTCAGCCTCATCAACACCGGGCGCGGCGACAGCTTCCTCTGGGATTTTGGCGACGGCACCACCTCCACCCTCACCAACCCCGAGCACACCTACGCCACGCCGGGCCTCTACACCATACGCCTGGTGGCCTACATGGCCGACGGCTGCCGCCCCACCGACACGGCGAGCCACGACCTTCTGGTGCTCGGTGCCGGCCATATCGAGCTCGACACCCTCAAGACCTGCCCCGGCAGCCCGCTGCAGATAGGCATGCGCCCCTCGCCGGGCTGCACCTACACGTGGATTGGCGCCACGGTGAGCGACCCCACCATCTCCAACCCCATGGTCTTCCAGCCGGGCCTCTATGTCCTTATCATCCACAACGGCAACTGCATCGACACCGCCTTCCAATGGGTTGAAGTGGGCGAGACCGAAGCCCACATTGTGGGCGACACCCTCACGTGCTCGGTGCCCACCACCCTCTCGGCCGTTGCCCAAGGCTCGGGGCTGAGCTTCCAATGGTCGAGCAACCGCTGGCTTGCCGACACGCTGAACGCCGACATGAGCGTGGGCGGCTACAGCTTCACGCCAAACGAGAGCCAATGGCTCTACATGCACGTGGTGGACGACCGTGGTTGCTACAAGACCGACAGCATCCACGTGCGTTTCTACCGAGTGGTCGACAGCCTACGGGTGGCTCCGCCTCTCTGCCCCGGCACGTGCGACGGCGGAGCCTGCGTGATAACCAACAGCCAGGCCGTGCCACCGTTGCACTACAACTGGAGCAACCTCGGTATGGGGTGGAGCAACGACAGCTGCATCAGCGACCTCTGTGCTGGCACCTACACCTCTGTCTTCCGCGACGGCAACGGCTGCGTGGTGACCACGGATTTCACTGTTGCCGACCCACTGCCGCCCGCCATCAACGCCACGGTGCAACACATACGATGCCACGAGACCTGCTCGGGGAACATCAGCATCGACGTCAGCGGTCCTTCGGCCTCCTACAGCCTCCTCTGGCTCGACGACAGCTCCACGACGCCGAGCCGCACCGACCTCTGTCCGGGCACCTACATCCTCCAGGTTGCCGACCTCAACGGATGCCTTTTCTTCGACACGGTGGAAATACTTGACAACATAGACCTTAGCCTCACCATCTATAATCTGATGAGCAGCTGTCCCGACCAGTGCAGCGGCAGTGCCACGGTGCACGCCGACGGCGGCTACGAGCCATACACCTACTCCTGGAGCTCGGGCGAGGAGGACAGCACCGCCACCGGCCTTTGCGGAGGCACGGCAGTGGTTACGGTCACCGATGCCTATGGCTGCCAGAAGAGCGACAGCGTGGAGGTAGGCATCCAGCACTCGTTCGACGGGGTGCACGTATGGGCCGACGACAGCGTGGTCTTCAGCGGCCACAGCACCACGCTGCACGTCACCCCCATACCTCATGGCAGCTACTGGTGGAGCCCCTCGACCCTCCTCAGCGGCGCGGCCACTACCGACCCCGTGGCGACGTTGGACGACTCGGCCCTCTTCGTGGTCGTGGTGACCGATTCGGTGGGCTGCACCCATACCGACACCCTGCTGATAAACTGCATCAGCGTGAACTGCGGCGAACCGAACATTTTCATCCCCAATGCATTCACTCCCAACAACGACGGCAAGAACGACCAGCTGTGCTTCTCGGGCGAATGGATTGACGAGTTCAGCATAGCCATCTTTACGCGTTGGGGCGAAAAGGTGTTTGAAGCCACCGACTTCGGCCAGTGCTGGGACGGACGCTACAAGGACAACTGGTGCATGCCCGGCGTCTACGTCTACCACTGCCGCATCAAATGTCAGGACGGCCAAGTGAGCCAGTTTAAAGGCGACATCACATTAATCAGATAATTAGCCCCGTAGCGGGCCACATATCAAACATATAACACACTTGAAATTGAAACAGAAAAAAGACCAATTCATCATAGCCCTCATCACCGACTTCGGCAACACCGATGTCGAAATCAGCTGGGCGCGGTTCATTGCCGCGATGCTGAAGAAAGGGATCATCCTGCTGCACATCTGCGACCCACGCCGCAGCCCCCTGCAGACCGACGAGGCCGAGCAAGAGCTGCAAGGCCTGATAGAGCGCAGCGGCCTGAGAGCCTCCGGTGCCACCTATGCGGCGCTGCGCGGCGATAGCCGCGCCATTATCACGGCATTGCCCACGCTCATGAATGCCGTTGCCGTGACGGCCCGCGTCGACCCCAAGGCCCGACGCCGCACTGCGAACCATCCCAAGACGTTGCTTAAGGACTTCGCCGAGTGCAAGACGGCGTTCCTCGTGGCCCAGGAGCCCCTCGCCCACCCCGAGCAGCTCCGCCACATGGCCTTCACCGTCGACTTCCGCAAGGAGAGCAAAGACAAATTCATCTGGTCCAGCTACTTCCCACGCTTCGGCAATATCACGAGCCATGTGCTCTACTACGACTATAGCGACGAGTTCCTGAAGCGCAAATGGTATGCCAACATGCAGCAGCTCCACAAGCTCTACGCCAGCCTGAACATTGGCTTCCAGCCACATATCATCAGTTCAAAATCAATCTATCCCGATGTCAATGCCCTCAGTTTCTGTGCCGAGAGCGGTATCGGCCTGCTCCTTTCGGTCACCACCAAGGAGAAGGACGGCCTGGAGTTTTTCATCGGCGTTCAGGAAGAGCGCACCATCGTCAACCATCAACGCATCCCAATCCTATTCCTCAACCCTCGCGAAGACCTCTACGTGCTCTGCGACTGACCCCTTCCCGCGCCGCCGGACAGCACCCCCGCGCCGCCTCCTATCTTTTGGTACGCGGGTGTCCCCGCCTGCAATCTTTTGGTACGCGGGCGTCCCCGCCTGCGAAATGCAAAAATTGTGAAATAAAACATACATACAACAACCCAAAAACCTCAACCTCAAAATGCGCGACAGTATAGACTTCGGCAAAGCCGACATCGGCAAACTCTTCAGTTCCCTATTCTTCCCCACCCTGCTGGGGATGCTTTTCAGCATGGCATTCATCTTCACCGACGGCATCTTCGTGGGCCACGGCATAGGCCCCGACGGCCTTGCCGCCATCAACCTCATTGGCCCCATCATGATGCTTATCAATGGTCTTGGCATAATGTTCGGCACCGGCGTCAGCGTGGTGGCAGCCATCCACCTTTCGCATGGCAACCTCAAGGCGGCGCGCATCAACGTGACCCAGGTGTTCCTGGCCGGAATGACGGTATCGCTGCTGATGGGCCTGTTCTGCTACCTCTTCCCCGACATTGTCCTGGGGCTGCTGGGTGCCAAAGGCACGCTCTACGGCCCTGCCCGCGAATACTATATGTGGTTTATTCCCACCTGCCTGCTGATGATGATAGAGAATATAGGCCTCTTCGTCATCCGCCTCGACGGCTCGCCGCGCTATGCCATGCTTGCCAACATGATTCCGGCGGTGGTGAACATCGTGCTGGACTACCTCTTCATCTTCCCCTGCGGCTGGGGCCTGATGGGGGCGTCGCTGGCCACCGACATCGGAGGCTTGGTGGCAGTGATTATGGTGGTATACTATATGGTGTTCCAAGCCAAGCAGCTGAGGCTGTACCGGCTGAAATGGACGCGCAAGAGCCTGCGGCTGATGGCTCGCAATGTGGGCTACATGATGCGCATGGGAGCGTCGGGGCTGGTGGGCGAGCTTGCCGTGTCGGTGATGATGCTGACGGGCAACCTGATGTTCATGCGCCATCTGGGCACCGAGGGGGTGTCGGCCTACAGCGTGGCGTGCTACCTGTTCCCGCTCATATATATGATGTATATCGCCGTCTCGTCGTCGGCGCAGCCCATCATCAGTTTCAACCATGGGGCCCAGGCCGACGGGCGCGTGCATAAGACCATGGCCCTCAGCATCTGTCTGAGCCTCGTGATGGGCGTCGTCATCACGGCGTTCTTCGTTTTTCTTGCGCCGACCATAGTGCATATCTTTCTCGAGGGCGACACCGGAGCCGGGCGCTTGGCCGCCGAGGGCCTTCCCTACTATGCCGCCGGCATCATCTTCATGGGGCTGAACATCACCATGGTGGGCTACTATCAGAGCATCGAGCGCCCGGGGCTTGCCGTTCTCCTCACCGCCCTCCGCGGCATCATTTTCCTCGTTGCCGCTTTCCTGCTCCTCCCTCGCCTCATCGGCCCCCTGGGCCTCTGGCTCGCCATCCCCGTTGCCGAAGCCCTCACCACGCTGGTAGTCATAGCCCTCCAGCTGCTGCACGGCAAGAACTGAAAACACAAAGCCGAGTGCAGGAGGCGAAGATTATATCTTTGCCAACCAAGGCGTTTTGCAGGAGGCGAAGATTTTATCTTTGTCAACCAAGGCTTGTGACAACGGAGAAATAGAACCGACATATTCTTTCCCCAAACGCGATAGCCTGCGGAAATCGTCATTTTTTTGGCACATTTCCGCAGGTTATCTAAAAATATTTATAACTTTGCATTTTAAAACAAAACCATACCAATCATGTTAATTGGCAGAAAACAAGAACAATACGAATTAAACAGATTGCTCGAACTCGAAGAATCTCAGTTCTGTGTGGTCTACGGTCGACGGCGTGTAGGGAAAACATTCCTTATCCGAGAGACCTACGCCGACAAAATAGTATTCCAGCATACCGGTCTGGCCAATGCCCCGCGGATGCAACAGCTAAGCGAATTTGCGGCATCACTTAAAAATCATGGATTTATAGTAGACAAAACGCCTAAGACATGGTTTGAAGCATTCCATCTGCTCGAAGATTATATAAGCACATTGCCCTCCAAAAAGAAAAAAATAATTTTCTTAGATGAGTTGTCCTGGATGGACACACCGAAATCAAGTTTTATCAGTGCGTTGGAACATTTTTGGAATGGCTGGGCCACCGCACGAAGAGAAAAGGATATCATCTTGATAGTATGTGGAAGTGCAACATCTTGGCTGATAAACAACATAGTAAAAAACCACGGCGGGCTCCACAACAGGCTAACCATGCTTCTTTACATCAAACCGTTCTCGCTTCACGACTGTGAACAATACGCCCAAAATATGGGTATAACATTATCCCGCAAAAAATTGGCGGAAGCGTATATGATAATGGGAGGAATCCCCTACTATTGGAGTTTCTTGCGGAGAGGAGAAAGTCTATCACAGAACATCGACCGGATTTTCTTCGGAGAAAACGCACCTCTCGCCAACGAGTTCAGTTCGTTGTATGCATCACTATTCAAAAATGCAGAGAATCATATCAGCATAATTACAGCATTAGCCACAAAAAAAGTCGGAATGACACGCAACGAACTTATAATGCAAACAAAGAAGAGTGATAATGCAACATTAAACAAAACCCTCACTGATCTGGAGCAATGCAGCTTCATCCGAGTCTACTACCCTTTCGGCAAGGACAAGAAAAATGCCCTCTATCAACTGATGGACAATTATACATTGTTCTACTTCCAGTATATGAAGACCAGGAAAGCTCACGATAACCATTTCTGGACAAACAAATTAGGCACGTCGCTACACAACACGTGGCGGGGATTGGCATTTGAACGGTTGTGCCTATGGCACTTGCCACAAATCAAACAGGCTCTGGGGATAAGTGGAGTCATCGCGTCGGCATGTTCGTGGTACACAAAAGGAACCGAAGAATACGACGGTGCGCAGATAGACCTGATAATTGACCGAAACGACATGATAGTAAACCTCTGCGAAATCAAATTCAGCGATGCAGAGTACGCCATAAACAAAAAAGAGGACGCAAAACTAAGGAACAGGCTACAGGCATTCAAATTGTCAACACATACAAAAAAAGCCGTCCACTATACCATGATAACCCCCTACGGGATACGCAGAAACGAATACAGTGGCGACATTCAAAGCCAGGTGACAATTGAAGATCTATTTGCCGTATAACCCGCACCCCATATCGCGATAGCCTGCGGAAATCGTCATTTTTTTGGCACATTTCCGCAGGTTATCCAAAAATATAGACCTCTCGCAGTAGGCTGTTGCCTCCGAGCGTCAGCCACGCTGTCGTTGTCGCTTCAATGTAGGAGGCGAAGCTTTCAGCTTCGCCAATGCGAAGACCCCAAGCTCTTACTCATTCTATCCTCCATTTCTTGAGGTCGAACCGGCTTTCCACCCCGGCCTCTGTTTTGTCGGGAAGATAAGAATAGACATCTATCTTGGCCAATTGCTCCACCTTGTCCACTGTGCATGCCACATCTTTCACCTTGAGGCCGCTGTCGCCATTGGGGCAAATAAAAGCGATGGCGTGGTAGCCAGAGGAGTCCTTTATTGGAAGACATTTCATCAAGTCTGTTGAAAATATCGAAATACATTCATTCGGTACGCATTTAGTGCAGTGACTCACAAAAGGATTCAGTATTTTAAATCCTTCCTTTTTAATACAATTTACCTTGCAAATATTGAAGAAGTTGGCCAAAATAGAATTTGCGATTATCGTTATACGAACAGTAATTGCGACTGGCGGAGTAAAACCAATGGAATAGCTCTTTATCATCTGATTCTTTAAGCATACGATTGTTCCCTTCTACAAACTTTCTGTAAAGATTGCAATTGTGAAGAAATTTGTTTTCTGTTGCATTATGGGGGTAATGGGAAAGTTCTTTATCGAGTGCATCAATTTTAAGTATTTCATTAGGTTTCAGTTCGGTCAGTTGAGTTGCTTTGTAATGCCAACGATAGAGATAACCTTCATAGCCATTTTGTCCGCAATATGGATAGCGTTTGTTTTTCAATACAAAAAAGTGGAATGCTTCAATCCACTCCTGAAAAGACCTAGGATAAATTATATATTTTTCGTCATAATTTCTTTTTGGCAAACCGATATAATCATCAAAAAACAAAAGAAGTTCTCCCGTATAAACAGATTGTCTAATTATTGTCATTACACTATCCAATGTGGAATCTGGTCGATATTTTATTACTTTCTTTGCAAGTTCCTCTATTTGAATAGGAACTTTTGATTTGTGCATGAGTTTCATGGCTAATTCACGAATACTTCCTGACATCTCGCCCCATTCTTTTAATCCCCAATATGATGATTTTCCTATTGAGACTACTCTTGAGTCTTTCCTGAGGAAAGGAGTAATTTGTGCAGGTTCTGTGAAATCAAAATTACCAATTCCTTTTTCTTGACAAATGGATTTCAATCTTGAAAATAATACATCGCGATGCATTATTTTACCCGAAGCTCTAATGATACCAAACAACAGATTGCAAAAATCCACCTTGTTTGCTTTAAACAACAAGCAGTTATCTTCTATTTGTACATCGCAAAGAATATGAGCCAATCTAATAAGTAATTGCAAAATATTCTCTCGATCTTTTTCGTATGATTCTAAGTTCCCGTTCCAGTATGTTTCGTTTTCTATAAAGTAGTTGATTATTGGAATTACTATACATTCTGTCTTTCTAACTTGTTGTAACCTTTGTATTTCTTTTATTGCCTTACTATAGTTAAATTTACTTAATTGGCTGCTAACAAACAAATAAGGAATAGCTGCACTTTTTGAGTTATTACGAGGATTCAATTCTTTCTTGTCAAAGTCAATCCAATAAGGATTCATACCATTCAATTGAAAAATAAAACAGTATAAATTAGCTGAAAAACATGGTATCCCTGCTGCAAACTCGTCAATCCACTTGGCAGTTGAATGTTCTTTTATATATTCGACAATATAGCCTTTTTCGGCATCAATTTTTTCAAATGATATGTCGTCCCTAAATAAGAATGGCTGAAACAAATCGTTTTTATAAATGTACCAATCTTTATATTGAAACAGTTGCTTTACCAGTTTGCTGGCAATTAGTTTTTTTTTACTACTATCGAGAATTTGGCGAATCCGTTCTCGCGTTAAACCATATAAATCAGCTATTTCAGCCATTGATACGGGTAAAACAGTTTCCTCATTCCATTTGGATAAATCTTCTAATGTATTGTGATATGGTAAAAATGAAAAGTTCTTAATTCCCCATGATAATTTTATTATATCTCTCTCGTATTCCTTCAAAATATCAAGTGTCTTATATATAAGATACAACATCGGAAAGTACCCTTTTTTGACTTTGAAATACATGACAAAAGACTTATCAACCTTTGAAAGGAATGAAAGCCTCAGATCTTGATATTGTGTTTCAGTATCATTTAAGATTTGATATTTGCTGAGATCCATTTCCCAATGGCAACCTTCAGAAATGACTAGATTCTCTATTTCTTGAAATGTACGTTTGCCTAAAGCTGGAATCTTGAGAATTGAATCTTTGTCTAATGCCACCAATTCGCCTAGTGTGGTTATTCTCGCTTTTTTTAGACAGTTGATGGAACGAGCAGAAAGATTATATTCATCAATAGGGATTTTTATTATTTGCCCGATTTCAAACTGTGAGTGACTTTCATTTACAATTTCAGACGTATCTTTTATGTTTGTCGGCTGACTTTCCCTTATTTTCTCTAATACAAAATTAAGCTCTTGGGCTGTTTTCTTGCCGCAATTACGTAAACTAATAAACGAGAAGTCTGGTTTTAGTGTTTCTGTAAGAAATGCCGAGTACTCAAATAATTTGTTTCTTTTCAAAACATTAATAGCTCTAACAGACAGTTTACCTCGTAATTTTTTATAAAATTCCTGCAAATCATTCATAATACCGATCCTTTCTCCTCAACTTTCTTGTTGGGTGCTGGTCGTATTCTTTCTTCAGTTTGTAAAGTTCCGTACCTGGTGTAATAATATCTTTGCGCGAATCAACATAGTATCGTAATAGGTCTCTTACTTCTTCATCCGCAAAGTTGAGGATAGTGTCGCCGTTGAAGACATTTGTATGAATTGTCGACAATACACCGTTCCATTCATCTGAGTTTAGTTTCGCTTTGCATTTTTGCCACAGAGCCCTCCAATGTTCTGTACCACGGCCGTTCTTTTCATCAAGCCATTTAAAGAAAAAGCGATAAAGGATGAAGGTCTCAGGCATTTCTAGTAATTCGCAATATTCTTCCTCAGTATGGCCAAATGCCTCCCCGAAAAATTCTACTCCTTTACCAACCTTGCCTTTTGTACTATTCAATATTGCCTGAATAGCTCTGATATACTTGCGATTCCAATGTGCGCCAATATAATCTCTATTATGGCTGTTCTCACCCTGTAGCGGATGGTATTTCATCGGGAAAGAGTAAATACTCACACCTAATTCTTCACATAGGTCGACGTTAATCTTAAGTCTTCGGTAGAGATCAATAGGTTCATCCTTAAAATTGTAAAGCAGATAGTTCGAAAAGTCTTTGATACCCGCTGCCACACTCCACCTGACTGCTTTTTCGTAAGCTGGACGAGTCTTAATATCATCAAAAGCAATGCGCAATGGCCGAATGGCGATAGAAGCCAAAAGTCGTGCTTTTTCTTCCGTAAACAAACGAGCATCCACACCCTGGTTGAAATCTACATACCTCTGCTTCAAACCTGCGTGGAAATGTTTATCGTAATATGGTTTAATCTCCTCGTATGCGATAAGAAGATTTTCTTTCTTTGACGTGATTAACTTTTTGATGTGATACTTTTCCAGAATCTTGTAAACCTCATACGACTCTTCTTTGTTGGTAAGCGTTTCATAGAACTCGCTTATCAACGACTGTGTTTTGCGGATATACGCGCGGTCGTTCCATCCATCCCGAAGATTTCTTACTGATATTTCAAGTAAATTAGGTTGTGAGAACTTGGCTCCTCGTTCAAATCCACAGGATTTGATTTCGTTGATAATGTCTTCAAACCTTTCGGAAGCAAGGACATTATTATCCATCAACAACAGGTCTTTCTGATCGCCGTATCTTTCCCGGATGCCGTTGATACGGTCGGTAAGCGAAATATAGGGAGTATAGACTGGTTCAAGCGTGGGGACAGCGCAGAATGCACAATGCCGGATACATCCACGCGACATATAGCCATAGAACGCATTAGACATTGGATATTTATAGTCGATTTCATCAAGAATGGAGTAATCGAGTGGCAACTCGTCAATAATTTGAGTGTCTCCTTTATCAAATACTCCAGGTTTATTTAGTACCCCTACGGATGGTTTTACTCCCGTTGCTTCATATAATTTATCTGGTTGGATGGATGCCAATACACCACCCACATTCAAATCCTTAGGCTTTTTTACAAGTAGCTTCGCAAAGTTGATTGTATCAACAGTAATGTCCCAATAAAATGTAAACAATGTGGTTACACACACACGATCCCATTCGGGTTCCTGCTTCCAGATTCCTTTCCAATAGTAATTCTTGTAGTCATCGAGTTTTCTTCTTAACAATAAATCAAATTCGGACTCATCAAATCGGATGCTTTCAAGAGCTTCGTGCTTACGAGTTTTGATATAATCAAATATCCTGTCTTTTCGTATGACCCAATCGATGGCGTTGTCAATCAAATCAAGTTCAGCAATACATTTGTCTACGATGCGCTCTATTACAAAAGCCGTCAAATCGCCCTTATAAAACACCACATCCCAATTACCACGGTTTTTGTAATAGGTTGAAATTTTCATCAAACCTATCGGGGGAAATTTGTTGGCATAATTGGGCTCTATGAGCAATACTTTTCTTCTTACTTTTGGTCTCATCTTATCACTTGAGGTTATTCACTGCTATCGTCATCAATTGAATAACACTCTTTTTTTGGGAAGAAGGACAGACAACGAGCATGGTACTGAATATTTTTTTCAATAAGTCAACCTGCTCAGGGTTATAGTTCTTTTCCTCTAGAGAAAACAATATCTCATCAATTTTAGATTTGGGTTGAGGAGGTGTCTTCTGCTTTGGGGTTATGTTTGTAGGTATTATGCGAGTGACTGGTGGCTGTTTTGAAGGTGGTACTGAAGTGGGTTTTATTTCAGGAGCAACATCTGGCGTAACAGTATTCCGAGGTATGGCAGGAGGTGTGGGTTCGACTGGTTCACTCATCATGGGTTCCGCAACCATATCAAGAATATCCGGTTCTTTTTCTACGATTGGTTCTTGAGAAACGAGATGTTTTTCTACCTCTGATTTCAATTCGGAGTTATATTTGTCGACGTAGATGGCAATAACATCATTAATTTCCTCTTTGTTGTCTGGCGCAGTTACCTTTCTGAAATCATCAATGTGTTCTTGAAGCCTTTTAGTCAAAGGTCCTACTGCACTCGCAAATTCAGGATTATTCAGTTTTCCTACTATTTCCCCTGCTTTATTCAGCGCCGATTTCATTTTATTGGCCCTGTAGTAAACCTGGCGTAAAGTTTCGGAAAAATATTTCTTAATTTCAGCAATTAAGGCATCTGCTTCTTCTCCTGCAGCAAGTCCCTGCCTGCCGCTATCGGGAACAATATTGTCATTGGTGATGAATATCTCCCCATAAAAATATTTGTTACCCCTGCTTTCCTTAAAACAGGTATTCAGAATGTTCTTATCTAACGAGATATTGTGCTTGCGCAACCTAATTCCAGCACAACTATCTTTTTCTTCATTTATCTGAACAGAGAACTCAGTTACGGCGTACCAACCCCATCCAAGAGATCCGAATTTTGGATGTTTGGGAAGTTCAAAATACCGAATTTTCTCGATAGGGTCATCCGTACCTAAAACTTTAATTCCATACCCTTTTTCGATATCGGAATAATCATTTAGAGATACTCGTATTTTGTCTATTTTTTTGTGTTTCTTTACAAATTCTGTTTGTGGACAGTTATTTATCAATGTATTAAATAGTACAGAATAGTCAATTGGAGCGTACTCTGTAATATAATTCTTTATTTCTTCAACATCCAGTAGAATCTCGCGCGAATTGATTACATTCTTTAGACGCACAATAAACTTATGTTCTTCCTTCTTCGCAGGAACAGTATTCGATGTGCAGATTGTTCTCATCGCTTCTTCCGCTGAAACATCTGCCTTCTTTTTGTCAACTAGTTCTCTCAACGCCTCCGTGTCAAGAGATACGATGGTAGAGACTTCCTCTCCCATGTAGGTTGTTTCAAATTCGAGGACCTCACAGTATCCACCACCGGAAAGACGACCTACACCGAATTGACCAGCTGTATCTACACCATTCTTTACACTATTGGCAATGTCAGTAAGGATTTTTACCGCCTTGTCGCTACGGATACCTGTTCCATTGTCCTCAATACAGATATCGTTTTTTGTGATACTAATTGACACTCGACCATCCTTCTCTTGGGCAAGAATTCCTGTCTTTACTGCCTCGTTGATTGAATCCAATGCGTTTTGTATATACTCTCTATATATACAGCGGGGATTACTGTAAAGCTGTAGCATCAGCATTTTCAAAAGGTCGATGCCGATGACGGGGTTATCTATATTTTGCATCTTGTTAGCCATTGGGATATTGTTTATATGCAGGACGTGGGAATCTTATATTGACAAGAGAACGTAATGCAGGATTAGAGATGATGTACTCACCTGGGCTCAATCGAGTCATCATATTCTGATACACTTTGGGGATGTATCGATAGTCTGACTTAGACACTTCGATAGCGTTGGTGCGGCCATAGGCTTGAGTGGCACAGTTGCCCTTCACACGATCGTGAATGGCACTTCTGAACTGTTCTACCGAAAACAAAATTATGCCCAAAGAACGACCACGTTCTGCTATATCAAGTAACTGCTGGAGAATTGGGGAACTCTTTGGAACATCATTTGAGGCATACTTGTTCAATTCGTCGACAAAGAGAATGACCTTGTCAGGAATATTGTCCCGTTCTGCTCCCAACTTCATGTCATATATGGCTCTAGCCACACTACCAAACACAAAACTCTGGGCGTTATCATCAAGGCGTGCAATATCAATTACCATCACCTGCCCATTGGTCAAGTTGTTGGTTATTTCGTCTGTCAAATCAACTTCAGCTGTAGCATCATTCAGATTGGTCCCAAAAAGACAGTTCTTTATGGCTTTATTCACACAACGTTTGAATTTTCTCCAACTGGTTACTTGAATCTCGTTCTTCTTTCCGCCATTGGCCTCTGTTTTAGCACATTCGTCAATTTTCTCAAGTAAAGTGGACCAACTAGCGACAGCATTAAAAGGTTCCTGTTTATTTAGAATATAATTCACACAACTTTCAAGCGTTCCCGTTGAATCATCTTCATTTGCCAACAGAAGATCAATTTTTTCAATACAATTCTCGTATATAAATTTGTATTTTTTTGCCTTGCCTGCTTTTATCTGTTGGCTCACATCATCAGGTTGTGCATAACTCTGAACATTAGCCGTATATTTATCCTTGCTGTATGGATAATAATACCTGACGTTCTCAAAAGGTTGCGCAGAAAGACCCAGATCAGAATATATCTTTTGATCTTTGCCCGACAATTCTGTATTTGGCTCGTCAATCGCCATCAAATCACGGCCTTTAACGTTAAAAAAGACGAATGCGACTGTTTCATTGTTCTCGGTACGGAATTTTTCCTGAATCGCTTTCAAAAGGAACATCGAAAAGGATGTTTTTGCAGCAAGTCCCGAAATTCCTGATACGTTTATATGAGCACCATCAGGTCCTAATAAAAAATGGGAGTTGAGAACGACGGGCACTTTTATTGAAGCGTCACCTTGGTACATCTGCAAATATCCGCATACTAACGGATTTTGCACATCATTTTCACTCAATCCCAATGCGACCTTGATATCGTTTTCATCGCACAACGAAACACGACGGTCGTTTAACACAGGGGTATAGATGTTCTGTGTATTGCACGAAACACGAACTTTCACATAATTCATTCCAAGTCGGTTCATATTTCCAACATTGTCCTCAATGGCACCGAAATCACTTGAAATGTAACTTGTAAAATGGCTTGGAGAATCTGTCACATGATTTATCTCTTCAATTACCCCATACGTCGTTGAATTACATTCGTGTTCGACTTTGACAATATCGAATGGACTCAATATTTGACGTTTGTCCGTCCAAAAATAGAACTCGTCTATTGTTGATGGTGAATTTTCCGTTGCGGATACTTTACCGATTATCTTGGTCATTTCAAAAAAGATTGAGAATAATATTCTGATTAATGTAATTCGATTTACAGAAACTTTCTGTGAGAAAAACAGGATAGAGATGGTTTGCCCAGCGACTGTCTTTTCCGTAACATGTGGGATATGCTTCACGAATGAGATTAGCGCTGATGAGGTCTACGAGCTGAGTATCAAGAACCCCACCTTTCTCTTCCAATACCATTTCAACTTTGACAACATCAGAGAAATGAGTCTCACGGAAATCGCTCTTACGAAGTCTCAAATACCACATAGCAAACTCCGACTGACTTCCAGATGCTGGATATCTATACACCTTTGTTCGTTCAAAGGGTTTCAGGTTAGCAATAGTTTTCGACAATCGATGGCCCTTAAAGTCTCTCAATAAGTCAGGATTAAATAGTTTTGACACCCCTACAACGTGTCTATAGTTGGAACGAAGTTGATTCCATTCTGTTGTCGAAAGGTTTGAATAGCCTGAGTTGTACTCAATCGAGCCATCTTTGATGAGGAAATGTTCATTATCAAGGCAGTTATCTTTGCACAATTGGGCAACCATCAACTGTTCTTCATCAGTCATTTCATTCTGTATCTTGGCTGTTCCGCTATTTTTATATCCGTTTTTATCTGTGGTTATATCCTTAGATCCATCTGTCGGATAAAGGAGTATTTTGTCAATTTTAATGCCGTGGTCTTGAGCGAAGATATTTTTCCCCAGCTCGTCATTTATCTTTTCACAATACAAGCGGCAGAAATCCATTTCTTTGTCATCTTCATAGTTAAAATTTCTTGGTAAAGAGAGCAACACCTTGTGTGTGACGGAGCGTCGTTTGAAACTGTCTCTATCTTTTCTTTCACAACAACCCACAACAATCTGGCCTGCGAGGAAAGGGAAGATCCGATTTCCAATAGCTATGTCGTCCACCTTGTATACATGGCGGGATCCGTCAAGAAAATACGAGAATAATGGCGTACTTGCCAAATTCCTAATCATAGGACTGATCAAGACTGTTTCAACTCGAGACATATCGGATTCTGCAATCTGTGCACTGTTTAATTGGACTGCTTTTTTGTCGTCATAGTCAAGTGTGTCTTGATCATTTGTGTCAAGGACCAGTTTCTTTGTTTTGTAGCAGGAATACTTTCCATCACCATCTTTCTCTATGAAGTCTAATATCTTCATCTTGGAAACAGTCTTCTCCGCAAGCCTCTTAACGGAATGGTTTAACAATAAGAAAGGCATGAGACTTTTGTGCTCATGTCCGTTGTTATCGGGGTTTAGGCAGACCCATAAAGGAACGGTAAAAAACCATCAGGCTTCTACATGGAACAAATCTCACGCCTGAACGGTATGCTGGATATAACAATAGCATACACGACAAGCGAAAGCAAAATGCTCCGTCCTCCTTTATGAAACTTTGCCTAATTTCGATAACAGGACATTGTTAGCAATGCTTTTCTTGCAAGACTTACTTCACTCGCGTAAGCGGCTGCAAATATACACATTTTTCTGACACTGATGTCCTTTTGGGATAAGATTCTTTTGAATATAATGAAAAACAGGGGAATATAATAGCACATAATGGTTCAATATGAACCCTCTGTGTCAGAATTGACACATTCATTTATCGAAAATGAAAGGATGAAAGGCTATTGATTATGCTCTCCTACGGGGTTGGGCGGGGATGGTGAGGATTGACGTTGGCTATTGAACGGAAACCACCATGGGGTTGGGTAGAGCGGTAAGGATGTATGTTTGATATTGAACGGAAACCCCTACGGGGTTGGGAAAGGCGGTGGGGAGGTGTGTTTGATATTGAACGGGAACCCCTACGGGGTTGGGCGAGGATGGTGGGGATCAACATTGGCTATTGAACGGGAACCCCTATGGGGTTGTGGGCGAATGGTGGGTTGGGCGTTGGCTATTGAACGGAAACCCCTATGGGGTTGGGAATGGCGGTGGGGAGGTGCGTTTTTGTTATTGAACGGAAACCACTATGGGGTTGAGGGCGAATGGTGGGTTGGGCGTTTGCTATTGAACGGGAAACCCTACGGGGTTGGGCATGGCTGTGGGGATCGGCGTTGGCTATTGAACGGGAACCTCTATGGGGTTGGGCTGAGCGGTGGGGAGGTGCGTTTGGGCTATTGAACTGAAACCCCTAGGGGGTTGGGCATGGCGGTGGGGAGGTGCGTTGCTTGTAGGTGGAGGGGGGGCGCGTCAAGTGATGAGTCACAAGTTATTCAATTCACTGAGAGAAATATTAAGGCTTTTAGAGATGACATCAAGAGGAACGCCATTGGCTATAAGGTTTCGAGCGTTGTTATATTTCTCTTCGGCACGTCCCTCGGCAAGACCCTCAGCACGCCCCTCGGCATGTCCTTCGGCAAGACCTTCGGCATGGCCCTCGGCAAGTCCAGCTGCACGTCCCTCGGCAAGTCCCGCTGCGCGACCCTCAGCGAGTCCTTCGGCAAGGCCCTCAGCACGTCCTTCGGCATGTCCTTCAATGCGACCCTCGAAACGTCCTGTTTCGATGACACTGCGTTGGTATCTGAGATTTTCCAAATCGCGAAGATACTGCCTCCGCTCATCATCTGGCAACTGAGATAAACGTAGGCGTTCGCGGGCTTCGGCAAGTCCTGGAGCCGTTGCGCTTTGAGGAATCTCACCTGTTTTCAGGAAACTTATCCATTCGTCAAGAGGTGTGGTGACCACCTTGTCAAATTCGTCCACACGCAGCAAATAATATTCGGGGAAGATGTCGGAGGGGCTGTCGCAATGAAAAGCCCTGCGCTGACTTGCTGTGAGCTTCAGTATATCATCATGATTGTGGAGGCCATGGAAATCTGTTTTGCCCACGTAAACATAGTCATTGCCTTGGCCGAGGTCAAAATATACAATATTGATAGAATAGACCTTGCGAACTTTGTCATAAGTTTGTCCAAGGCTGATGTACTCGGTGATGGCTTTGGAGACGCCATAGGTCATGCGATGGAAATAATCCAGTTCACGGTCGTTCTGTATTTCGAACAGCATAAGTACGCCACTGTCATCCTCGGCGAGGAGGTCGACACGGTTAAATTTGTCGTTGGCAGTTTGCTGATTCCCTTCGCTTTCCAATATGTTTTTTATATGAATTTTGCGGCCAAGAATGACAGTAAGCAAACCTTCAAGCACTACGTAGTTGGCTTTGTCGCGCAAGATGCGTTTGATGGCCCAGTCAAACCGAATAAGATCATTTTTCATAAGTTATAACTTTATGCATTGATAACGCAGCTGTGCTTGTATTATTGTAAGTAATCGAACAAAAATAGTTTACATATTAGTGATGACGATTAAGCAATAAGTAAAAAATAAGTTGATACAATCGGGTAGGCGCAAAAAAGGTAAAACGATTGTTTTTTGAGGTCTACGAATTAGCACGAATTAGCACGAATTACATGATTTTCAAGATATGAAACACTGAATATTGAACTATTTTTTTCGCAAGCGAAATGAATTTACACGAATTATAGTTACGTTTCGATAACACCATCATTACACCTTATTTTTTGTCGTTACTAAACAGAGATGGTTGGCAGCGGTGATAGAGCTGTCAACCATCTCGAAGTTTCGGCAAGTGCTCCGGACAAAACTCGTAGCGGAGGGACGCCTTACATTTTATTGACTATGCACGCGGGGATGCGTGCTGTCCGGCAGGCCGGACTAAGAGCAACTACAGCTGGGGGCCTGCGGAGACAAGGGCCTTGCCGGCTTCGTTGTAGGTGAACTTGTGGAAATTCTTGATGAAGCGCGACGAGAGGTCCTTGGCCTTCTCATCCCACTGTGCGGCATCGGCATAGGTGTCGCGCGGGTCGAGAATTTTGGGGTCGACGCCAGGCAGTGCGGTGGGCACCTCGAAGTTGAAGTAAGGGATTTTCTTGGTGGGGGCCTTGAGGATGGATCCGTCGAGGATGGCATCGATGATGCCGCGGGTGTCCTTGATGCTGATGCGCTTGCCAGTGCCGTTCCAGCCGGTATTTACCAGATAGGCCTTGGCGCCGCTCTTCTCCATACGCTTCACGAGTTCCTCGGCATACTTGGTGGGGTGCAGTTCGAGGAAGGCCTGTCCGAAGCAAGCGCTGAAGGTCGGTGTCGGTTCGGTGATGCCGCGCTCGGTGCCGGCCAATTTGGCTGTGAAGCCGCTGAGGAAGTAGTACTTGCACTGGTCGGGGGTGAGAATGCTCACTGGGGGCAGCACTCCGAAAGCGTCGGCACTGAGGAAGATGACGTTTTCGGCAGCCGGACCAGCACTCTTGCCGTGCACAGGCTGGACGATTTTCTCGATGTGGTCTATCGGGTAGCTCACGCGGGTGTTTTCGGTGACGCTCTTGTCGGCGAAATTGATTTTGCCGGTGGCGTCGACGGTCACGTTTTCGAGCAGAGCGTTGCGACGGATGGCGTTGTAGATGTCAGGCTCGCTCTCTTTGTCGAGGTTGATGACCTTGGCGTAGCAGCCGCCTTCGAAATTGAAGACGCCCTCGTCGTCCCAACCGTGCTCGTCGTCGCCAATAAGCAGACGCTTGGGGTCGGTGCTGAGGGTGGTCTTGCCGGTGCCGCTCAGACCGAAGAAGATGGCTGTGTGCTCACCCTTCATGTCGGTGTTGGCCGAGCAGTGCATGGCGGCGATGCCGCGCAGCGGCAGATAGTAGTTCATCATCGAGAACATGCCTTTCTTCATCTCGCCGCCGTACCAGGTGTTGAGAATCACCTGTTCACGGCTGCTGACGTTGAAGGCCACGCAGGTCTCGCTGTTCAGACCAAGTTCTTTGTAGTTCTCCACCTTGGCCTTGCTGGCGGTGTAGACGGTGAAATTCGGTTCGAAGGTCTTCAGTTCATCGTCGGTGGGTTTGATGAACATGTTGCGCACAAAGTGGGCCTGCCAGGCCACTTCCATGATGAAGCGGACGGCAATGCGCGTGTCTTTGTTGGCGCCGCAGAATGCATCGACAACAAAAAGCTCCTTGTCGCACAGCTCCTTGCGGGCCAGTTCTTTCATCTGTGCCCACACGGCTTCGCTCATCGGGTGGTTGTCGTTCTTGTACTCGTCTGAAGTCCACCAGACGGTGTTCTTCGAGTTCTCGTCCATCACGATGTATTTGTCCTTTGGCGAGCGACCTGTGTAGATGCCGGTCATCACATTGACGGCGCCGAGTTCTGTCAGCTGACCTTTGTCGTAGCCTGTCAGGCTAGGGTCCATTTCCATATTGAAAAGTTCCTCGTAGGAGGGGTTGTAGTGGACATTTTTCACGCCGGTGATGCCCAGGCGCTCAAGGTCTTTTCTGATTTTTTCGTTCATAGCTATATATATTTATTGTTTCATTGTCATTTTATAAAGGTTTACCGAACCGTCAATGTCTTTTTCGGCGGCGGAGTTGCCGTACTTGTCAACGTCGAACACATTCTTCGGCGAACGAGTAATGCTCAGCGGACCGCCCACACATCCACCGTCGCAGGCCATACCTTCGAAAAAGTTGGCGGTCTCTTTCTTGGCTCGCAACAGGGCTAAATGCTGACGGCACTGGTCTATTCCGTTCATAACGCAGGGGTTCACCCCTTCCAGCCCCAGCTTTTCGGCCACATGGACCACACCTTGGGCTATACCGCCGCTCTTTGCGAAGATACGTCCATAGAAGGAAGCATTGTCTAAGTGGGTGTCCTCACATTGCGTTGTGTCGATTCCACGTGCGTCGAGGAATGCCTGCAACTCTTCAAAGCTCATCACACAATCAATCATTCCCTGGGTCTTCTCGAGCGTATACTCGAATTTCTTGGCGGCGCAAGGACCGATAAAGACAACTTTAGCGGTGGGGTCGCTACGCTTTATAAGACGTGCGGTAGTAATCATCGGTGAGGGCGATGTGGAAATGGCGTCTTTGAGCTCAGGAAAATTGGTCTCTATGAAACGCACAAAAGCTGGACAACAACTAGTTGTCATAACAGGGCTGTCGCTCTCTGAGGCTTTGTGCTGGAATTCACGAGCTTCGGTATACAGGGTGATGTCGGCACCGAGGGCAGCTTCCACGACCTGATGGAATCCGAGTCGCTTGATAGCGGTGACCACCTGTTCGATACGGCCGAACCGACATTGTCCGACAATGGCAGGAGCAATGACAGCATAGACACGGTATTTAGAATTGTTTTCCGACTGTTTCAACATGTCGATAATGTCGAGTACTAACGAACGGTCAGTAATGGCACCGAAGGGGCAACTAACCACACAGGCA
>JAFSQF010000032.1 GCA_017446745.1 Bacteroidales bacterium
AGAGCCGCTAGCAAAACTCCACTGACCATTTGCTTGGTTATGTCCATTCTTGTCCAAAACAGTCATCTGGTTGAACAAAGCCTGTGTGTTCAGGGCGTTGCTGTAGAGGGTGCTGTCTTTGCCAATAAGCTGAAGTGCCACAGAGCCCATCGTCGTGTCGTTTGCGGCGAGGGTGAGAGTGGGAATGGTGGCGAAGTTGGCGGTGAGGACGATGTTCTCGGCGCCCATAGTGATGGTCTGTTTGGCTCCTAACATATTGTCGACAGCGGTGTCGTTGCTCCACGAGGCCACGTAGTAGTTCGCCGCCGGCGTGGCGTTGACGGTCACCACGGTGCCGGGCAGCACACGGTAGGTACCTACGGTTGCAGTACCAGTGACTCCTGATGTTATATCATCAATAAACAAACTTTGAACCATAAAAGAAGCGCGATCTAAATAATCGCTGATGGAATGAATACCGACATAGTAGACACCATCTGTTGACGGGGTGAAGGTACCATAAGCCAGTCGAGATTCTCCCATTTGCAATACAGTACTATCGACCACCTGTAAACCAGACGAGAGGGCGTCAGCAGTGTTATCGGCAGCGGCCCTCACCTCAAAACGGTTTCTTAAATAATCAGAATTAACGTAAAAACTCACACCATAGGTATGCCCAGCTTCCACTGTTAGGGCGGGGGTTACCAGCCAGTCGTCGCCCGGCAGGCTAGTATGCGATGAATATTGGGTGCCAAAATTATTATAGAAATTCCACTGGCCGTAATCACCATTGTGTCCGTTGTTATCCACCTTGGTCATTTTATTGAACAATGCTCCAGTATTCAGACCATTGATATAAAGAGCGTCCGGTTCCACCGTACCCATTGCTGCGTTATTGCTGATGAGGGTGATGGTGGGGACGGAGGCGAAATTTGCCGTGAGGTTGGTGTCCTTGTCCGGCATGGTGAAGGTCTGCGTGGTGCCGAGTATGTTGTCGACAGCGGCATCGTTGCTCCACGAGGCCACGTAGTGGTTCTCCGCCGGGGTGGCGATGACAGTGAGCTCAGTGCCGGGAAGCACGCCGAAGACGTTAGCATTATCGAAGACGGCCACGCCGTCGGGATAGATGAGGATGTCCACATCAAGGGTGAATGTGATGGTGGTCTCGTATGCGGTTGCTGCGAATGTCACGCTATCGTTATCTCCCGTCCAGATGGTAGTATTGCCATTTTTTGTCCATCCAGCGCCACCAGCAGCACTCACATACGAACCGTTAATCTCAATACGCCTAAAATGGCCAAGATTTGTGGTAAAAATGCTGGAAGATCCCGAATAGAAAGCTCTATCCAGGCGCATACCTTGAGTGGTCACTGACACTCCATCTTTGGTGAATAATGGATTTTCCATGGAATTACCCATACCGTCGTTCCACACCACGGTTATTTCTTTGCCCAAGGGGATGACGTCAACTGGTTGTAACTCCACGGTACCCATAGCTGTATCGTTGCTGGCGAGGGTGAGGATGGGTGGGTTGGTTACGGTGAGGTGGAAGGCCACGGAGTCGTACTGGAAGGTGGCGTCGCCGTCGAAGACAGCATAGATGTCAGCCTCGCCGGCGCCGTTAATGCTGACGGAGGACATGTCGTTAGGATTGCTGAAGCTTACCACAGCGGGGTTGCTGCTGCCGTAGTGCAGCGCAACGGGGGTGGGGACGACAGAGGTGGTGTAGTAAACCTGCAATCCTCCATATTGTGCAGCGTTATAAACATCTGAAAGTGAAACATATTGAGCAATATCCCCATTAACATACAAAACCGCCATTGCTATCCCTTCGGAAAACTTGTAGATGAGCGCGGCATCGGCTGACGGGTTGGGGTTGGGAATGGCTAAAGCTTGCGCATTGGTCAGAGATTCATTATCCACGAAACCAGGCATATAGGAGACAGTAAAAGGTTCCATATTGTCGTTCCATGTACTTTGCACAGTAAGCAGTGTGCTGGTGGGAGATTGTAGGGCCCGAGAGAAGGTATCGCTCGTGTGGAGCATGATGTTCTGTATGGCGTCGGCATGGAAGCCGCGCGTGATAGTGAGTCCATCGGCAGGCATGGGGCCGGTGCCCAAGAACCAGGTAAGGCCCGGCTGTTCAAAGTAGGTAACCTTCAGCAGCGTGTTGTAGCCGGGCATGGTGAAGGTCCAGTTGGTGTCAGAGTTGCGGGTCACCTCCACGGTGGGGGCGGGAACGGGGAGAAGGACGCCGGAGATTGCGATACTAATTAATGCATCTCCTTCTTCTACCTCGAGAGAAGTGACCACCCAGGCATCGCCGTCGTCACCACTTTCGGTGACTGGCGTAAAGCTGACGCTGCCGTTGATGATTACTCCTCCTGCTCCAATGGTGCTGGCTATATCAATGCTTTCACCCCAGGCGCCGGTGACGAGGGCACCGTTCTTTTTGGCACGGTCTTGGGTCACTTTCATAAAACGGTCCCAACTGGGGTCACCGATGTCGTCGGTGATGCTGGCGCCCTCTGCGAGGGTGTCGCCCGCCTCCAGAACAGACAGGTTCACCGCCGAGGTGTACCGCTGGTGGTCTTGCGCCCAGGCCCCGACCGATAGCATCAGGGCGAGCACCAAAATCATGTAATGTTTTACTCTATTCATAATATTATTGTTTTTTTGTTTTTCCATTCTTCATTCTTCATTCTTCACTCTTCACTCTTCACGATTCACAATTGGGATGTTCTATAAATTCGTTTTAAAGGAAACCCCTACGGGGTATAATTGTTGATAATTAGATGTTTGCTATTGAAAGAAATGCCCTACGGGCAATTAATAGAAGTCACCAATTCACAATTAATTTCGCTCTTCACAATTCACAATTCACAATTCACAATTCACAATCTTAATGATTCACACGGGTCCAGCCTTCGGGGATGCCGTTGGCACCTGTGGGCCATTCGGTCTCGGTGGCGGCGGTGAAGGTGCCCGTGGCGCTGACGCCATGGAGCCAGTTGCTGAGGCAGCTCGTGGCGGTGATGTCGGTGGCCAGGCAGGTCACGGAGCTGAGGTTGGAGCAGTTGAAGAACATTCTGTAGTAGCAGTTTCCGGTCAGCGTCGTGGCGGGCAGCTTGGGGGCCGTCGTCAGGGCGCTGCAGCCGTAGAACATGTACTGGTAGCAGTTGTTGGCCAGCGTCGTGGCCGGCAGCAGCAGCTCGCTCGCGTCGGTAAGGGTGGCGTTTCCGTCGAAAAGACTCTGGAAGGCGTTGTCGCTCAACGTGGTGGCCGTCGCGAAGTTCTCCTCGTCCACGAGGCTCATGATGTTGCCATAGACCTTCACCTGCGCCGTGCCGCCGGCAATCTTGGTGTTGTAGTAGGAGGTGATGCTGGTGCCGTTGCCGTAGAAGGCCACCTTGTCGCCCGCGGCCACGTCGATGGTCGTCGTCGCGTTCATGGCCGTCTTGGCCCCGCCGTTCAGCGTGTACTGCATACCGCTCTTCGGGCTGTTCACCACGATGGTGCCGGCGGTGAGGGCCTCCATGGTCAGGGGCATACTCTTGAAGTCATCAATCTTCACGATACAGACGCTCTTGACGCGGTTCTTCACCGAATCGGGGGGTATAAGCTTGACGCTTTCGGTCTCGTTGATTTCGAGCCAGCGCATCTTCGGGTTACCGCCGTCGTAGGTCTGCAGCGTCTGCGTCACGCCGGCCACCTTCACCGTCCAGTCCGCCGGGATGCTGTCCAGCTTGTGCTGCTGCGCCGTCGCCGGCTCGGGCTCCGGCGTCGCGCTGCTGGAGGTGTTCGGGTCGTAGTAGAACTTGATGGACTTCAGCTGGACGAACTTGTTGCTGCTTCCCACCGACACGTTGAACACGAACTTGTAGTAGGCATCCGTCCACTCGATGCCGGTGCCAGGCGTGACGTCAACGTTACTGTTCGTCGAGAAGTTCACACTCTTCGATTCGATAACGTTGTTGAAGGCGGCGTCGCTCGCCACAATCATCGTGACCGAGTTGACGGTGATGTTGGCGGCGTCGCCGAAGTCGAGGTTCACCTTCGTGATGGTCTCGTCCAGCGAGCCTTCACAGTAGACATCGCGGTCGACGGCGTTGAGGTTCTTGCCGCCGATGCGCCAGGGGTTCATCGTTGTGTTGCCCGTCACCTGCCAGGTGATGCCGCCCTGGGTGATTTCGCTCGGTTGGTAGTAGGTGTTGCTACCGCCGGTCAGGGTGCCGTCGAGCGTGTAGAACAGCTGTTCGCTGTTCGACTGTGCCCTTGCGGGCCCCGTGGCAGCCGCCGCTATGGCCAGCAGTGCCACGCAACTCATAAGAAATGTCCTCATGATGTTTTTAAAATTTGGTTTAACATTATATTAATTAAATAATTATCCAAAAATAAGACGATATACGGGTTAAAAAAAGCCCTAAAAGCACATTGCGCTTTTAAAAAATGCAAAATTACACATAAAAACCCAAACAGAGCAAAAAAACGACAAAAATTTTTTGTCGACGACGATAAGTTTATCCCGTCAGACGAAAAGTTGATTACCTCCCCCAACTGAAAAATTTATTTCCAGCATATTAAAAATTTCAATCAACTTTCCGTCTGAAAGCCTCAAAAAGCCCCTCCACCCCTCCAATACGGCACCATTTGCCCAAAAATTCCCTCAAAAAAATACAAAAAAAGCCACATTCCAACCCCCATATGTTAGCCCCGTAAGGTAGCCCCGTTTGGTAGCCCCGTAGGGGTGAAGAAAGCTCCTGTGGAGCTTTCGATAGCGAAGCGGAGAACAAAACTTATTAGCCGTGGGTGCAAACCCACGGAACCCGATAATCCCCCACCCCATCCAAATCCCCGTAGGGGATACCGTTCAATAGACAACGCCCATTTCCCACCCCATCCCAATCCCCGTAGGGGATACCGTTCAATAGACAACGCCCATCCCCCACCCCCATCCCAATCCCCGTAGGGTAGCCCCGTAGGGGCGGCATATATTAGCCGTGGGTGTCAACCCACGGAACAATGCGAACCAACCATCCGCATACGAGCCCCGTAGGGGCGGCATATATTAGCCGTGGGTGTCAACCCACGGAACCCGATAATCTCTCCCCCATCTCAATCCCCGTAGGGGATACCGTTCAATAGACAACGCCCATCCCCCACCCCCCATCCAAATCCCCGTAGGGGATACCGTTCAATAGACAACGCCCATTCTTTTATTGGCGAAGCTGGGAAGCTCCCCTGTAGGAGGTCGGGCTTCCCAGCCCGACCAATGCAACGACACCACACCATGTTGGCGAAGCTGGGAAGCTTCGCCTCCTACAGTCGGGCTTCCCAGCCCGACCAATGCAACGACACCCCACCACGTCGCATTGGCGATGCTGGGAAGGCTATTTGGCCGCGGCCACCTCCTTATCGCGGAACTCGGTGGGGGTAAGGGTATACAACTGCTTGAAATTACGGTTGAAGACGGTGGCGGAGCCGAAACCGCTCTTGGTGGCGACCTCGGCGACAGGCATCGTGGGATTGTCGGTGAGCAGCTTGATGGCATATTCAAGACGCACCGCCACGAGGAAGGCCTTGAGCGAGCCATAAGGGCTGCCCTGCGCAAAGGCGGAGCCGATACGCTCCTTGCTGATGCCGAGGAGCTCCTCTATCTGCTGCCGGTCGAACGACGGCTCTGCGTAGAGCTTCTTGCCGACAATGACATCACGCATATACTCGAAGAGGCTGACGTCGGACATCGTCGCCAGCTCGTCGGGGGTGTAGCGTCGCTGTGCGGCCTGCTCTTCTGCCTGCTGGGCAAGGATCTGCTCGTACAGCTCCTTGTATTCCAAGCGTTCTACAATCTCCTTTGAGAGTGCTGCATTCTTCTTCTTGATGTCGTGCATGCGTTTTGTAAGCATCAGGGCGAACACCGTGGCGACGACAATCAGGGCTCCCAACGACAGGGCCACAATTCCCAGACGTTTCCGGGCGTTGGCCTCGCGCTCGGTGTTGAGGCGCTCCTCCTGCAGCTGATAGCGCGCGGCATAGTCCTGTGCCGTGGCCAGCCGGTCGCTGTCGTACAATGCCGTCAGCAGGTTGGCATAGCGCTGCATATAGGCGTCGCTGGCCTGGTAGTTGCTCTTGGCGCGTGCCGCCGTGGCACGGTCGCACAACATCAGGGCAAAGTCGTAGCGCAGGGTGTCGTCGCCCCACAGGGCTTCCAGCTCGTCGTAGTAAGCCAGCAGCTTGTCGTACTGCCCCAGCAGGCACCAGGTGGAGGAGATCATCTTCTTGCCGTTCTGGCAATGGCTGAAATCGGTACGCTCGAAGAGGCGCAGGTAGTTGCGAGCCTGGCCCGCCTTGCCGTCGATGGCATAGGCATAGGCCATAAAGGCGTAGGCCTGGCCGGTGTAGAAATCGATGTATCCGGGGCGGCATTCGTCAGAGGGCATACGGTCGGAGCCGTCGTCGTAGTCGGCGGGGTGCTTGCCGAAGTCGTTCAACGACGCAACGATACGCTCGGCCACGGGGATGATGTCGGCATAGCGACACTGGTTGTCGAGGGCGCGGATTTTGCTCTTCATGGCGCAGATGCCGGCGTCGAGCTCGGCAAAGCGACGCACACCGTCGAGTTGCGCTATGGCTTCGTCGATCATGGCGAAGCCCTCGTCGGCGCGTCCCATACGGATGAGCACCTCGCCCATATTGGTCTGCACCCGCAGAGCCTCGGTGACGGCACCGAGCTGGCGGCACGACTCAATATACTGCATGCCGTACTTGAGCAGGGCCTCGTCGTCCTTACGCATCCGCGCCACATAGACCAGCACGTCGAGCGCACTGTTCTTGAGCTCCGGCGTGAGGGTGCCCTGGTCCAGCAGCTCCAAGCATAGGGTGTGTGCACGCTCGCCGGTGGCCTCGTCGTAGCTGTAGATGCGGGCGCGAAGCAGCGAGGCCTCGTCGTGGTTCATTACGCCCAAGGTCTCGGCCGAGTCGACAACGGCCATGGCACGCTCCGGGTCCTGATGGTAGAGCTCCCTCACACGCTCCACGCTGTAGAGCGTGTCGGAAAACTGCGGCAAGACTGACTTTTCGCCATTTCCGCCGCCCTTGCAACCCACAACAAGAATTGCAACGAACAACGTGAGTTTGAGTACAATACATCGCCTCATAATTGTCATTTTTGCAGGTCAGATTTCAATTGCAAATATACAATTAATTTTTGAATAGGCAACATTAAATAAACACTCCTAATTAACTTTCATTATTTTGGACAACAATTGCCGGTTATTATGACTACCCTAGCCCCGTATCTTATATGCCGCCCCTACGGGGCTCCTATGGGGTGAGGATGGTTCGCATCGTTCCGTGGGCTCTCGCCCACGGCTGTTATATGCCGCCCCTACGGGGCTCCTATATACCGTTCAATAGACAACGCCCATCCCCCACCCCCATCCAAATCCCCGTAGGGGATACCGTTCAATAGCCAACGCCCATCCCCCCACCCCCATCCAAATCCCCGTAGGGGATACCGTTCAATAGACAACGCCCATCCCCCACCCCATCCATATCCCCGTAGGGGATACCGTTCAATAGACAACGCCCATCCCCCCACCCCATCCAAATCCCCGTAGGGGATACCGTTAATGGATGTCTTTGCCGATGAAAAAACGGGAGGATGAGGGCACTCTCGTCCCAGCCTCGATGAAATAGAAAATTTCATGTATCTTTGCAGCGAAGAAAAAAGACAACAAAACCATGGAAACAGTTGAGTTAAACCAACATAACAAGGAAGAGCATCCAACCATGCATACGGGAGGATTGAACACACCCTTAATCATAAAACGCATAGTTCTATGCATCGTTATGGTTTTTATGGCATATTCTGTTTGTGCACAACAAAGGATGTATCCCATTCCCAAAGCCAATATACAGGGAAGCAAGTTTGACAAGAAACTCTCTCTTGGGTTCGGAATAGACACTGCATATAAGTTTGTCTATCTGGTCGAGCCGCCATTTACTGCAGAGTATTGTATGACATACGATTCCATTAACAAATCTTTACTGCTATGCAAGTCAAAAAGCGATATAGGATATGCCATTGGGAATGGGGAAAGCAAAAAAGCAAGAGAGAAAAGATTGACATACTTTCGGCTTCCTATTGACGAAGCCTATGCGGATTCATTACAGTCTATGTTTTGTGAAATTATTAGGTCTGCGAGCCCTGATTCAAGAAGGTCGGGGTTTGATGGCACAAGCTATTTGTTTTATCTGCCGACGGACATATATACCGTAGCGGATGTTTGGGAACCATATGAGGACTCAAACTGTGGTCGTGCAGTTAGGCTAATGGAACGATTATGTAAAGCCGTTGAAAAACAAGATAAAGCTGCTGCCGAACAACTTCGTGAGGAAATCAATGTTATAACAGCTGTTTTTAGAAGTTTACCAGAAGTGTTTTACGTTAAGTAAACGGTCAAAATTAGCGCTCATATTCTTTTAACAGCAATTAACAGCAATTAACAGCAATTAACCAGAAATTATTTATAGAACGTGAATGACCATGAATGCCCGTGAATTATCGTAAATGTCAAATAAATTTGACTAATTACTTAAATGATAATATACTTCAAATAATATGGAACAAGAACCTCTCCTCAACGAGCACAACAAACAAGAGTACCCGCCGATGCATACGGCGGAACATATATTGAACCAGACGATGGTGCGGATGTTCGGCTGCGAACGGTCGCGCAACGCCCACATAGAGCGCAAGAAAAGCAAGTGCGACTACCGTCTTGCCGCAGCCCCCACCGAAGAGCAAGTGGCAGAGCTGGAGCGCCGCGTGAACGAGGTCATAGGGCGTGGCATGGAGGTGAGCTACGAGTATGTGCGCCGCGACGAGGTACCTGCCGAGGTGGACCTCGGCAAGCTGCCCGACGACGCCAGCGAGACACTGCGTCTGGTGCGCATCGGAGACTACGACCTCTGCGCCTGCGTGGGCAAGCACGTGGCAAACACCGCTGAGATAGGACAGTTTAAAATCATCTCGCACGACTGGAACGCCGACACCGGAGTGTGGCGCATGCGCTTCAAACTGCTCTGATGCATGAGCTCAGCGATTAATGTACTCCAATATTGGAGACCACCGCATTCTGCGGTGGGGTGACTTTATACGAATATATATTGCGCTCGTTCATCAACGCTCAGTATGCATGGAATCCAAAGGAAAGGATAGACACTGTAATTAACGGTCGAGCCTACATTGTCCTACGTGGGAAAAAAGAAGTCAGTGTCACTGTAGTATGACTTTATTTCTGTGGCTTCCTTCCTGTGAGTTTATCCTCAGGATGTAGACTCCGCGGGGCAGGTGGCTTACATTGATTTCGGATAGCTTCCCTTTTGCTTTCTGTAGAAGTACGGTCTGGCCTTTTGAATTGATTAGTTCTATGTTGCTGTTGTCACTGACAAGGGCAATGGTCAGTCGTGCCGTGGCTGGATTGGGATAGATGGAAAATCCGCTGTTCTCCGATGCGTTGATGGCGTCGCAATCCTCGCGGTACTTGTTGGCAAACTGGCTCCAATAGCTGTCGGTCCACCACGTTGCGTCGGCACCACAGGGAATATAAATGATTTCCACGGTGCCAGTTTCATCAAAAGGTCCGATACCTTTGACAGCCGGAGGGTTTCCGACGGTGAATTTGATGTACTCGAGCCAGGTATTCTGAAAAGCAGCCTCGCCCACAGTGTCGAGCTGGCTATTAATGGTCACTGAGCTGAGAACGCTGTTGTTTGCGAATGCAAGAGCGCCAATCCTTTTTATTTGAGACGGCAATGTGATGGTCGAAAACGAGCACCCGTTGAAACAATTGTCGAGGATGTCGGTCACCTCTGCGGGCATGTTGATGTTGCGTAACCAGGTGTTGTTTTCGAATCCACCGACAACTCTCACGTTTGGGTTCAGCGTCACGTTGGCACCCGATTTATGGCACGAAATGAGCGTGTCGAAGCCGGCACTGTAAATCATCAGCCCATCCATCACGTAGTGGGTGTTGCCGCTGGCGATGGTGAGGTTGGTGAGCTGTGGACAATAGGAGAAAGGACATAGTCCGATGTGCGTCACGGTGGAGGGAATGACAATATTGTTGACTGTATGGCACACATTGAATGCGAAGTCTCCTATCGAGGTAAGTCCTTCGGGTAACGACACCGATGTGGCGCGGCTATTGAATCCGAAGGCTTGTCTGCCGATTTGTCGCACAAACGATGGTACTGTGATGGCTCCGGTTTTTCCGCTGGGAACGATACAGAGGGTCAGGCTGTCCTTGCTGTAGAGGCATCCGTCTATAGAGCGGTAGTGTGCGTTGGCCTCGCAAACGGTGATGTTTGTCAGGTTCTTCGCCCAGAAAGCGGCATCGCCATAACCCTCGAAACCTGCAGGCAGGCACAATGAGGAAATGTTGGAATAGAGGAATGCGTGGTCGCCTAAATACTGCAGCGAATCCGGCATTTGCAAAGAAGTAAAACTGCAGTTATAGAAGCAATACGAGCCAATGCTTCGGATTGTGGCGGGCAAGGTTAGGCTTGTGACTCCGGTGCAGCCTTCGAAAGCAGACGGGCCCAATGCCGTCACGGTATAGGCCGTTTCATTATGCACAACTGTCGGCGGTATCGTGACGGCACCGCTATAAGGATCGACGTTCAAATGCTGGTAAAAAGCCACTTCGACAGTTCGTGCCGATTCGGATGTGATGTTGTACACAATCCCGTCGGATACAAAATAGGTCTCTTGCCCCATAGCGTATGAGCATAGGACCACAAAGATGATAAAGTAGAGTCTTTTCATGGTATACTTTGATTATTATGTGTTCGAATTATTGTGTCAACTCCTGTTCGTTCGTGATGGCTCTACTGATTAGAGCATCATACTGTGAGGCGAAATCGGTAGGCTCGTAAATCGTCACGCATCTACGATTGAGGAAAATGAATACCGCTATGTCGTCGGGTCGTATGTCGTCGCGGTTGCTGACTGTTTCTGGACTGTCGCGATGAGCCTGATAGCCATAAAAACTGTGAAGGGATTCTCTAAACTCCCGTTTTACAGAGTCGGGCAAGTCGGGCATGCTACATATCTCTTCAATTCGTTCGGTATAGCCGAAAACGCTGTCTACCTGTTTCCATCCGCGGTCGGTTTCGGCGTGGAGCACGGTGACAGGAAGGCGCAGGGTGTCATCAATCTTTTTGTCGCGGATATAGACCACACTCACTCCGTCCAAATGCATATCTGCAAAATGTCGGTACACGGTGCTGCACTCTTCGGCGTTCAATTTGCGTGGCATGAAACGCCACAGAGCGACAGCGCCTACGGCGAGAAGTGAAAAAAGTAGTGTTATGAGTGTATATCTTTTCATTATCATGTCCTGTTTGCTGTCCCATTCAAGTCTGCCAAAGCAATATCGCGCAGGTTGCGGTCGCTGACATACAACCCGTCGGGAACTGGTTGTGCCAACACTAATAGAATGGCAATGACGGCTGATGCCAATATAGTGGTGTTCAATATTGTGGTGCGCCTTTTGGAACGTTGCCGCTGGCGTATGCACCATTCGTCAAGGCCGTCGGTCATTGCGCGAAGCTGTTGGTGTATATTATTATTCTCCATAAATAGCCTTCAATTTTTTTATAATTCTGCAAAAACGTTGATATACAGCGTCGCTCTTTATATTGAGAGCTGACGCAATTTCGGATGCGTCGTATCCGTCCAAGCGCATCTGTACAAGTTGCTTTTCGCTGTCGCTCAGCAGTTCAGTCATCTCCTCAATGGTCTCTGATAAAACGTCTTGATGTGGATTTTCAGGTATGTCAGGCAGATTGGAAATGTCATAAAAAACAGTGCCCTTTTCTTTCCGATGCAAGTCGATAAGCACGTTCCTCGCCACACGTCTCAGCCATGCCTTCCGCTCCCGTTCGCTGGCATCGTCGCGCATCTGGTCGAATTTGAGCCACAGCGTCAGATACACCTCCTGCACCAAGTCGCGACATCTGTCACTGTCGCCTTTTGCAAAGCGAAAGCATATCTGCCACACCGTTTGCCGGTGGCTCACCATGAACCTTTCATATTCATTATATCGTTGTGGCGAAAAATCACTCATATTATATTATACGTAAATGGAGGCGATAATCTGACATAGGAACGAAAAAAAATACTGGAGATATGGATGAGTATTTCGACGAGATTCTTCATTCGCTCACTTCTGAATTGCCGCATTATGACAGCAGTATCATAGTGCAAAAACATCAGAGTTGGGAGAAAGGCGTGAAGGTGGCGGACACGACAATCGTAGAGACCGAGACAGGCTTCAGCCCAAATGAACGTCTATTAGGCGCTGCCGTCAGCGACCATCAGACCGGCTATTTCACCCACGCCGAGAGTGACGAAATGACCCTGTGGCTGTTCTTTTACAGCAGCAAAAGCCAGTTCAAATCAATTATGGATAGAATCAACAACAGATAATTATTCTACTTAGCTACGTAGGTGGGGCGCGGACGCGCCCCACCTACGCGTAACGCAACGTTCACCCCAAACGTGCAATACTATAACAATCTAAATCACTATGGAAGTATGAGCTTCATATAGAAAAGCCTCAATGCATGTGATGTGCCGTTGCATTGAGGCGAATAAATGGACAATGAATAAAGCGAGTTTTTTTCAGGGCTATGCAATCATCCCCCTCCATTCAAGGCATAAAGCATTCATATAACGAATAGTTATTACATTTGTTGTGCGGTTTATTGCACAGGTTTTAAGAAAGATAAACATAGTATTAACGAATAAAATATAACTGAAATGAAAACAAATTCAAAGATAGCCATCAAAACCTGCCAGGAAGCCCGCATACATGTGGTCTTTGATGTGTTTGAAGATGCCGACTACAAAGTATATAAGGAATTGGTCGGTATATAAAAAAGTTTGTAGCTAACCAGCCGCCGCAGGAGAAATCCTGCGGCGTACGCGTGTTTTTTTATGGCGTGGCGGAAAATAAATTTTGCGATTTCGGGAAATGTTCGTATCTTTGCAGACGAAATGAATTAAACCTCATGCTACGGCAAAACAGACATAACTCGCTGATTATTACCCCCCCCCGTTTGCTGGTATTGTAAACGGAAATAGTGGCAAGCCAACGATTTGGCTTGTCCCGTCGGCGACCGAAGTGGAGCCAACGGTCCCACAAGAATTAGCCCTACTTTTATTATTGACTCTCACCACCCTCGCTGCCCACCTTGTACGGCGGGGCGTCTTTGTTTTGTACCCACATCGAAATTCACAAAATTCACAAATAGTATTAACCAATTAAAACTTAAACACAATGATTAAAAAACTTCTTACAATTTTGGCTGTGCTGGCTATGAGCGGCATGGCAGTGGCGCAGACCGAAACTCTGCTGACCACAATTACAGCAACAGGCACAGAGCAAGCCAGCTACAGCACGGTGAATGTGGCAACCGTTTCATTCAGTTATACTGTAGGAGGGAGCTCAGCATACCTCGCTAACTGGGGATGGTGGGGATACGGTTGGTCGGCAACCGTCAATGCTGCCGAAGGATATACCATCACCAAATGCGTATTCTATGACGATCAAGATCGTACAGCAACAGACAGCGAAGCTCCCTTTGTAGTAGAAACCACAGAAGAGGATAAGACACCGAAAGTAAATGGCACCCCCATTTTGGCGGATACGTCTAAAGGTATTACAAAAATTGAGGTATATGGGTACGCTACACCAGCCCACACCCACGACTTCACCTACTCCGCCGAGGGCGACACCATCACGGCGACCTGCCAGAACGACGGCTGCGACCTGACCGATAATAAGGTGACGCTGAAAATCGTGCCGACTACAAATCTGTACGCGAATGATGGGACGTCGAAAGAGGCATCCCTGGAGGGGCTTGAGGCTTACAATGCCGCTACAGGGATGAATCTATCCACAAGCAACATTGCCTACTATAAGTCAGGAGGCTCTGTTAGTATTAGCAGAATACAAAATGGTACTATCGGCACTGGCACTTATGAAGCGCGGATTGCGTACAATGGAACGGATAACTTTGGTAATAAGGTTGCTAAGGTTTCGTTTACAGTGACCCTAAAGCCCACTCCCCACACCCACAGCTTTACCTACTCCGCCAGCGGCAACGTCATCACCGCGACCTGCAACGGTGCGGGCACCTGCGACCTCACGAACAAGCAGGCGACGCTGACGCTCA
>JAFSQF010000033.1 GCA_017446745.1 Bacteroidales bacterium
AAATCTCGCAAATCCTTTCAAATCTTTCAATATTTATCTGTTTGATTTGAGTAGATTTGTAAGATTTCTCGCCATAGGCGACTTAATATCAAATATTTCGCATATATGCGAAACTTGAATAAATTATATCTGCTGACACAATAATTGTGCATTTTCTGCGTTGCAGTATGTCGGCCTATGTGGCCGTTAGGATAATTACTATAAAAAAGCAACGCAATAATAACGCTTTTCCACAATGGAATATAATACCTCGCGTGGCGACCTCGAATATCGTGAATACGGTCGCACCATTAACAAAGTAATCGACAATGTTTGCAACTATCCTGATGGGGAGAAGAAAAACACTGCCACCCGCGCCATCGTATACATGATGGCTCAGGTGGCGGGCATCTCTGTCAAGGACGATCTATCATACCACAAGCTCTGGGACCACCTCATGATCCTCTCCGAATTCCGTCTGCAACAGGCATGGCCTTTCACGCCGCAGGAACTTCAGCAGCTGAAGGAGAGGATTGCCAGTGGCGACCAGCATCAACACGGTCGGCTCTCATACAGCAACAATAAAATCACCACGCGGTACTATGGTGCAAACCTTGAGAAAATGCTCCATAAAATCAAAGAGATGCCCAACGGAGAGGAATATGATGCTGCCGCAACCCTGCTTTCACAGCAAGCCAAGCGCAGCTACCTGGTGTGGAACGGCGAGCTGGCCGACGATAATATTATCGTTGAACAGATTGGCCGAATCTCGGACGATGAGAGGATAAAAGAAAAGCTCCTCAACACACCAATCAATGTGCCGCACAGTACGCTGCCTATAGAACCCTTACAGACGAAGAAGAAGAGGAAAAAGAAATGAGCACTTTTGAAATAGAAGGAGGCAACAAGCTGCATGGAAGCATACAGCCGCAGGGGGCAAAAAACGAGGCCTTGCAGGTTATCTGCGCCGTGCTGCTCACACCCGACGAGGTGCAGATCGACAATGTGCCCGACATCCGCGATGTGAACCATCTCATAGCCCTGCTGAAGCTGCTTGGTGTGAAGGTTGCGGAGTTGCCATGGAGTGGGGTGGGGAAAAGCTACACGTTTAAGGCCGACGACATTCATCTTGACGTTATAGGCTCGCCCGACTATTGCCGGCTGGCCTCGCAGCTGAGGGGCAGCATCATGATTGCCGGGCCCTTGCTGGCGCGGTTTGGCATGGCTGTGGTGCCGCAACCCGGAGGCGACAAGATAGGACGCCGGCGCATCGACACCCACCTCTCGGGGATGGAAAACTTGGGAGCCTCCATTGCCGACTTCCGGTTGCGCATACCCTCTTCGCAGGGCAGCCCAAGCATTCAGTATGGGGGTTATGCTCTCGAAGCCCGAGAGGGCCTTCGTGGCACTTTTATGCTCCTCGACGAGGCCAGCGTCACCGGCACAGCCAATATCATAATGGCCGCCGTCCTGGCACATGGCACAACAACCATAATGAATGCCGCCTGCGAACCCTATGTCTACCAGCTTTGCGAGATGTTGAACCGAATGGGCGCCGATATCAGTGGGCTGCGCAGCAACCGCCTCACCATACATGGCGTTGCCTCGCTCTCGGGAACCACCCATCAGCTCTTGCCCGACATGATTGAGGTTGGGAGCTTTATAGGCATGGCTGCCATGACGCAGAGCGACTTAACCATACAAGGTGTGGAACTGGAGCATCTTGGGCTGATACCGCAGATTTTCCGCCGGCTGGGGATAGAGATATGGCAGCGTGGCGCCGACCTATATATCCCTGCCATGGATATTTATGAGATAGACCGTTTTATGGACGGCTCCATACTCACCATTGCCGATGCCCCATGGCCAGGGTTCACGCCCGACCTAATCAGCATTGCCCTCGTCACTGCCATCCAGGCACGTGGCAGCGTGCTTATTCATCAGAAAATGTTCGAAAGCCGCCTTTTCTTTGTCGACAAACTCATTGATATGGGAGCACAGATAATATTGTGCGACCCCCATCGTGCCACCGTCATAGGGCTTGCCCGCGAGCATCCACTCCGTGCCACCCACATGACCTCGCCCGACATACGTGCCGGTGTGGCTCTCCTCATCGCCGCCATGGCGGCTCAGGGCGTAAGCCGTATCGACAACATCGAGCAAATAGACCGTGGCTACGAGCATATAGACACCCGCCTGAACGCCCTCGGCGCAAAAATCACACGCATATCATAATTCACGCAATAACGCAATAACACAATAACTCATGTTCGGCCTTTTCAAAAAAAACAAAGTTCTGCCCACTTTCGCCCCTTTGGTTACGGATATGCACAGCCATATCCTCCCCCTGGTGGACGACGGCAGCAAAAGCCTCGAGGAATCGCTCGAGGTCATGGAAATCATGAAAACCACGGGTTTTCAGCAGGTTCGCCTCACCCCTCATTTCCAGCACCCGCGTTTCCCTAATCAAGCTGACGATATCCTGAAGCGTTATCAGAACTTCTGTGGCGAGGTGGAAGCCAACAAAGGCTCGCGCGACCTTCCCACTATGTGCGGCATTTCGGGCGAATTCCGCGTCGACGACGGCTTTCAAGGCTACGTCGACAGCAATCAGCTGCTCACTTTCCACTTCGCCGACCCAAAACGGGGCTCCGACAAAGGCCTCCTGCTCATCGAGTTCTCGCTCAGTCAGCGCCGTATGGGCCTCGACGAGACTGTCTTCAACCGTCAGATGGAAGGCTACGACATCATCATCGCTCATCCAGAACGTTATCCTTATTTCGACTCGCACAGCTCCATGCTTGAGCAATTCAAAGAACAGGGCGTTTATTTTCAAGTCAATATTCTTTCCCTCGACGGTTTCTATGGCGAGGTGGCTCAACGCCGCGCTTTCGAATACATTGAAAACGGCTGGGTGGAATTCCTTGGCACCGATATGCACAACGTTATGTATGCAACGGCTCTAAAGCACGCCTCAACAAACAAGAAAATAATAAAGCTGTTGGAAACCACTGAGTTCGAAAATAAGAATTTAGCGAAATAAGAGAATTTATTTGTCCCACAATAACGAAATCTCATTATGTCACCACTTAATGCAATATCTCCCATCGACGGTCGCTACCGTTCAAAAACAGAACCCTTAGCAGCTTTCTTCTCCGAATCGGCACTGATACGCTACCGTGTCAGGGTCGAGATTGAATATTATATAGCCCTCAATCAGGAACTTGGGCAGCCCATCGAGAGCACCCAACAGCAGCAGCTCCGTGCCATTTACCAGAATTGGAACGAGGAGGACGCACAGCGTTGCAAAGAGATAGAGAAGACCACCAATCATGACGTCAAGGCTGTCGAGTATTTTATCAAAGAGCGTCTGGACCAGATGCATAGCACCCTGCCCCACGAGTTGGTCCACTTCGGCCTCACCTCGCAGGACATCAACAATACCTCTTTCCCGATGATGCTCCGCGAGGCTCATCAGCAGGTCATCCTCCCGGCCATCATGGCTTTGGTCGACAAGCTGAAGTCGCTGGCAGCAGAATGGAAAGACATTCCGATGCTTGCCCACACTCATGGCCAGCCGGCTTCGCCCACGGCATTGGGCAAAGAGGTAAACGTTTTCGTCTATCGCCTTAATGAGCAGCTGAAGAACTTGGCCCTCGTGCCCTTCACCGGCAAGTTTGGTGGGGCCACGGGAAACTTCAATGCCCACCTCGTGGCATATCCCGACCACGATTGGCGTGCCTTTGCCGACCGTTTCTTGCAGCAGCAGTTAGGTATTCAGCGCCAGCAGATCACAACGCAGATAGAGAACTATGACCATCTGGCCGCCTATCTCGACGGCATGCGTCGCATCAATACCATCCTCATCGACCTCTGCCGCGACTTCTGGACCTACATCTCCATGAACTATTTCCGCCAGCGTATCAAGGCCGGCGAGGTGGGCAGCTCGGCAATGCCGCACAAGGTCAACCCTATTGATTTTGAGAATGCCGAGGGCAATCTTGGTGTTGCCAATGCTCTGCTTAACCATTTCTCCACGAAATTGCCCATCTCGCGTATGCAGCGCGACCTAACCGATTCGACGGTAATACGCAACTTGGGTATGCCGCTGGCTCATTGCCTGGTGGCCCTGCAATCGCTCGAGAAAGGGCTTGGCAAGCTTCTCCTCAATGCCGACAAGATGCATCAGGACCTTGAGGACAACTGGGCCGTGACTGCCGAGGCTGTCCAGACTGTGCTGCGCAGCATAGGTTATCCCAACCCTTACGAAGCCCTCAAGCAGCTGACGCGTACCAACCAGCAGGTGACCGCCGAAACCATGGCGACTTTCATCGAATCCCTTCAGGTGGACGAACAGGTGAAGCAGCGTCTTCGTGCAATAACGCCACACAACTATCTGGGCTACGCCACCGAGATGGCGTGAGAGATGAGTATTTTCGGCTGCTGAACATTATTTAGTAGTTGATCACTATCAAAAACAACGAAACGGTGGCATCATTCACTCCAGGACTGATAAAGCAGAACAAGGGCACTCTGGCTCTTTTTGTCGTCGCGGCTGCGGTGGCGGCCTTGCTCACTATGGCCACAGCTCTGAGTGTCACCGACTTTCTGCAACTCATCTTCCCCACTGAAAACGGAGTGACCTCGTTTGTGGCTCCCAACGCCAACCCGGTGTTGCGTTTGTTGCAGCGTCTCTATGTGTTGCTTGCAGCCCAGGGGCCGCAGCGGGCTTTGGTGCTCTATGCCCTCCTTCTGCTCCTAATCTATGGGATGAAGAATCTTTTCTCCTACACCGCGGTGGTCACTTTTGCCAAGTTCAAAATCAGCATAATGGCATCGCTGCGCAACCTCGTGCACCGTTCGGTGCTGCGGCAGGACTTCGCTGGGTGGTCGGCGCAGCAGCAGGGACAATGGCTGGCGGTGATGAGCAGCGATATGGCGGAATATGAGACCAACGTCCTTGATGCCTTGAGCCTCCTTTTGCAAGCCCTGCTCACCATGGTCATCTATCTGCTCATGCTACTCTATCTCGACTGGAAGCTGACCCTTGTGGTTGTCATTGTCATGGGCGTGGGCACTTTCCTCCTTTCCGCCAGCCGGCGTTTGAAAAGGCAGTCGCGAAACCTTCAGGACCTCAACGGGCATCTGATTTCCACCATACAGGAAACCCTCGATTCGCTCAAGGAAATAAAAGCCGCCACGGCCATAGAGTTCGTCAACCGCCGGCAGCGGGAGCAGAATGCCGTTTTCTCGCGTCGGCGCGTTGCCGTCTATCGCCTGATTGATGCCGCCTCGCCGCTCAGCGACTTCTTGGGCAACACCATCGTTGTGGCCATACTCATCATTGGGGCTTTCCGTGTGCTTGGCGATGCCGCTTCTATGTCGCCCTCCATGTTCATCTCGTATGTAATGATTTACGTCCTCCTCCTCACCCCCATCAAAGATCTCAGCAATGCCATAGCCCAGTTCAAGAAGGGTAGGGGGGTGGAGGAGCGCATCAGCGAGAGGCTGGTCTCTTCTGACGAGCCTCAGCACGTCGAATCGCCGGCCCCCGGGACTATTGAGAGCATTGCTCTGAGCGACGTCACGTTTGCCTATGGCAGTCAGGAGGTCATTGCACATTTCTCGCATCGCCTGACCATGCACCGCCATACCGCCGTTGTGGGGCCCAGCGGAAGTGGCAAGACCACCTTCGGGCGCATTGTAGTGGGGCTTCTTCAGCCGCAGAGGGGGCAGGTGCTCATCAATGGCGCTCCCACCACTGCCGTGCAGCGGCGCGGACGCATAGCCTACATACCTCAGGACCCCATGCTGTTCAACGATACCGTGGAGGGCAACATACGCTTCGGACGCCCGTGGGTTACCGACGAGCAGATCGAGGCCGCCATACGCATGGCCCAGGTGCAGCCTATAGTGGACAATTTGCCGCAAGGGCTACAGACACCCATAGGCGACGGAGGAAGCCGTCTGAGCGGCGGCGAGCGGCAGCGCGTCAGCATAGCCCGCGCCCTGGTGGGAAACCCCGACATCGTGGTTATGGACGAAGCCACAGCAGCCCTCGACGCCGAGACCGAGCAGCATTTCATCCAGTCGCTGCAGGAGGCTATGGAATCGCGCACCCTCATCGTCATTGCTCACCGGGCCTCGACCATAGCACGTTGCCATACGCGCCTGGCCATCAATGCACCGAAGACGACGAACAACATCTAATACAGGAGACAGAAAATGTTGAAAATCAGCCGTGCATACTGTTCCGTTGTTTTGCTGACATTACTGTTGGTGGGGGCGTTGCATGGCACCCTGTTGGCCGACACCATACCCCTTCATGCACAACTGGTGGCTCCGCGTACCGTTTCGTTGCAATGGAACGCTGTCGACGAACCGGTGAGCGTCTTCCGGCAATATCCCGACCAGGACGCTCCTCAAGCCATAGGTACCACAACGGACGCTTCTTTCACCGACCATCACCATCGCGCCGTCTGTGGCGACACCGTACGCTATTCCATCTTGGCGGGACAGCATGAGGGTTATGCCGCTCTTTTCGTCGACGACGCGGAGCCTACCGCCCCGGCCTCTTGGGGCATTGTCACCATCGACGAGCCATCGCAACAAATACTGCTGCTGTGGAATCCCAGCCCCGACACCGACATTATGGGTTATCTGATATGCGAGGGAAGCCCCAGCATAGCCATCGACACCGTGTATGGCCGCGACAACACCGACTATATCTTTTCGCATGGCCCGGCCACCACGCCCTATCAGTTCCGCATTTGCGCCTTCGACACGTGCCGGCAGGCCTCGCCACTCACCGAGACAGCCAACAACATGGTGCTGCGGGTCGACGTGCAGCCCTGCAGCCGCACCGTCGCGGCCTCGTGGAATGCCTACCAGTCTATGCCCTCCGGATTGCTGGGCTATCAGTTGTGGGTGAGCGAGGACAACGCCCCTTTCTGTGTGCGGCAGAGTGTGGCTCATGATGTCACCTCGGTCAGTTTCGATGTGTCGGACCGGTGCCAGTATCTGCAGGCCTACGTCGTGGCCTTGTCGTACGATAGCACTCTACAGGCCTCGAGCAACCGCATTGACTATACCTTTGGCACTGCTGAGCGCCCGGCCTATCTCTACCTCCGCAAGGTCAGCGTGAGCGACGATGCCACTGCCGTCCACCTCCTTGGCCAGACCGACCCCACCTTTTCGGGACGCTCATACAACGTCTACCGCAGGGTGGGGGAGGGTGCCCCTTCGCTCGTGGGCCATTGCAGCCCTCTGCCCGACGGGCAACTGTCCTTCTCCGACCGTGGCGTGCATCCCGACCAGCAGCTTTGCACCTACTGGTTTGGCGTCCTCGACGGTTGCGGACGTAACGAAATTTTCTCGCAGCAAGCCACCAGCATCCTCCCACGGCTTGGTGGTGTGGGGGACGAAATCACGGTGTGCTGGAATGCCTACGACGGATGGCAGGGTGCCACCTCCTACCAGCTCCTCTCCAGCCCCGTAGGGCAGGACCGTTGGGAGATTGTGGCCTCGGGGGTCGATACCGTGGCAAGGCTCTCCCATTCCATCTCCGAGGGCCAGCGACGTTTCAAGGTGGTGGCTTCCGAGGCCTCTAATTCACAGCATCATCACAGCGACACGTTGCAGAGCGCCACAGTCTTTTTCCGACCTCACACCAACCTCTGGATGCCCAACGCCTTCACCCCCACCGAGAGCGGCAATAATATCCTCGTGCCACGAGCGGCCTACATAAACCCCGACGGTTATTCTTTCGTGGTCTTCACGCGTAGCGGCCTTGTGGTTTTTTCCACCACCGACCCCCTGCAAGGGTGGGATGGCCGACATGAAGGGGCCTTGATGCCGCAAGCGGCATATCTCTACCGAATCACCTATCGCCAAAGCGACGGCACCATCCAGCAGCAACTGGGCTCCGTCTTGCTTTTGCACTGAAATCAAAACATCATCATTGCCTTTAGGAATCAAATGAAAGTTGCCATTCACATCAAAAACCAAACTCCCGAGCACCGCAGCGGCGAGAAGCTGTTGGTGAAAGCCTTGCAGAACCGTGGTATTGAAGTTGTCTGCGACGGGGAGACAATCAGCGATATCGACATGATGGTCTCTATCGGTGGCGATGGTACGTTGCTGAGTGCCGTCCACAAGATAGGGCGTTGCGGTGTCCCGGTGGTGGGCATCAACTTTGGCCACCTGGGTTTTTTAACCACAGCGGGGCGCGACGACATCAACCTCCTGGCGCAGTGCCTCAGCGAGGGCAACTACACCATAGAGCCTCGCACCATGCTCGAAGTATGCGTCAACGACCCCCATGGCTGCCGCAGTGGCATCTACAGCGCCCTCAACGAGGTGTATCTGCACCGCATCGACCAGAGCCCGCTGCTGCACACCCGCGTGGTGGTCGACAACGACTTCATGGCCACCTATGCTGCCGACGGCCTCATTGTGGCCACCCCAACGGGCTCCACGGCCTATTCGCTTAGCTGCGGTGGCCCCATCCTGGCCCCCGGCTCCGGTTCGCTCGTCGTAACTCCCATTGCGGCACACACGCTGACACAACGCCCCATCATCCTCTCCGACGGCGTGCACATCTCGTTGCGCGACGAGAGCCCTGAGGCCCGCTTCACCCTGGGGGTCGACTCGTTCGTGACTTCGCTCGACGGCTCCTGTACCATCGAGGTCGCCAAAGCCGACTACCACACGCGCCTGGTGCGTATAGGCCATCAGAATTTCTTCAGCGCCATACGCGACAAGCTTATGTGGGGTCTTTGACGCGGCCTATGCCACTGTGGCCAATAGGTTGAAAATAAGGATGCCTATATAGTTGCCCACCATATAACCCAGCAGGCCTATGGTTATGCCGGTGATCACCACCTCCTTGTTGCCCAGCAGGGCTGCCGCCATGGGCACGAAGGGCGGCGAGTTGATGAGCGCCACGCTGCTCACCATCACCGTGTCGCCGTCAATTTTCATTATCCGGGACAGCACCACTTGCACCATCAGCGACGCTGCAATGATGTAGCCCAGATAGTACAGTATCGGGAGGCTGCCTACGAGGTCCATCTGTCGCACGTCGCATGCCGTTGCCACGGCAAGGCAGAACACGTAGACGAAGTAGAGCCCGATGTCGAACGATTGCTCTTGCTTCCGCATGGGGGGCAGGAAGCTGGCTCCTATTGCCAGGGTGGTGAGCAGCAGAATCAGCACCGTCATGTTGGGGCTGCCGTCGGATGAGGCAATCAGCGAGGCGGCATACGAGATGGCGGCGATGAGCAGCGTCAGCAGTATGGCCAACAGCGATGTACGTCGGTGCTCGTGGTCAAAGGGGTTGATGCGTTCCGCAGCCTTCTCGATGTCGTGGCCGTTACTGTTTTGAATGTTGTCGTCCTTCTTGGCTGGCAGCAGCTTGCGGAAAACCGTCTTGCCGAGGAAGATGATGAACACCAGGTAAAGTCCGGTGACAATCAAGTCGTAGCTTGTGATGTAGAGGTATGTCTCGTCGGGCATGGCCACGGCCTGTTTTATGGCCCCCATGTTGGGGATGCCGCCCGTGTAGATGCCTGTGGCCACGGCGCAGACTTGTGCAAAGCCTAAGCTGTCGCCGTAGCTGTTGCGGAAGATGAAGTATCCGCTGACCGAGGCCACCAGTACTGCCGTAAGCCCGGTGGCGAACACTTTGGCGGCTTTGCCCACATGCCACCCCGCCAGGCGGCATCCCATAAGCATCAGCGGTATCGCAAGGGGTACGGCAACATTCGACACCAGGTTGTTGACCTTTGTATCAACACCATAGCCTTCGGGCAACACATTAGCAACCAACAAACCGATTCCATAAAGCACTGTCATCGGGCTGACCCGTTCAATCCAACGGTAGCGCACCGACAGTTTCATCACCAAAAAAGGAACCAGCAGTAGATATAATAAAGTGAAAACCAGTCTCATCAATACTTATTGTTTAACAATGCAAGGCAATGCAAAACTACACTTTTTTTTCTGTATTCTAAAAAGTTTCTTTTTTCTGCTCCCAATTCCTTTTTTTGTAGTATTTTTGTAAATTATTTTATTTCTATATATGCAATTCAAAGATATTGAAGGACAATATACTATAGCCAATAAGCTGACCGAGATAATCGACCTTGGCCGCGTCAGTCATGCACAACTTTTTCTTGGCGACACAAAGGATGGCTCGTTGGCTCTTGCCATGGCCTATGTCCAGTATCTTTTCTGCCAGAACCGACAGCACTACGAGGACGGTAGGCCTCTGCGTGCCGACTCGTGTGGCCAATGCCCTTCATGCAAGAAAATACATAACCTCTCGCATAGCGACCTCCACCTCTTCTTCCCGAGTGCCACCACCGACAAGATAAAAAGCAACCCCTCGTCGGCCGATTTCCAGCAGGAATTCCGCGACTTCATGGGCAAATACCGGCAGCATGGTACCATCAACCAGTGGTACGACTTTCTCGGCGTGGACAACAAGCAGGGCATGATACGCGAGAAAGATGCCGACAACCTGGTCAAGGAATTGGGAATCACTTCCTACGAGGGCCGATACAAAGTGGTGATCATTTGGATGGCCGACAAGATGAACATCACCATGGCCAACAAAATCCTCAAAAACCTCGAGGAGCCAAGCCCTCAGACCCTTATCATCCTCGTGGCTGAAAGCACTGAGAAAATCCTCCCCACCATCATTTCGCGCACCCAGTTGGTACGCATTCCGGCGTTGCATGGGGCACGCACCGATGTCAATCCTCAGTACTATAGCCTTTTTGTGACCTGGATGCGTCAGCTGTTCAAGCTCAATATGTCCACCCTTTCGGCCTGGGTGGATTCCATCCATGCTCTTGGCAGGGAGCAGCAGAAGATGTTCCTTCTGTTTGCCCAGGATGCCCTTCGCGAGTGTTTCCTCCGCAACAACGCCAACCTGCCGATGAACATCGACTTTGGCGACGAGAAGTTCAACGCCATGTTCCCCACCATGATAACGCCGCGCAACATAGAGCGGCTGAACAACGCTTTCGACGAGGCCATCTTCGCCATCGAACGCAACGCCTATGCAAAGATTGCTTTCATGCAGCTCTCCTTCAATATCAGCAAAGGCTTGAAGAATAGGTAGCCTTTTCGATGCCGAAATCATAATAACTTTCTATCCCCCACTTAGTTAGATTAGAACAATGAGTACCAACAACGAGAATAATAGCAATACAAACAGTCAAGGCAAGCAGGGCAAACGCCGTGATGGCGACCGCCACCGTAGGCAGCATGGCGGAGCACGTGGCGACGAGCGCCGCAACAAAGCCGAGGCCGCCAAAGCCGACGACGAAGAACTCAGCGCCACTGCCGTCAACCCCATCAACCCCAACGAGCCCGACGAGGACGCCGCCACCGCCGAGGAGATGGAGGAGTTTATTCGCAGCCGTCGCGAGAAACGCAACGAGACACACACCTACCATAGCTCGTCGGACCCCGACGAGATGCCTCCCACCGACATCCAGGCCAACGAGAGTGCCATGGACCCCTATCTTGAACCCGACCCCACGTTGCCTAAGGTGGAATACAAGGAACCGCTCTTCCTGAGCCGCGGCTGCAACCACTGCCCGGAGAGCTACGTGCCAGTAGGCGAGGCCGAGTTGCGCAGCTGCTGCAAGGTGGGCTCGTGCAACTGGATGAAGGGTATACGGCAACCCATGGAGAAACCCTTCGATTGCGTCGAGGTGCGCTTCAAGAACAACCGTAAGGACTTCTATCGCTTGCCCGACGGCATCGATGTCACCGACGGCGATTTGGTGGCCGTCGAGGGTATACCCGGCCACGACGTGGGCATTGTGAGCCTGACGGGCGAGGTGTGCCGCATTCAGATGATGAAGAAAAAGGTCAACCCGGAGTCGGAATCTATCAAAAAACTCTTCCGCCGTGCCAAGGTCAGCGACATAGAGCGCTGGTGCGAGGCCTTGCGCGACGAGGAAAGCACCCTCAAGCGGACACGCCATATCGCCGAGGAGATGGGGCTGGTGATGAAAGTGAACGACGTTGAATACCAGGGCGACCGCTCTAAAGCCATATTCTACTATACCGCCGACGACCGCGTAGACTTCCGCAACCTCATCAAGGTACTTGCCGAACAGTTCCACGTGAGGATAGAGATGAAGCAGATCGGCGTCAGGCAGGAGGCCGGCAAGGTGGGTGGCATAGGCACCTGCGGACGCGAGCTGTGCTGCAGCACCTGGCTCACCAATTTCAAGTCGGTGACCACCTCGGTGGCCAAAGCGCAGCAGATATTGCCCAATCCGCAGAAGCTCGCCGGACAGTGCGGCAAGCTGAAATGCTGCCTCAATTTCGAGTATCCCGTTTATGTCGACGCCCTGAAACAGTTCCCTCCGGCAGGCACTCCCATACGCTTCAAGAAAGGACTGGCAATGTACAAGAAGACCGACGTCTTCCGCGGAATCATGTGGTATGCCTACGAGGGACAGACAGAACTCTACGCCCTCAAGGCCGACAAGGTGAAGGAGCTTATAGAGATGAATTTGCGTCAGGAATATCCGGAGCAGATGGAAGACTATCAGGTGGAATTGATGTCGACTGCCGCCTTGGCGCAGGAATCCAGCGACGCCGAATTCGAGAAGGAGATACAGCTCTTGGCCGACGATGCCACCTCGGCAGGCTCCTCGGGGAACGACAAGGCGCAGCATGAACAGCACAACCGCCACCGCGACAACGAGCGTCAGCAGCACGACAACCGCGACAACCGCCAACAACGCGACAACCGCGACCGCAAACGGCAGCCCCGTGAACCTCGCCAGGAGCGTGAACCTCGCCAGGAGCGTGAACCTCGCCAGGAGCGCGAGCCTCGTCAGGAGCGCGAGCCGCGCAGAGAGCGTCAGGATCGTCCGCGTCGTAACCGCGACGACAACCGCAGGAGGGGTGACAAGTGAACGGCGTTGATTTGTTGAGCCATTGTATTATTGAATTATTGACAATAAATCAGTAAATTAAATAACAAACTAAATGTTGTTTAATTATGAACACCTACTTAATGAGACGTATTGTTCTGATACTATTACCGCTTTTGCTGATTTCGTGCGACCGTAATGTGCTTTTCGACCAAAGCCAGCGTGTCGACGGTGGGGGATGGCCTGCCAGCCAGCTCTTGCGTTTTAATGTGGAAGCCACCGATACCACAAGCCGCTATCTCTGCTGCATCGACCTCCGCAACGAACTGGATTATCCTTTCTCGAATATCTATTTGTCAATCAAGACGGTATATCCTGATGGCTCTTTCTCGGCCGACACCAACATCGAGTTTATCCTGGCCCAGCCCGACGGCAAATGGCTTGGTAGGCAGACTGCGCGCTACGTCGACGGTAGATACCCCTTTGCCTATTTCCAGTTCCCCCGGCCCGGGGCCTACCAGTTTGTGCTGTCGCATGCCATGCGCGACTCTCTACTGCCGGGCATTAGGGACGTTGGCCTCCATATTGAGAAAATGAGTGATTAGTGATTGGTGATTTAATCGTTAAGTAACGACAAAAAATAAGGTGTAATGATGGTGCTATCGAAACGTAACTATAATTCGTGTAAATTCATTTCGCTTGCGAAAATAATAGTTCTATATTCAGTGTTTCATATCTTGAAAATCATGTAATTCGTGCTAATTCGTGCTAATTCGTGCTAATTCGTGCTAATTCGTGCTAATTCGTGCTAATTCGTAGACATATAAACACTATCGTTTTAATTTTTTTTGCGCCTACCCGATTGTATCAACTTAATTATTTAATTATTGCTAAATAGAATCTCTTGAACGACAATAAGCCCCGTAGGTGTGAAGAAAGCTCCAGTGAAGCTTTCGATAGCGAAGCGGAGAACTAAATATAATAGCCGTGGGCGTGAGCCCACGGGAAACGAAATATCCTAACCAATCTGAGCCCCGTAGGGGCGGCATATTAATTAACCGTTTATTATTTAAACAACACATAACTACTTAATTAATCTATTGATTTACTTTCAACAATTAAACAATTCAACATACATTCTTATTAAATAATTAGTCAAATTTATTTGACATTTACGATAATTCACGAGCATTCATGGTCATTCACGTTCTATAAATAATTTCTGGATAATTGCTGTTAATTGCTGTTAATTGCTGTTAAAAGAATATGAGCGCTAATTTTGACCGTTTACTTAACAAATTGCATAAAGAAAAATAAATGGCACAATACAAAAAAAAGAAAGGCAAAAAGGGCGACGACCCAAAGCGGGGCATAAAGATTGTGTGGATCTCTTTCGCCGCGTTCTGGATTTTCCTTGTCATCCTTTTCACCATGATATCGCTGGGATGGTTAGGCTTCATGCCTTCGTTCGAAGAGCTTGAAAATCCCCGCAGCAACCTGGCCTCTGAGGTCTGGTCGGCCGATGGTCAGGTGCTGGGCTACATTGGCATAGAGAACCGTTCGAACCTCACCTATGCGGAAATTACCGATGGCGAAAAAAATATGAACCTTATCCATGCCCTTGTGGCCACCGAAGATGTGCGTTTCTATCGTCATGCCGGCATCGATGCCCGCAGCTTAGCGCGTGTGTTTTTCAAAACCCTTGTGGGACGACACAGCAGCAGCGGCGGCGGAAGCACCATAACGCAACAGTTGGCAAAAAACCTTTTCCCTCGCGAGCGAAAAAGCAAGATTGGGCTGGTTTACTCGAAATTCAAGGAGTGGATTGTTGCCGTCAAACTGGAACACAACTATTCAAAAGAGGAGATTTTGGCTATGTATCTCAACACCGTCGACTTCGGCAGCAATGCCTACGGTATTGAGACGGCGGCGCGAACGTTTTTCGACAAAAGCCCTTCGCAACTGACGGTGGATGAGGCTGCTGTCCTCGTGGGCCTGCTGAAGGCCCCCACCACCTACAGCCCCATCCTTAATCCCGAAAACTCGGAGCACCGGCGCAATGTGGTTATGAGCCAGATGAACAGCTATGAGGACCCGGCCACGGGCGAGAAGTACCTCTCCGACGAGGACTTTGAAACGCTGAAAGACAAGAAAATCGACATGAGCCATTATCGTCCCATCAGCCACAACGACGGCTCGGCTCCCTACCTCCGTGAATATATACGCAACTATATGAAAGACTGGTGCGGAAGCCACAAGAAGTCGGATGGTGAATACTACGACGTGCATAAGGACGGCCTGCGTATCTACACGACGATTGATTCGCGTATGCAGGCTCATGCCGAGAAGGCTGTCGAGAAGCACATGAAGAACGTTATCCAGCCGGCTTTCTTCAAGGAACTGGCACGCCGCAATGGCAACCCTTTCAATAATTTGAGCAAAGAGCAGGAGGACCATTTCCTCACGCTCGCCATGAAAGGGTCCGACCGCTACTACCAGATGAAGCAGGACGGCCATTCGGAGAGCGACATCAAGAAATACTTCAAGGAGCATAAGGAGAAGATGCGTGTCTTCTCGTGGAACGGGCCGGTGGACACGGTGATGACGCCTTGGGATTCGCTCATCTACGTCAAGAAGTTCCTCAATGCCGGACTGATGTCGGTGGAGACGGGTACAGGATACGTAAAGGCCTACGTCGGTGGCATCAACTACCGCTATTTCAAGTACGACAACGTCATGCAGAGCCGCCGGCAGGTGGGCTCCACTTTCAAGCCTTTTGTCTACACCATGGCGTTGCAGGATCTGGACATGAACCCCTACACCCTGGTGCCCAACACGGAGGTCTGCATTGGCGACTGGTGCCCGCGCAACTCGTCGCATCAGCGCGAGGGCGAGATGGTGACCCTGAAATGGGCTTTGGCCAATTCCATCAACTGGGTCTCGGCCTACCTGATGAAGTGCGGCGGCGCCAACGGCCCCAATATGGTGATCAATATTGCGCGCAAGATGGGCGTCACCAGCCCCATTGATGCCGTGCCGGCCATCAGCGTCGGGGCGGCGGAAATCACCGTGTTCGAGATGACGGGAGCCATGGCCACCTTCGCCAACCAGGGCGAATATGTGCAGCCCATCTTCATCACGCGCATCGAGGACAACAAGGGCAAGGTGCTGGAGACATTCACTCCCGAGCGGCGCGAGGCCATCAGCCCACGCATTGCATGGATGATGATACAGATGATGAAGGGTGTGGTGGACAGCGGTACAGGAGCGCGCCTGCGTGGCTCGCAGTTCAAGTTGGGTTACCCCATGGCCGGCAAGACAGGGACCACGCAGAACAACAGCGACTGCTGGTTTGTGGGCATAACGCCCAAGATGACCACCGTGGTGTGGACCGGCGGCGAGCTCCGCTCCATCCATTTCCGCAGCATGGAGTACGGGCAGGGCGCCCGTCAGGCTCTGCCTATCTTTGGCCATTATATGAGGGCTGTCTACGACGACCCGGTGCTTAATTTCTATCGCGGCGACTTCACTAAGCCCGACCTGCCGGACGAGGACTTCATCTGGGACGAGAGCGTCTATCAGCAGGAGCTGATGGAAGAGTCGGACGATGCTTTCCAAACCACAACGACTTGGTGATATGCTTTTCGGACAGACATTGCAACATCTTCAGGACCTTTGCCAACGCGAAGGCTTCCCCAAATACACGGCCCGTCAGCTGTGCGACTGGCTTTATAAGAAACGCGTTTGCGACATCGACCAGATGACCAACCTCTCGCTCAAGACGCGTGCCCGTTTGAAAGAGATAGATTGTGTGGGCCGCACCGCACCCGTCGAATGCCATGAGTCGGCCGACGGCACGAGGAAATTCCTCTTCCCCGTAGCGGGCGACGCCTCCGAGCGTTGCAACCATGTCGAAACAGTCTATATCCCTGCCGACGACCGCACGACGCTCTGTGTTTCCTGCCAGGTGGGGTGCAAGATGGGATGCCGTTTCTGTGCCACCGGCAAGCTTGGCTTCCATGGCAGCCTCTCTGCTGGCGAAATCCTCAACCAGATCTATTCAGTGCCCGACAGCGAACGGCTCACCAACGTGGTTTTCATGGGTATGGGTGAGCCCATGGACAACTACGAGGCCATCCGGCAGACCATCGAGGTGCTCACCTCCGACTGGGGTATGGGCTGGAGCCCTCACCGCCTCACGGTCTCCACCGTTGGCATCACCCCAGTGCTGAAACGCTTGCTCGACGAGTGCCAGTGTCATGTGGCCGTCAGCCTCCACAATCCTTTTCCCGACCAGCGGCGGCAGCTGATGCCCATGGAGAAAGCCTATCCCATTGCCGACGTCGTGGCTTTGCTGCGTAAGTACAACTGGCGCGGTCAGCGTCGCATATCGTTCGAATACACCATGATGCGTGGCGAGAACGACAGCATGGACCATGCCGCGGCTTTGGTGAAGCTGCTGAAGGGCTTGAATTGCCGCGTCAACCTGATCCGTTTCCATGCTTCGCCGGGAGTGCCATACAGCAGCAGCGACGAGCGTACCATGACCCTTTTCCGCGACTACCTCTCGTCCCATGGCATTACCGCCACCATACGCGCCTCCCGCGGCGAGGACATCGAGGCCGCCTGCGGCCTCCTGGCAAAAATAAAATAGGCATAGTCAAAATAATGTAATTTAATTGACATTTATGATAATTCACCTGCATTTACCGGCATTCACGTTCTATAAATGTTATTTATGGTAATTGCTGGTCATTTATGGCAATTGCTGTTCAAAGAAAATGAAAGTTAATTTAGGTCAGCCACTTAAGTAATTCAAGTTTCGCATGTATGCGAAATATTTTATATTAAGTCGCCTATGGCGAGAAATCTTACAAATCTAATCAAATCAATCAGATAAATATTGAAAGATTTGAAAGGATTTGCGAGATTTCTGTCGCGAAGCGACACTCATTATCACCAACATAGAACTTGCTATCGCCTACATCCTTCACCCTTTCAATGCGACGGCCGGCAAGGAGTCCTTTGCATTCTGCGAAGGTGTAACTTTTATTGGCGAAGCTGGGAAGCTTCGCTGTAGGAGGTCGGGATTCCCATCCCGACCAATGCAACGACACCCCACCACGTCGCAT
>JAFSQF010000034.1 GCA_017446745.1 Bacteroidales bacterium
CGCCGACTCCATACAAAAACACTCCGATGGCATCCTCGCCTACTACGACAAGAGAATATCCACCGGCATGGTCGAGGGCATCAACAACAAAATCAAAACCCTCAAACGGGCCGCCTATGGCTTCAGAGACAACGTCTACTTTAATCTCCGGCTGCTAGCTCTACATGACTTCAAGGTCGCCTAATACACCTAAGCAAATTTATGTTGAACCAATTTCCCATTTTTAAGACAAAATTTGCGTATTTTCTACGGTTGTAATCATAACAACATGTATATCAATAATAATGTATAGGGTGTATTATTGGTGATTTTTTAATCAAACAAAACATCATCTTAATAGCGTCACGGTGCCGCGTTTTTCTTGTTGCTGGTTGGGCATGGAGATGGTGGTGTAGGTAAGCCGATAGGCGTAGGTGGCCTGTGGGCATTTCGTGCCGTGCGAGGTGCCGTCCCAACTGCCGTTGAGGGCATCGTAATGGGCTACCAGCAGACCGGCGCGGTTATAGATCCATATCTCGGCACTGTGCAGCCCGCTGCCGAGAAGACGGAAGCGGTTGTTGGTCTCCAGATCCGGGGTGAAGGCATTGGGGAGCCAGATGGCGGAGCGGTCGCACACCACCATGCCGCGCACCGTGTCGACGCATCCTATATAGCTTCGTGCCACCATCATGACCGCCACCGAATCGCGGTTTTGAGGGAATTGGAACAGTGCCACACGTGTGGTGTCGGTGTATCCGTTGAAATGCCAGGTGCGGCTGCCGCTCTTCGAGAGGTCGCGCAGGGTCACTTCCGGTTCCATGGGGGTCACCCTTTCGGGAGTGATGGCCATACGGGCGTCGAAACCCTCTTCTATTTCAAGAAATAACTGCGTGATGGAATCGCATCCGAAGCGGTTCGAGGCAAGGATGACAGGTTGGTCGGTGGATTGCGTGTAGGTGTTGCCGTCGAGCCAGGTATAGGGCAGTCCGTCGCACACCGTGGCGCGGTGCCACGTGTGGCTCGTGGGGTTCACCAGGAGGGTGAGTGTCAGCAGACTGTCGCAGCCTTCGATGGTCGCGAACTCGGCGTTGATAGTCGTGATGCCGGTGGGCAAGCTGTCGATTATGGTGTCGCGCCAAATGTAGGGTTGCTCGTTGCGGCAGATGGTGTCGGCATCGAAGTAATGGTAGACGGGGTGGATGGTGAGGAAGAGGTGCAGCAGGCTGTCGCATCCGTCGATGGTGGCGAGCCGACGGCAGAGGGAGAGATGTGTTGAGGCTGGCGAGGAGGCCTGAGTGCCGGCGGGCGGCGTATCGATAACGGTGTCGGCCCATACCAACGGCAAGGCGCTATGGCAGATGACGATGCTGTCGGTGGTTTCGAAGGTGGGGTGGATGGTTAGCGCGAGGGTGAGCATACTGTCGCAGCCGGCAAGGGTTGCGAGGCGGCGGCTGATGGTGAAATAAGAATTAGCAGACGTGCCTGCCTGCCTGCCAATCACGGTGTCGCCCCATGTCAGCGGCAGTGCATCATGGCATAGAACAATGCTGTCGGTGTGGCTATATGTGGGGTCGACATAAACGGTAAGCGTCACGGTGCTGTCGGCGCCATGTGAGGTTAGCAGATGCAGGGCCTGCGTGCCGCCATTGGTGAATGTCAGTCCATTCCAAGTCAGCGGCAACTCGTTGTCGCAGATGCTGCGTTCGTGGCATTCCTCCACATTGGGCCATACGTGCAGGCTGTAGCATATCGTGCTGTCGCATCCCGCGGCATTGGCAATTGTCCACGTGGTGTCGCCCTGCGATGCATTGAAAATAAGGCCGCCATACTGACGAGGCAGGTCGTTTTGGACCGCTGTGTCGTGAAGGGAGGAGCTGCTGTTGCTGCCAACGAAGACAGTCATGGTCAGGATGCTGTCGGCTCCGTGCATGGCGGCATTGGTCAGAGTGATTTGCCGTGAGCCCGATGCACTGAAGCTTATGCCGTTCCATATAAGAGGTAGGGCAGAGGGACATACGCTGCTGTCGGCTTCGCCCCAAACGCAAGGAGGGAAAACAGCGATGGTTTGCAGGGCGGTGTCGCTGCATCCTTCGTCGAGGGTGGCCACAAGGGCTACGCTGTGCTGCCCGGGTTCCACACCGAGAACCATGCTGTCGGCACCAGCCATCGCAGTTCCGTCCACAATCCAAATTGTGGTGTCGCAGACTTGCTGTCCGTCCGTTCCGCTCACGCCGCTGCGGTTGTGCAGAACCATCCGCGAGGTGCATCCCTCTCGTTGCTGCTCTACGTCGAAGAGGGCCATGGGGTACCGTTCGGTGGCTGTGGCCGAAAGATTGAAGGTACACGAGGGGTTGATGCCCGTAAGGGTGCAGATGTATGTTCCGGGGGTATTGATGGTCAGTGTGCGCTCGGTGCTTAGCGAAATGGCCGGGGCGGAGGCCGCGTGCCAGTTGTAGCTGAACCCCTCGGGAGCTGTGATTTGCCGTCCGGCAATGGTGCCGCAGTTGCGCAGCGCGAGCCGCTTCTGAGCGCATTCCAGAGTGAAGTAGGCGTAGCCGTAGTGGTCGTTGCGGCTACAGTCGAATGACGTCAGGCGCACCAGTATGGTCTGTCCGTGCAAAGCTGTCAGGTCTACGCCTACTGCGGTCCAGTCCTTCCACAGCACCGTGGTGCCGCCGGTCTGCGGATGGGCTTGCGATGATACGCTGTTCCAGCCCAGGCTCTGGCTCGCCACGAAGGTGGAGCTGTAGCAAGCGGGGTCAATTTCCTGAAAGGTGGTGTCGAGGATTTTAAACTGAAATTTGGGTTGTTGCTGCGATGAATGGTTCGGGTCTTGAAGCACAGCGGCGTAGCGCAAAATCAGCAGGTCGCTCACCGAGGTGTCGACGCGGCAGCTGTAGGTTATGCACTCCGCTTCGCCGCCTGACTGCCAGTTTCCCAGGCGTACCGAGGAGGTGTGCCCCGGTGGTATGCAGCGCAGCTGGAGGCCGGTACGAGGGTCGTATTCCGAGGTGTCGGTGTGGACAGTGTGGCGTGACAGGGGGCTGGAGGGGCCGAAGTCCTGGCAGCCGTCCTGTTGGCGCGGGTTATGGTAGGTGCCGTAGCTGGCCCTGGTGTGCTCGCCGGTCAGCATGGCGAAGTCGATGCAGGCGGGTGGGGGAGTGGCGGCAGAAGAAGAGTGGCGCAACAGTGTGTCAACAGCAGTGATGATCAGGCTGAATCCCGAGGCTCCGACTAAGGCGTCGGAAGCGAAAAGGAGAGTTATGGCATTGCTGTTGGTCCACAAGTCGATTGTGGCTGTGCCGCTGTATTGGTTGAGGGGAGGAGCCTCGCTGCTTGTCCCGGCGAAGAGGGTCAGCCAGTCGTTGCCGCTTTCAATGTCGATGGTGCCACTGATACGGAGCGTCGTGCTGTCTGAGCTGTAGATAGTTAATATGCCGTTGCAGTTGTTGGGATAGTTGTTGCTGCCTCCAGGGTCGGTGACGGTGATGGTCTCGTTGGCAGCGATGAAGAGGGACGAAGCTCCCGACGCAGGTATGCTTACCGTCTGTGATAGGCCAGGATGCGACATTGCCACCAAGACAATTGTGAAGATGGGATACCACCGCATTCTGCGGTGGTGTAGCAGTCTGTCCTCCAACGCTCGGAGGCGTTGGCCACTACAGTTATGATATGTATTTGTAGAGGGAACCATCTGTGCTGGAGGGGTTCGTGGCTGGAGCCGAGGGGATGGAGGGTGCGGTGACCGAGGTCACCATGGCATTCTTGTCGGGAGCGTCGAAATGAACGTCCACCTGCGGGAACGGTATGCTGATGCCGTTGGCATAGAAGGACTTGTAGATGTTCTCGCGTATGCGCATCCACAGGGTCCAATAGTCGTCCACCCTCGTCCAGAGCCATAGCGAATAGTCCACCGAACTGCTGTTCAGCTCGCTGACGCATATTTTCGCTACGGGGTCTTTCACAATCAACGGGTCGTCTTCCACCACCTGGCGCAAAACGCTCATGGCTTTGTCCAAGTCGGTGCCGTAGGCCACGCTGGCCACTACGTCTAAACGGATGATATCCTCCTTGGTGTGGTTGGTGATGCTCTTCGTTGCCAGCTCGCTGTTCGGCACCACGATGATGCGCCCGTTGAAAGGGCGTATGAATGTGTGGAAGATATGAATCTCCTTGACGAAGCCCTTGTAGGTGCCCGTCTCTATATAGTCGCCCACTTTGAAAGGCCGCAGCAGAAGGATGATGACACCGCCAGCGAAGTTCTGCAACGTGCCTTGCAATGCCATACCCACGGCGAGGCCGGCGGCACCGAGGATGGCGATGAACGACGTGGCCTTGATGCCGATGATGTCCATGGCCATGATGACCAGCATCACCTTCATCAGCACGTCGACCAGCGACGTCAGGAAGCTCTTCAGCGACGCCTCGGCATTGCGCTTCTCGAGCAGCTTGGTGATGCCTCGCTTCAAGAGCTTTATCAGCTTGAAGCCTACCCAAAGCACTAAGATGCAGCCTATCAGCTTCGGAATGAAAGCCACCAGGAGGTCGATGAAGCTCCCTAAGGCGTCTTTGAAAAGCGTGTTCTCGCCTGTCACCACACTCTTGATGTCCGACAGGCTCATGTTGCTCATGCTGTCTATTATGGCGCGGTTGATGCTGTCGGTCTTGGTGATGACATCGATGGCTCCGCCCTGGGCCGCGCTGTCGGTTATGGGGCTTCCGGAACCGGCCTGCTGTGCCATGGCGGCCATGAGATTTGCGTTATCGTCTTGAAGCATTTGTCAGTGATTTGAAGTTATTCCTTAATTGGTATGCATGCATCGCCACCTGCGATATTGTTCCTTGATTGGTACGCGGGCGTCCCCGCCTGCGATATGTTTGTTTTAGATAACGGTTGATGATACCTTTTATTTTTTGTGTGTAAAAAAATCTTTTCGTTTTTGGGTGATTATGCGCAAATGTTGTGAATAAGTCGTTAGTCGCAGGCGGGGACGCCCGCGTACCATGATTATCGCAGGCGAGGACGCCCGCGTACCATGATTATCGCAGGCGAGGACGCCCGCGTACCATGATTATCGCAGGCGAGGACGCCCGCGTACCATGATTATCGCAGGCGAGGAC
>JAFSQF010000035.1 GCA_017446745.1 Bacteroidales bacterium
CAGCGTGGCGGCGATGCGTTTGTTGCCGTCGCTGAACGAATGGTTCTTGGTGACGAGATAGAGCAGCATGGCGGCCTTCTCTTCGGTGCTGGGGTAGAGCTCCACACCGTCGAAGGTCTGGTATATCTGCCCGATGGAGCTCTTGAACGACTCGTCCTTCTCGTTGCCGAAGAGGGTGCTCTCGCCGAAACGTTCCTTCAACGAGTGGATGGCCTGCATGGCGTTGTCGTAGGTGGCACGGAAAGGAGCCTCGCTGGTGGTGTCGCTGACGGTGAGCCGCTGGTAGTCGTAACTGTCGAGGGTGTCGAGGGCGTAGGTGTAGTCGGTCACCACGTTGAAGAGCGCGTTGGTCTCGTCGGTTGAGAGCAGCGGCTGGTTCTGTATCGTCCTGCCGAGCATGCCCACTAGCTGACGGAGTTCGCCAATCTGCTTTTTGTGGATGCGCTCGTTGACGGCATAGCCCTTGACAAGATAGTCTTTCAATACATTTCTTGCCCAGATACGGAATGCAGTACCTCGCTGACTCTTCACGCGATAGCCAACAGAGATAATGACATCAAGGTCATAAAACTTTTGCATACGCTTTATTTCTCTTACACCTTCCCTTCGAACTTGTAAGAATTCCTTACAAGTTGCACGTTCGTCCAATTCACCCTCGCTATAAGCATTTCGTATATGCATAGTTATATTCTGCGGCGTTTTCTCAAAGAGCAACGCCATCTGTGCCTGTGTCAGCCACACGGTTTCATTTTCCAAACGGACATCAATTTGAGTTTGCCCGTCGTCGGTCTGATAGATGATTATCTTGTCGTTGATGTTTTCCATGTATAAAATTACGCCATTTGTGCCATTTTATTGCACAAGCAGCTTTTGTTCATAGGTTGTACAAATCATATTGACCTTCACCTAACAAAACATCTATAGGTTTTACTCCCCTTTTACTCATATTTTGCATACCTCCATGGTTTCTATAGGATAATTCCGAGACTGTTTCGTGGTAGGCTTAACCGAAAACTGACGTTGGATCCCTATACCCAGAGGTGGTCGTACCATTTGGAAAAAAGGGAAAGCCCCTCTTCCACCCGGCGTAGCTCATTATCGCTGGCAACCATTTTACGTTCACCATAATCGGCATAGTATTCAAAGCTGAACAGCATCTTTTTTACCATCTCCCGCCAGCGTTCATGGCCGTCGTCCGGATATTGTCGGGCCAATATTCCTGGTTTGGCACCAACCTTCTCAATTTCCTTAAGGAACATCTTTAGCCTCGGCACAAGAAACTTTGCCATGTCAACTTTAATGTTCCATGCATCTTCAGGGTGAATTTTGCGAGGGGTATGGAACAGCTCTTTTTTGATTAATGTCCTTTGTTGATTTCTTACAGACTTCAGGCGTTGCTTAAATGTCTTGCGTTTCATGTTGTATTTCTGTTTAATTTCGACTGCAAAAATACGACAAAGGTGTGCCACATCATGACGCACCTTTCGCTCTTGGAATTAAATAACGTATTATTTCCTTTTCGACCAGGCTCTACCACTGGTGGTTGAGTAATATAGGCCTTTACTGGTGGTTGCTAGTAGTTCTCGGCCTCCGTCGGTGAGACTGATGAAGTTGCCGCAAGAGGATCCAAGATATCGGGACGACCAGGCGCGACCTTGTGACGTTGAGTAATATATGCCTTTCGATGTGACAGCAAGTAATTCGTTTCCGTAGGGCAGTAGGTCAATAAATGTTCCACATGATGAGCCCACGTATCTTAATGACCATGTACGTCCATTGGTTGTTGAATATTCAATTCCTTTTTGAGATATTTTCAACATCTCATTCCCATAATTGATGATTTTAGGTATAATTGTGTTATTTTGAATTGTTTATATGTTATTCTACTGTTCTGTACTTACATTTACACTATTGGTACAGAATCGGGTTCGCTGGGCAATCCCCTCGGGTCTGTTTTTGATGAAGCGCATCAAGCGTCTCGGATGTGTGAACGGGTTCTTGTCGAAATCAGGATCGAGATATTTAGCGTTGTGCTTCTCGGTTGTCTCATTGAAGTAGCGCATGGCTTTCTCTTGGAATTCGGAAGATTTGGATAGCCAGCCGAAGCCTAGATACACAGGCTGTTTCAAAGCCAATAGGTCATGTTCAAAGATTTTGTCATTAATCTGTTTTAGCAGAGATACATCTTGATTCATTCTTAATGCAGTACCAAGGTTGGGTTCACGCAGATAGAAGAGGTTGAAAATCTGGATGACGCCCTGAAGGTCTTTTGTTCCGCTTGTGCCCATATATTGTGCAAACAATTCTGCCACGCAACCCATTGTTTGGTCTGCATTGAACTCGTACCATTTCTCGTTTTGGTCGTCGGTGTAATCCAATTGTCTCAAGTGAGATAATATGTCCTTGTCCTCAATGCCACCTTCGGCGCCTCGTTTGAAGTTTGCGCTCCCGGGATTCATCATCACTACTGAGCCGATAATGTCCCAAGAGGATCCGAATTGGAGCAAGGTTCTCCATCTGTAGCCTACATTTTGTTCGGCTAATGTTTTGTAATGTGTGTAAACATTCATAATTGTTATTTGTTTAGATGTTAATAATAAAGGCACAAGCCATCGGTTTTGCTCCATCTTGTTGAAGGTATCGCCAGAGACCTTGATAGGAATGGAACTATGCCAGATTGTCTTATGCCTGTAGCTGTGCATAATAGCACATTACAAGCAAAAAGCATCGGTATCATGTTCCCCCTATCTGTCTGAAAACTGGCGATTTTCTCAACAAAGGAGTTCATTAACTGCACTTTTTGCCATGATTTGAACTCGCAAACCACGGTGCAAAGATACAAATATTTTCTGATACCGATGCATTTTTACATTTTATTCTTCAAACGGTATGGTGTCCACGGGCATACTTAACTGGTAGTTGAAGGCGTAGGTGGTCATGCGGAGGAGGTCGGGAATGGAGTAGTGCATGTGGGTGCAGAGGGTGTGGACAGCGTAGCAGATGCAGAGGTGGTCGAATTGGGGAAAGCGAAGGTTGACTTGGGCCCAGGTCTGCCCGTCGTCGAGGTCGCAAATATGGTCGCCACAGCACTAGCAGATATCATCCAGTCGCGAGTTTTTGCCAATGACCCAGAGCATCTCGTTCCAACGCGATCCATAGAAGGCATCCTCTTCCATCTCGAAGAGCTGCGGGTTGTCATCATTGTGGCTGTAGACGAGAGTGGTTTCAAGCACGAAGGGCTCACCCTTGAGGGTGAGGATTGTGGACATCTGATACTGCAACATGAAGTGGCGCTCGTTCAACTGCTTGGTCAGTGCCAGCAGCAGCTCGTTGACCACCTCGAAGCGCCGCACCTCGGCATCGGTGGCATGCTTTGCAAACATCTCATTGAGCATACTCTGCCGTGCTCTGAGGTGGTCGTCAATTACCTCCTCTGTCGCCTTGTCCCAATAGCCCTCGAAGGGCTTGGCAATACGCAGGATATAATCCTCGCAATCATGCAGCCGCTTGCGCAGCTGGTCGATGTTGTCTTTCTCTTTTTGCATATCTTAGCGTCTTTTTTCGGCTGCAAAAATAGCAATGCGGTGCGCCATATCATGACACACCGCCAAAAATCTTTATAATTTGTGAGAATGACTAAACGAACTTTTTTGATATAAGTGGCTGACCTAAATTAACTTTCATTTTCTTTGAACAGCAATTGCCATAAATGAACAGCAATTACCATAAATAACATTTATAGAACGTGAATGTCGGTAAATGCAGGTGAATTATCATAAATGTCAATTAAATTTGACCGGTTACTTATAAAATGTCCATATAATTCTCTCGCGTGATGTTCTTGACTTCTACGTCGGGATATGCTCCGAGAAAAGTTTTACTGATTTTAGCCTTTTTCGTGGGGCTCCACTTTATTTTACAATGCAAATATACTAATTTCTGTGAATATAATCATCAAAATATTATAATTTTTTGTCGAATACACTCTCATATTATCCATTTGCTTTATTACAATTTGCTATCGCAAGCTTTGCAGGAGACTTCTTCACCCCTACGGGGTTCAGATAGGATAGTGCGTATCGGTTTCCGTGGGCTTGCGCGCACGGCTAAAAAGTTTTGTTCTCCGCTTCGCTATCGAAAGCTCCCCAGGAGCTTTCTTCACCCCTACGGGGCTATGTTAGGACACAATTTATTCATGAATAGTTATTTGGTGATTGTCTGCAAGTGGTCGCTGACGCCGTGCAGCGGTAATGATGGCTTGGTATGATTTGACTGAGGGGAGGCGTAAAGAAAGCAGTGGACAACGCCATAGGGGGCGTTGGCCACCGCTCAAGGGTGAAAAGTGTGCTGATAGGCTTACATGCGAGCCTCGACCACGGGCCAGTCGATGCACTGCCAGATGGCTGCCAGATAGTCGGCGCGGCGGTTCTGGTAGTCGAGATAGTAGGCGTGCTCCCAAACGTCGATGGTGAGTAGCGGGCAGAGGTCGTGGCGCACGGGGTTGTCGGCGCCGGCATTCTGGGTGATGACCAGCTTGCCGTCGGCGTCCAGGCTCAGCCACACCCAGCCGGAGCCAAACAGCGAGGCCCCTTTCTGAAGGAACTCGTCGCGGAAAGCCTCCACCGAGCCGTACTGTGCTGCCAGTTTGGCGGCAAAGGCATCGCTCATGCTGCGTGGCGTGTTGCTCAGTTGCTCGAAATACATGGTGTGGTTCAACACTTGGCCGGCGTTGTTGAACACGCCGCCATCGGCAGTACGCACAATCTCCTGCAGGCTTACGGCGGGGCCGTTGTAGAGCTTGTTGAGGTTGTCGACGTAGGCTTTCAGGTGCTTGCCGTGGTGGAAGCTGAGGGTTTGCTGGCTCACGGCCTCGCCAAGTTGCTGGTAGGGTAGCGTCATCAGTTGGAACTTTCCGTCGATAGGCATTATTTCTTTCATAGGTTATGAGATTAGAGGATTAGAGATGTGATGGATTGAAAATGCAAAAGTACTCATTTTTTTTGAAATCTTTGCCGTTTGGTGAAAAATATGTATTTTTGCAAACTTTTAGGTCTGAGACTTTTGTTTTTAATTTTTAATACTGAGTTAGTTCCGTGGGAGTAATAGCACGACAAAGCATCAAAGGGGCCTTGGCCAACTATTTGGGAGTGGCTATAGGTTTTTTCACCACTTTCTTCGTCCTCACCGACTGTCTGTCGCAGGAGGAGATTGGTCTTACGCGCGTCATGGTAGATGCTGCCATGCTCTTTTCTGGGCTGGCGCAGCTGGGCACCAATGCATCCATCATCCGTTTTTTCCCCTTTTTCCGTTCCGATGACGGCAAAAATCACGGCATTTTCGGATGGTCGGTACTCATACCCTTCATAGGCTTTTCCCTTTTCGCCATTTTCTTCTTTCTTTTCAAGGATTCCATTGTAGAGATCTATTCGCAGAAGTCGCCCCTCATAGCCAACTATGCCTATTTGTTGCTTCCGCTCACCTTCTTTGCGCTGTATTTGACAGTGTTTGAGACCAATGCCAGCGTATTGCTTCGCATCACGGTGCCCCGTCTGGTGCGTGAAGTGGGTATCAGGGTCTTCAATCTGGCATGCTATCTGCTTTATGGTAAAGGAGTTATCACGCTCGACCTTTTCGTGCTCCTTTTCTGCCTAAGCTATGCCGTGGCTATGCTCATCAATTTCTTCTACCTCCTCTCGCTCGGTAAGATATCGTTCCGCATCGACTGGAAGTTCATCAGTCGCGAGCGTATGCGTGAAATCATGCTCTACACCATTTTCATGACTGCCACGATACTTGCGGGCAACATACCGCTCATCAACTCGCTGTTTCTCGGTGCACACAGTGGGCTGGCATTGACTGGAGTATACACTATAGCCTTCTATATAGCCAATATCGTGGAGGTGCCCTACCGTTCGCTCGGGGCCATATCGCGGCCTTTGGTGTCACAGGCGGTGCGCGACGACAACTGGCAGGAAGTCAACCGCCTCGGCAAGCAGGTGTCCCTTCATCAGCTCCTTGTAAGCTTGCTTATCTTTTTCCTTATCTGGATAAACCTCGAGCCCCTCTTTGCTGTCATTCCACACGGCGACGAATATGTTGGCGGCATGGGAGTGGTCTTCTTCCTTGGTCTCGCCAAGATAGTCAACTCGTCGCTGTCCATCGGAACGGATATCCTCAACTATTCGCGTCGTTACCCCCTTTCGCTCCTCTTTATAGCGTTGCTTACTGTTTCGGCCATTGTTCTGAACAACAATCTTATACCGCTATGGAGCATCAATGGTTCGGCATGTGCCACGCTTTTCGCCTACCTCATCTATTTCTCCTCGATGTTGCTTTTCTTGTGGCGTAGCCTGAAGGTGAACATATTCAGCAAGAAACACCTTGTCGTACTGTTGATGATGGCCTTACTTTTTGCACTCAATGCATTATGGGAGTGGCTGTTGACACCCATTTTCGGATCCCAACCCTCGCTGGTGGCTCGACTGGCCAATGCGGTGCTTCGCACCTCGTTTTTTACTTTCGTGGCTGCCTTGGCCATCAAGCGGTTACATATCTCCAAAAGTATCGACGATATCATGCAACGCATCCCTCTCCTAAAACGAATGTAAATGTCGGCTGGTGTTTTCCCTACGGGGATAGCGAGAGAGAGGAAGGTGGTGGGTGTTGTCTATTGAACGGAATCCCCTACGGGGATGGAGAGAGGGATGGACAGGTGCTGGCTATTGAACGGGATCCCCTACGGGGATAGAGAGATGGATGGACAGGTGCTGGCTATTGAACGGGATCCCCTACGGGGATAGCGAGAGAAAGGAAGGTGGAGGGCGTTGTCTATTGAACGGGATCCCCTACGGGGATAGCGAGAGAAAGGAAGGTGGAGGGCGTTGTCTATTGAACGGGATCCCCTACGGGGATAGAGAGAGGGATGGACAGGTGCTGGCTATTGAACGGGATCCCCTACGGGGATAGCGAGAGAAAGGAATGTGGAGGGCGTTGTCTATTGAACGGAATCCCCTACGGGGATGGAGAGAGGGATGGACAGGTGCTGGCTATTGAACGGGATCCCCTACGGGGATGGAGAGATTGATGGACAGGTGCTGGATATTGAACGGAATCCCCTACGGGGATGGCGAGAAAGGAAGGTGGAGGGCGTTGTCTACTGAACGGAATCCCCTACGGGGATAGTGAGAGAAAGGAATGTGGAGGACGTTGTCTATTGAACGGAATCCCCTACGGGGATAGCGAGAGAAAGGAATGTGGAGGACGTTGTCTATTGAACGGGATCCCCTACGGCGTATTTTAGCAATGGTGAAATAATAAGGTGTAACGATAGTTCTGTCTTAATCACTATTCACTAATCACTAATCACCAATCACTAATCACCAATCAACAATCACTTTTTTTCCATTCAAAACAATAAATATGTCTTTAACTCGTAATTGAGAATACTGGTCGGCGATAGGAGACAAGAAAGCATCAGTGTCGCCGGTCGCCAATAACAACTCATAACTTATCGAAATGTTAGACAAACTTGAAGCAATATATAAGCGTTATCAGGAGATAGAGCAGCAAATGAACGATCCGGAGATTACCTCCGACATGAAACGTTTTGTGAAAATCAGTAAGGACTACAAGGATTTGCAGCCTGTGGTCAAGGCTTATAAGGACTACAAGGCATTGCTTGATACCATAGCGGAATGCAAGGAGCTGCTTTCCACCGAGAAAGACGAGGAGCTGCGCGACATGGCCAAGGAGGAACTCACCGCCTGCAACGAGCGCAAGGAACAGATGGAGGAGGAGATCCGCATTATGCTCATCCCCGCCGACCCGCAGGATTCGAAGAACGCCGTGGTGGAGATCCGCGGTGGCACAGGAGGCGACGAGGCCTGCCTCTTTGCCGGCGACCTTTTCCGCATGTACACCCGTTTCTGTGAGAAAAAAGGATGGAAGATTGAGGTGGCCGACTTTAACGAAGGCACCGCGGGTGGTTATAAGGACATCACATTCAATGTTAGTGGCGACAAGGTGTATGGCACGCTGAAATATGAGAGTGGTGTGCACCGCGTGCAACGCGTGCCTACCACCGAGACGCAGGGGCGCATCCACACCTCGGCAGCCGGCGTAGTGGTGCTTCCCGAGGCCGAGGAATTCGACGTTGAGTTGAATATGGCCGACGTGAAAAAGGAGATTTTCTGCGCCTCCGGGCCTGGCGGACAGTCGGTCAACACCACCTACAGTGCTGTGCGTCTGACACATATTCCTACCGGTATCGTAGTTTCGATGCAGGACCAGAAGTCGCAAATCAAGAACATGGAGAAGGCTCTTACCCTGCTCCGCACCCGCCTCTACGAGCGCGAGTACAACAAATATATGGAGGAGATGTCGTCCAAACGTAAGACCATGGTGGCCACGGGCGACCGTTCGGAAAAAATCCGTACCTACAACTATCCCCAGAGCCGCGTCACCGACCATCGCATAGGATGGTCGATGCACAATTTGCCGGCTTTCATGGATGGCGACATCCAGGACTGCATCGATGCCCTTCAGCTGGCTGAAAATGCCGAAAAGCTTAAAGCCTCGGTAGGTTAACCCCCTTATGGTGAGTTGGCAACGCTTTCTGATGTTGCGAAATCAACCACGTTCATCCGATCATGCCGGTGGCTACTACCAGATGAGCGTCGTGGTCGTAGATGGTGGCATACTGGCCTGCTGCGATGCCCTGTATTTTGGTGTCGCTGCTTAGGTGGTAGACGGTGCCGTTGATAGGGTCGAGGTGTTTGGTGAGGCGACCTGAGGCGAATTCAGGAGTGTGGCGTATCTTGAATTTCACGTCGATGCACCAGCTGTCGTCGGCCTTGCCCTCCAGTTCGGTAGGTTCCCAGATGTTGGCGCTGAGGTAGTGGAAGCCCAGGAGGTTGATTTCCTTGCCATACTGAGCCTCAGGGGTATAGCCTTGGCTGACGTAGAGCACGTTGTCCGCTATATCTTTCTTCACCACAAACCAGGGCCCGCCACTGAGGAAAAGGCCTTTGCGTTGCCCTATGGTGTGGAACCAATAGCCGCGGTGGGTGCCGAGCACTTTGCCGGTCTCGAGTTCCACGATCTTGCCTTCGCGCTCGCCCAGGTATCGGCGTAGGAAGTCGTTGTAGTTTATCTTGCCCAGGAAGCAGATGCCTTGGCTGTCCTTGCGGTCGGCCGAAGGCAGATGGGCTTGGTGGGCTATCTGACGCACTTCGCTTTTCATCAGGTGGCCTATAGGGAACATGGCCTTGGCTATCTGAGGGTAGGTGAGCTGGGTGAGGAAGTCGGTCTGGTCCTTCAGCGGGTCTTTGGCTGCAGCCAGGAAGACGACAGAGTTGTCAGCCTGTTCGCTCTGCGCGTAATGGCCGGTGGCGATGCGGTCGAAATCCTTGCCGCACTTGTCGTTGAAAGCGCCGAATTTAATCATGCGGTTGCACATCACGTCGGGGTTTGGTGTCAGGCCGCGGCGCACCGAGTCAATGGTGTAGCTTACCACGTTGTCCCAATATTCGCGGTGCAGGTTTATCTCTTCGAAGGGGCATCCATATTTCTTGGCGATATAGGAGGTTATCTCGATGTCCTCTTCGGCGGGGCAGTCAATGAAGCCCTCTTCGCTCTCCATACCTATGCGGATATAGAAAATAGAAGGTGTGATGCCCTGCTCTTTAAGCAGATGCACCACCACGCTGCTGTCGACGCCGCCCGATACTAATGCTGCAATATTCAATGTTGCTTGAAGGATTAAAAGGTTAATGAAAAGAAGATTAGGAGCTGTTTCGAGAGGTTTTACGCGATGTCAAGCCTTGTCATCGGGGTTTTCTTCAGGCAGGCGTATGCTTTTAAAACGTCGTTGCCGTTGTTGCCACCGTTCGCGGGCATATTGCTGCATGTCGGTCACCTCGTCGTTCTCGTCGATAATTTCCAGGCCGAAGATGGTTTCTATGATGTCTTCGAGGGTCAGGATGCCCTGGAAGCCGCCATATTCATCTATTATTATGGCTATTTGTTCTTTATGTTTAAGCAGGGAATCCCAAATTTCGCTTACCGACTGTTCTTCGTTGAAGAGCGGAATGGCGCGTTTTATTTGGCCGAGGGTTTTGTCGAAATGGTCTTCGGCCAGGTCCTCGAGGGCGTCGCTGCGGAGGATGTAGCCGGTGATGTACTCAGGGTCGTCGGCATAGACGGGGATACGGCTGAAATGGCTGTATTCCTCTACTTTGTAGAAGTCGCGTAGGGTCATTGCTTCCGGTGCCACGGCGGCGACGCTATGTGGCGTCATGACATCGTAGGCCTTAATGTCGTCGAGTTTTATGACGTTCTGAATAATCTTGTTCTCATCCTCGTCGAGCACCCCCTCGTCTTCGCCGACATCAGCCATGGCGGCCACCTCTTCGCGGCTTACGGTGGCCTCGTCGTCCTCTTTGGAAATCAGTTTGGTGAGAAAACCAATCAACCAAACGAAGGGGAACATTAAGACAATGAGGAGCCTGATGGTGCGTGCTGTGAAGCCCATAAGTTTTCGCCAATAGGTGGTTCCGATGGTTTTGGGTATTATCTCGGAGAAGATGAGTATCAGTATGGTGGTGAGAGCAGAGATGATGCCGAACCAGTTGCCACCGAACGAAGAGGCTTGAGCGCCAACGCCTGCGGCACCGATGGTGTTGGCAATGGTGTTGAGCGACAGGATGGCGGCGATGGGTTTGCCGTTGTCAGTCTTGTATTGTTTGAAGCGCGTGGCAGGCTTGTATCCTGCATCTTCGCGCATGGTGATGTACGACAGAGGGGTAGACATCAGCACGGCCTCCAATATCGAGCACAGGAACGATATCGACATGGCTCCGAGCAGGAAAATCAGCAATAAAGCTAAGTGTGACATTGTGTGTTAAGTGGGTATGTTGAATTGTTTTTCTGTTGAATTGTTTGTTTGTTGATGGTAAATCAAAAGGTTGTTTGGGCTGTCAGGTGCGGTTTAATAATGAACGATTACTTAAAGTAAAGACGAACAGTTCTTTGCGAATAATTATTCAACAAATTATGTAAACATACATTAGCAATTCAACATCTAAGGTAGATAACGTTTAATTGTCTTTAATATTGTTGTTTTTGTTGGAATGTAGTGCAATTATTATGACAGAGCTGAAGATAAGGACGATACCGATGGCGAGGTTGAGGGTGAACTGTTCATCGAACAGGAAAATGCCAATCATGACAGCCGTCAGAGGTTCGAGGGCCCCCATAATGGCAGTGGGTGTGGAGCCAATATATTTGGCGGCATAGACCATCATCACCAGAGCCAGGATGGCGGGTACGATGGCAAGCCAACCCACGTAGAACCAGCTGCTTGGGGTGTGCGGAAAGACCAGGCCTTCGTTGCTCATCAAAGCCACAACCATGTTGCCTAAAGCACAGTAGATGAGCACGTAGAAATTAATCTTGAACGATGACATGTTCAGCCGCGCGCGGTTCATCACAATGATATAGATGGAGTAGGTGAGAGCCGAGATAAGCACCAGTACCACGCCCCAGGGCGAGAGTGTGCCGCCATCGGGCGTCCAATAAAGAAGAGCCACACCGATGAACGAGAGGACAATAGAGAGGGCTGTGGCCGCTGTCAGCTTTTCTTTGAAGACAATAGCCATGATGGCTGCTGTAAGAACGGGATAGACGAAGAGGATGGTTGAGGCCACCCCGACGTCCATGAGGCGGAAGCTCATGTAGAGGGTTAGCGAGGAGGCGAGGAAAAGGAGGCCAAGGCAGCTGAGCGTTAAAAACTCGGTGCGGTTTATCTTCAGGCTTTCTTTTCTGAGCATCATGAGGGTGGCTATGATTAGCCAAGCGAGGCCGAAGCGCCAGAAAAGGACGCTACCGGGGTTCATGCCTTCGTCGTAGAGTCTGGCCCCAAGGGGATTTGTTCCATAGCACACCGCGGCCCCAATTCCACATAAAGTGCCGAAAATTTTTTTGTTCTTTGTTATCGTAGTTGCTTGCATCTTATTTCTTTGGAGTGTTTTTCTTCACGTCAAACAAAATGCAAAGGTACGAAACTATTGTGAAATTCAGCCACGGTGTTGAATTGTTTGATTGTTTGAAGGTTTTAATTGTGGTATAATCATGCAAAAATAGTTTACATATTGGGATGCTATTTGGATTATTATTTATAATATTATTTTCTCCGCTTCGCTATCGAAAGCTTCACTGGAGCTTTCTTCACACCTACGGGGCTCAATGTAACTGCCTGGTTTATACCGTGGGCTTTCGCCCACGGCTAATATATGTCGCCCCTACGGGGCTACGAAAAGAGGTAATTTATTTTGAACAGTTACTTATAATCATGAACGATTATTGATAGAAAAAAAGAGGACACCGTATTGGTATCCTCTCGTATTTATGTTTTCAAAGATGTATTTTGCTTGGCGGGGAGCTAAGCTCAAAAGTGCTGTGGTTCGGGATTAATCAGGCAGGTCGAAGAGGTGGCGGAATCCCGAGGCAATAGGGTTGTCGGAGGCTGCGCTGCGCTGCGACAGGTTGTTGTTGGTTGAATGGTTTTCCTGATAGATTGCCTCGCCGCTAAGTTCCTCGGTGGTCATCCGTTCAATAATGGCGGGACCCTCGGGGTTGTTGAGGAGCAGGTCGTTCATGCGGCGGATACGTTCTTCGCGCATTTTCACCTGTTGGTCGTCCACGCTTCCGTTCTGAGGTCTGAAAGCCTGCGCCACTTGTTGGTCGGGGAAAGCAGTTTTGGGCTGTTGGGTGGAGGGTTGCTTTGTCTCTGCCACGGTTTCGATGGTTGGTGTTGCCAAGGCTTCAGTTTGCTCGATATGGAAAGAGGGTTGAGCCGGGCTTTGTTGAGTGGGGCGAGACTGTTCCACGATGTGGCGGTTTATGACACGAATGCCGTCGAGATGGCTGTTTTGTGAGGGCTGCGAGGAGGTCTCTTTCTTGTCGGCGGGAGCTTCAGCGAGGTCGTCGGCGGGAGAATTGAGGGATACGACGCGTTTCTCGCCCACCTGGCTTGAAGGCATGCTGTCAAAGGGGTTGTCGCTGAAAGCGGGTGCAGTATGAGTGTTGGAGGCCGCGTTTTCGATATTGGCGGTATTGGAGGGCTGAGAGGGGTGTTCGGCTCGGTGGATTATTATCATCTCGCCGTTATTCTGTTGTTGTTCGGCCAATCGTTGCTTCTCTTCAGCTGCTCTGGCTGCTGCTTCAGCTTCAGCTTCGGCGGCTTTGCGAGCTTCTTCCTCCTGTTTTTTGCGAGCTTCTTCCTCTTGTTTTTTCTTCATTTCGTCGGCCAGGTCGAATATGTTAGGGCCGGAGCTTTGTTCGAAGCCCGTGGCGATGAGTGTGATGCGGAGCTGGTCGTCGAGGTTGTCGTCGTCGGCGTTACCCCAGATGATGTTGGCCTCGGTGTCGCCGATGAGGGTGGTGAGGTAGTCGGTGACCTCGCCGATTTCGTCCATGGTGATCTGATGCTGAGGCGAGTAGGAGAAGTAGAGCAGGATGTTCTTAGCGCCGCGGATGTCGTTGTCGTTGAGGAGCACAGATGTTGTTGCGGCCTTAATGGCGTCCATGGCGCGGTTTTCGCCGCGGCCTTCGCCGGCGCCCATAAGGGCTGTGCCGCTCTTCTCCATAACGGTGTTGACGTCGCGGAAGTCGATGTTTACATAGCCCGACACGGTGATGATTTCGGCGATGCCTTTTGCTGCGGTGAGGAGCACGTCGTCGGCTTGGCTGAAAGCCACGCTGAAGGGCACATTGCCACAGATGTTGCGCAGTTTGTCGTTGTTGATGATAAGGATAGCGTCGACGTGTTTGCGTAGTTCGGCGATGCCTTGTTCAGCTTGTTCGCGGCGGCGACGGCCTTCAAAAGTGAAAGGCATGGTGACGATGGCGACCACGAGGATGCGTGGCACCATTTCGTCGTCGAGTTCAATGCTTTTGGCTATTTCTGCTATGATAGGAGCTGCTCCGGTGCCTGTGCCGCCGCCCATACCGGCGGTGATGAAGAGCATCTGAGTGTCGTCGGAGATGGCTTCGCGAATTTCGTCCTTGTGTTCCAGGGCCAACTTGCGTGCGCGCTCTGGCACGTTGCCCGCTCCGAGCTTGCCCAGTTCAATCTTGACGGGCACGGGGCTGGCTGCAAGGGCTTTGGCATCGGTGTTGCATACTATGAAGTCAACGCCTTTGATGCCCTGACGGTACATGTGGTTCACGGCGTTTCCGCCGCCGCCGCCCACGCCAATCACTTTGATTTTGGCTGGTTGCGAGCGGTCTTGCTCAAACTCCATGGTGGAGCTGCCGAGCATGCCGTTTTGTGCGGTTTCGTTGTCGCTTTCAAAAGAAAATGTAGTATCGTCCATGTGCTTAATTGTATTTCTGTATGTTGATTATGAAATGGTTATGGTTTGTATGTCATTATGCAAAACAACTGCTAAATTACTCATTATTATTCGGGTGCGGATTGCGGGGTGCAAATTGTTATCAACAATGTTATTAACTATGATTAAAAATCGATGGTCTCGTTATCTTTGCCTTCGTTTTCTATTGTTCCGTCGCTGAAAATCTTGTTGAAGTATTTCTGCACAGCATCGCCGAATTGCGAGAAGATACGTGTCTTTGCCGGCTTGGGTTTGGGTTCCGGCTTGGGTTTGGGTTCCGGGGCTGGAGGAGGAGTGGTTTCAACCTCGTCGGGCGAGCCAAATGGGTTGGTGTCGATGGGGGGCATGTTGCCGAAGGGGTTGTTGGAGGGGTTGCTCGTAGGCTCTTCGGTGGTTTTCTGCTCCGGTTCTGAGCTATTCTCGTCGGTGTGGTTGCGTTCCTTGTCAAGCTCGTTGAAGCCATAGAGTACCAAGCCAATGCCGGTGGAATACATGGTGTTGATGATCTCGGGGTCGGTGTCTTTGTCGAGGTGTTCGTTTGGGAGGCCGATGCGTGTGTCGATGCCGGTGGTGAATTCCGTGAGTTCTTTGATATGACGCAGTTGAGCGCCGCCGCCTGTCAGCACGATGCCGGCGATGAGGCTCTGTTCGAGGTGAGATTTCTTGATTTCGAATTCCACCTGTTCGAGGATGGTCTCGGTGCGTGCCTTGATGATTTTAGCCAAGGTGAGCATGCTTATCTCGCGAGGAGGCTGGTTGCGGAGGCCGGGGATGGAGATGATGTCGTTGTCGCTGACGTTCTGAGGCAGGCACGAGCCGAAGCGTGTCTTCAGGGCCTCGGCCTGGCTGCGGAGGATTTTGCAGCCATCCTTGATGTCGGACGTTATGGCGTTGCCGGCGAGGGGCAGCACAGAGGTGTGCCGGATAATGCCGTCGTGGAAGATGGCGATGTCGGTGGTGCCGCCACCAATGTCGACCAGGGCCACGCCGGAGCTTTTGTCGTTGTCGTCGAGGACAGCCAAAGCCGAGGCTATGGGTTCCAGGACCACCCCCTTAATCTTCAGGCCGGCGCGGCGCACGGTGTCGTTGATATTGATAAGGTTAATGGTGTTGCCAGTGACGATGTGGAAGTTGGCCTTGAGTTGTTTGCCTGCCACTCCCACGGGGGCGATGTCGGGGCTGAGTTCTTCGCCGTCGACCACGAAGTTTTGCGGGAAGATGTGGATGATGTCCTCGCCGGGGTTGACCATGATGCCCCGTTGCTCCTCGATGAGGCGGTCCAGGTCCTCTTGCTGTATGAGTTTGTGGTTCTCGGGGATCATGATGGAGCCCATGTTCTGGGTGCTCTTGATGTGCTGTCCGGCGATGCCCACATAGACCTCGTCGACGGTGATGCCGGCTTGTTCGGAGGCGGCCTCCACGGCTTTGGAGACCGAGATGGCCGATTCTTTGATGTTTTTCACTACACCGCGTTCCACGCCTTTCGACTCCGTCTTGCCAAATCCGATGATTCTGACTTTGCCATTGTCGTCGCGCTGTCCTATGAAACAGGCTATCTTGGTGGTTCCAATGTCCAGACCTACGATGATGTCTTTTTCGTTATTCATAATCTATATGTTTTATTGTTTTTTTCTTGTGCAAACCACCTGATTGTTGTATTTCAGGCTTATGGAGGAGTAGGTGTCCCATCCCACTTTGTCTATGCCCTGGTTGAGGAACGATTTGAGGTTGCTGAATTTTTTGTCGAGTTGTGTGGTGTCGCCCACCACGACGGTAAGAGAGCCGAGTTTTGGCACGAGGACGAGGTCGCCTTTGTCGGCCACCACCACTTGGTCGAAGAGTTCGCCATACTGTGGGTTGTCGTGGAGGAATTTTGCCAGCACCCATATTTTCATGGGCGAGGTGGGTTTGCGGTGCATTGAGGTGTCGCTCAGGTTTAAGGCCCAAGCATTCTTCAACAGGGGTTCCTCCCATAGTGTGCTTCCCACCAATACGTGGCAGTAGTGCTTGGCGGAGAGGGGCATGCATGTGCCCTGATGCGACAGGTAGTATTCGTTGTCCTGATAGAAGAGGCGCACCACGGGCATACGTTGTTCCACCTCGATGCGTAGTTTTCCGCCTGTAGTCATGCTCACGTTGGCGCTGAGCACGTAGGGGTGATGCTGCAAAAAGCTTTGTATGCCTTTGCGGTCCACGTCTTTGATATCGGTGGCGAGCAATGAGGGGTAGGCGTTTAACACCAGGCTGTCGACGTCGTTGGCGTCGAGGAGCACCAGGTTGGCGCCGTCGTCCTTGCCGTCGTAAACCACAGAGCATTCCAAGCCGCGCATAGTGGCGTTGCGCCGCACTATGTGTGCAGCCACCACGACGATGGCGATTACAATGATGATGATAATATTTCGAACCCGAGGCTTCAAGGGGATGATTTGTTGTTTAATTGTTTAGTGTTTGGTGGCTTATTGTTGGGTGTCTTGGGTAACAGTAAAAAAACAGAGTGTTTTCAATTGCGAAGTCTTTCTTCCAGTACGGGCACCAGCCTGTCGATGTCGCCGGCTCCCATGGTGAGCACAACGTCGGGGCAGAGGGCTTCGACGAGGTCGGCGAGTTGGTCTTTGCTGGTGAGGTATTTGTTCATGCTGTCTATTTTGCGCAGGATCATACCCGACGAAACACCGGGGATGGGTTTTTCGCGTGCCGGGTAGATGGGCAGGAGCACTATCTCGTCGAGAGGTTTGAGGGCTTCGGCAAAGTCATCGGCCAGGTCGCGTGTGCGGGAATAGAGATGAGGCTGGAAGATGCCCACTATACGTTTGTCGGGGAAAAGATATTTCACCGATTCGATGGTGGCGCTGATTTCGCGAGGATGGTGGGCGTAGTCGTCGATGTACACTATATCGTTGGTTTTGATGCGGTAATCGAAGCGGCGTTGTATTCCTGCGAAGGTTTTCAGTCCGTTGCGTAGCTGGTATTCGTCCAGGCCGCAGGTCATGGCTACTGCTGCTGCTGCCACGGCGTTCTCCACGTTGTAGAGGCACGAGTTCTGCAGCTCTATGTCGTAGAGCACCTTTCCCGGGGTACGCAGGTCGAAATAGATATTGCCATGATAGTTGCGCACGTTGATGGCGTAGTAGTCGGCCTCGATGCCACGTGCTGTATAGGAGTAGACTTTATGTTCGCTGCCTATCTTCAATGCTCTATGACCATCATCATCGTGGTGGTGATGGTGGTGGTGCTTGTGTGCTGTTGTTCCTTCCTCGCCGTTACCGTCGTCGTGGTCTTCCTCGCCGTCCGGTGCCGGGGTGACGGCCAGACCCTCTTTCACAAACAGTGCTCCATCGATGTCGGTCTGCGAGGCGAACTGTTCGAAAGCCTGCAATAGATTCTCGAGGGTGCCGTAGATGTCGAGGTGGTCGGGGTCTGTGGCGGTGATGACGCTGTAGAAAGGGTGCAACTGAAGGAACGAGCGGTCGTATTCGTCGGCTTCCACCACCACGTATTCGCTGTTGTCGTTTACCAGCAGGTTGCTGTTGAAGTTCTTGGCGATGCCGCCGAGGAAAGCGGAGCAGCCTATGCCGCTCTTGTCGAGCAGGTGGGCTATCATGGCTGTGGTGGTTGTCTTGCCGTGAGAGCCGGCCACGGCGATGCACTTCTTGCCGCGGGTAAGTTCGCCGAGCACCTGCGAGCGTTTCTTCATGACCACGCCGCTGTGTAGCAGGTGTTGGAACTCATTGGTGTCCTGGGGTACGGCAGGGGTGTAGATGACCAGGTCGATATTGGAGGGAATCAGGTCGGGGTTGTCGTCGTAGTGTATCGCTATTCCCTCGCTTTCCAGAAGCTTGGTCAGCGGGCTCTCGGTGCGGTCGTAGCCGCACACGGTATGTCCGCTGCGCTTGAAGAAACGAGCCAGAGCACTCATCCCTATACCTCCGATTCCTAAAAAATAGTATGTCATTTTTTTTGTTTTTTTTGTCTGGTTGTCTTGTTATTTTGATGTCTTGTTATTTTGATGTTTTGTTTTGTCGATGCTTCGGTGTTTCGGTGTTTCTATGATTTTGTGTTTCGATGTCGTTGTTGCTGCTATGAAGCATCATTTTTTGACAATCTTGTCGATTTCATCGACGATTTTGTCGGCTGCTCTACGCCGTCCCATGCTGCCGATGTTTTTGCTCATGGAAGACTGTTGCTCTTTGTTGTCGAGCAGTTTGCGAAGCACCTCCAGACCATTGTCGTGGCATTCGGCATCGCGCACCATGATGGCGGCGCCTTTGTCGACCAGGGCCATGGCATTCTTGGTCTGGTGGTCTTCGGCGACGTTGGGCGAGGGGATTAGTATCACGGGTTTTGCGACGATGCAAAGCTCCGAGATGGCTATGGCTCCGGCGCGAGAGATGATGACGTCGGCTGCGCGGTAGGCTTTGTCCATCTGGTTGATGAACTGGTGAACCTTCACCCAGCTGTCGACCCCCATGGCCTGTACTTTTGCAACGGCATCGTCGTACATGCCTTTGCCTGTCTGCCAAATGATTTGGATATCGTTGTCTTTAAAGAAAGTCAGGTTGTCGGAAATCATCTTGTTGATGCTGCCGGCGCCGAGGCTGCCGCCCACCGACAGCACGGTTTTCTTCTCGGGGTCCAGCTCGAAGAGGCGGATGCTCTCGGTACGGAGAGCGGAATGGTCCTGCCTGAGGTTTTTTATGTCGGAGAGTTTGCCTTCGAAGCGTCGGGGCACCTCGTTGTCGTAGATATGTTCGATGTTTTCTCTGATGGGGTTGCCGGTGAAGACAATTTTCTCTTTAGGGAAGAAACGCTCCATGCCGTCGTAGGCCACGCAGATGGTGCGTGCGGCGCCGGCAAGCATCTTGTTGGTGAGGCCGGCGTAGGAGTTCTGCTCTTGCAGGAGGGTGGGGAAACCCATCTTGGAAGCCGTTTTAAGGGTCGGTTCGCTGGCGAAGCCGCCAACGCCGACCACGATGTCGGGTTGGAAATCTTGCAGGATGCCTTTCACCATGCTGCGGCTGCGCAAAATCTTGAAAGGCAGCTGAAGGTTCTTTATGATGTTCGACAGGCTGAGTTTGCGCTGCAGTCCTGCAATGGGGAGTCCTTTTATGTCGTAGCCGGCGGCGGGGACCTTCTCCATCTCCATACGCCCCTCGGCACCGACGAAGAGAATCTGGCACTCCGGGTGACGCCGTTTCAAGGCATTTGCTATGGCTATGGCCGGAAAGATATGGCCTCCTGTCCCGCCTCCGCTAATTATTGCTTTCATTGTTTGAAAGGTTTTTATGGTGATTGAATGGTTGAGAGGATGCGTTTTTCCCCTCCAAGAGTTCGTTTTCCTTCACGTCCTGAGCCACAGCCTGTATTATTCCCAACGCCAGACCCATGCAAAGGTATGCCGAGCCGCCGGAGCTGATAAAAGGAAGTGTCTGCCCCGTTACTGGCAGAGCGCCCACCGAGACGCCCATGTGGATGGCGGCCTGCAAGAAAATCAGGGTGCCGAGGCCTGCCACCGTCATGCGTCCAAAGGGTCCTTTGCACCTGCATGCGATACGAATGCACCTGAAGTATAGGAAAGCATAGATTAGGAACACGATAATGCCACCGGCCATACCGCTCTCTTCGATGATGATGGCATAGATAAGGTCGTTGTTGGCCTGGGTCATCAGACGTGCCTGCACGGTGGAGCCGATGCCAACGCCCATGAATTTGCCTGATGCCACGGCCATGCGCGCCATGGATTCCTGGGTAAGCTCGTCGGGGTTGAAATGCAGCCAGTTGTCAATGCGGTTGGTCCATGTCTCGCTACGTGCCAGGAATGGGATTTTCATCTGGTTGCCCACAAAAATCGCCAACAAGGCCAGGGCGATGATTCCAAAGAACGTCCGTCGCCAATAACGCCCATCCACCGGGGCAATCCCCATCATGGTGAAGCAGACGAGGAAGATGATGATGACGGTGGAGAGGTTGTCGGGGATAATGAAAACGAGCAAGAAGATTACGGCTAAGACGATGTTCCGGAACGTGGCCCACTCTTTCAAGTTGTCCTTTTCCTGCGCTAAGAGGCGTGCCAGATAGACGATGATGACCACCTTGGCGAGCTCAGAGGGCTGGAACCGACCTATCAGAGGTATGTAAAGCCATCTGCTTTTTCCCGAGCCGGCGGCGTTGTCGCCGCCCAGCACAAGCACAAGCACCAGCAGCACAATAGAGATTACATATCCGAACCAGGAAGCCTTGGAGAACTTCCGGTAGTCCATGTTGGAGAGCAGGATAATGCCAATCAGCGAAGCGAAAACAAAAAGCACATGGCGTCCGAAAGCCTTGTCGGGGGTGGTGCCCATCTCGGCGATAGCCGAATAGCCAATGGAGCTATAGACAGAGATGAGCGAAATAGCTGCCAATGCGCCGAAGCAGCCCCATATCCATCCGTCGCCTTTGAATGGATTGAGGAGTTTCCGTTTAAAGCTATTTTTTACTATCCCCATTGTTCAAAAATTAGATGCCAATAATTAAAAGGATGTTACAGCTCGTTGACCTCATGCTTGAATTGTTCGCCTTGCTCATCGTAGGGCACGCCGTTCTCCATGGCTGGCGAGAAAAGCACCTTAAGGTTGTCGATGTTGCTATAGAAGGCTTTGGTCACGGCCTCGCCCATCGAAGACACGCTGCGGATATCGTGCACCAGGTCGCCGAAGACGGCGAGGTGCAGCTGGCTGTCGCCGAGGCACACAATGAGTTTTACCTTGTTTTCCACCAGGGTGCGGAGCCTCTTCAAGTCTTTGGCGCGCTGCGGAGTGTAGGGGACGCCGTTGGTAATCCATGCTATTTGCCCTTCAATGGTTTCAAGGGCATACCAGGTCGACAGAGCGCTGCGCGAGGCGGCATCGTCAATGAACGAAATGCCTTTGATACGGGCCACAAACTCCAGCTTGTGGCGCATCTCGTCGATAAGGTTGAAGCATTCCTTGAGGTGGTTGCTGCGCAGTTTCTTCAGTTTCGAGCTGTCGATGCCTGCCAGCCCCGAGTGTACTTGTTCGCGTCCTTGTGTGGCTAATGATTCGTACATGATATTTTATTGTGTTATTGCGTTATTGTGTTGTTTTCGTTCATTATTAAACTACACTACACTTCCTATTTCTCTCAGCAAATAAACCGTTAAACAATTCAATATGTCGGTTTATCTAAGTTTCAGTGTTACTATGCTTACAACGGCGAGGAGGATGCCGATGATGTAGAAGCGAATGACTATTTTTTCTTCCTTCATGCCCTTTTTCTGGTAGTGATGGTGCAGAGGAGTCATCAGGAAAGGCCTTTTCTCGATAGGCACGGGCACACCGGCGGGCAGTTTGTGTTTGCGGCGGTAGGATTTGCATCCTGCTGTCTGTATAATCACCGAGAGACTCTCCATCAGGAAAATGCCGCAAAGGATTGGGATGAGCAATTCCTTGCGTATCAGCAGAGCGAAGACGGCGATGATGCCGCCGATGGCCAGCGAACCGGTGTCGCCCATAAAAATTTGAGCCGGATGGGTGTTGTACCATAGGAAGCCCAATGTGGCGCCTACGAAGGCGGTGATGAACACAGCTAATTCTCCGATATTGGGCAGATACATGATGTTCAGGTAGTTGGCGAAGATGACATTGCCCGACACCCAGGCCAGAATGGCCAGGGTGGCGCCGATAATGGCCGAGGTTCCGGTGGCCAGACCGTCGATGCCGTCGGTGAGGTTGGCACCATTGGAGGTGGCGGTAACGACCAGGATGACAATGACCACATAAACCAGCCAGACCCATTTCTTTGCCCAGTCGCCCATCCAGGTGATAATCTTGGCGTAGTCCAGTTCGTGATTTTTGACGAAAGGAATTGTTGTTTTGGTGGATTTTACGGGGTTTTGTGCCAGCTCGTGTTTCGAACGCTCGTAGTTGCTGTCGATATTGACATTGTGAGAAGCCACGTAAGATTCAACGGTGGAGTATTCCTTGATGGTGATGTCGGGATGGTACATGATTAGCAGCCCCACGGCGAGGCCTAACACCACCTGGCCGATGACTTTATACTTGCCGCGCAAGCCTTCTTTGTGTTTGCGGAACACTTTGATATAGTCGTCCAGAAACCCTATCAGGCCTAACCATACAGTGGTGCCGAGCATGATAAGCACGTAGATATTGTCGAGTTTGGCGAAGAGGAGGGTAGGGATGACAATGGCGGCGAGGATGAGCAGACCGCCCATGGTGGGGGTGCCCTCTTTTTCTTTCTGCCCCTCGAGGTGCAGGTCGCGCACCGTCTCGCCGATTTGCTTGCGGCGCAACCATTTGATGAATGGACGACCAATAATAAGCATGATCACCAGCGAGGTGATTACCGACATGGCGGCGCGGAACGATATGTACTGAAACACACCGGCTCCGGGGAAGTCATAAGCTTTGTCTAACCAATTGAAAAGGTAGTATAGCATTTTCTATGTTTTTTCGTTATTTCGATGTTTCGTTATTTCGATGCTTCGATATTTCGATGTTTCGATGTTTCGATGTTTCGATGTTTCGATGTTTCGATGCTTCGATATTTCGATATTTCGATATTTCGATGTTCCGTATTATCGTTTTTTCGATTTTGATTATTAATTATCTTCGGTTCTGGTGTTCAAGAGTTTGCCCACCTCTTCGCGGTCGTCGAAATGATGGCGGATGCCGTTGATTTCTTGATAAGTTTCGTGACCTTTGCCGGCGATAAGGATAATGTCGCCTGGGTGAGCTATGAGACAGGCTGTTTTTATGGCTTGCCGGCGGTCGGTGATGCGGACGGCGTTGGCACGCTGCACGTTGCTGAGGCCGGCTTCCATGGCGTTGAGTATGGTTTCAGGGTCTTCGGTGCGAGGGTTGTCGGAGGTGAGAATGAGATGGTCGCAGCCTTCGGCGGCGATTTTTGCCATGATGGGGCGTTTCAGCGGGTCGCGGTCGCCGCCGCAACCCACCACGACAATGAGGTTCTGCTTGGGGGTGCGCACCTCGTTGATGGTTTCGATAACGTTCTTCAGGGCATCTGGGGTGTGAGCATAGTCCACAATGGCGGTGATGCCGTTGCCATGTAGGTATTGGAAACGTCCTGGGGCTGCGGTCAGTTTGCTAGCTTGTAGCAGGACATCGTGCATGGGGAAGCCGCACAACACGGCGGTGCCAATGATGGCGGTGATGTTGTAGGCGTTGAAGCGGCCCACTAAGGGTGACCAGAAGTCGTTGCCATTCAGCTCCAGTTGTTGTCCGTGGACAGTGCTTTCAACGATGCGGCAGTGGAAGTCGGCGGCGGTCTGCAGGCTGTAGGTCTTGATGGTGGCACGGCAGTTCTGCACCATGACGCGGCCGTTCTTGTCGTCGATGTTCACCAGGGCGAAGGCTTTGTCGTCGAGGCCGTCGAAGAGGCCTTTTTTAGCGGCGATGTAGTTGGCCATGGTTTTGTGGAAGTCCAGGTGGTCGTGGGTGATGTTGCTGAAGATGGCGCCGGCAAAGCGAAGTCCGGCGATGCGGTTCTGCACTATGGCGTGCGAGCTCACCTCCATAAAGCAGTATTGGCATCCGCATTCCACCATACGTGCAAGCATGGCGTTGAGTTCCACGGCGTCGGGGGTAGTGTGTGTGGCGGGGAATTCGTCGTCGTCGATGCGGTTCACAATGGTGGAGAGCAAACCGGCGTGCAGGCTCATAAGGCGCATCATGCGATGAAGAAGGGTTACGGTGGTGGTCTTGCCGTTTGTGCCCGTGATGCCTATCAGCTTCAGTTTGTGCGAGGGGTTGCCATAGAAATTGGCTGCGGCGATGCCCAGGGCAATATCGCTGTTGGGTAGCACAACGAAGACAACGCCTTTGGGCTGCACAGAGGGCAGGTCCTGGCAGATGATGGCGCGTGCCCCACGTTCTATAGCAGCGACGATGTAGTTGTGACCGTCCACATGCAGCCCTTTTTGCGCAACAAAAAGGGAGCCCGTGGCCACTTTCCGCGAGTCGAATTCCACGGAGGTCACATCCATCTCGGGCAGAACTGTAAGCTCAAGCCCCTCCGAGTAGACTCTGAATTCAATTCCCTTTAATATATTATATAGTTTCATTAGTTATTTTTCGATGTTTCGATTTTTCGATGTTTAGTTATTTCGATTTTTCGATATTTCGATATTTCGATATCTCGATATTTCGATGTTTCGATGCTTCGATTTTTTTTGTTGATAATCATTTTTCTGTTCTCAACTTCAGCTTCACTTTCGTTCCTTTGCCTATCGGAGTTCCTCGGCGTGGCTCTTGAGCGTAGACTTTGCCATAGCCTTCGAACGAAACGTCCAGACCCATGCTGCGGCACAGCAGGATAGCATCCTTGATTGTCATGCCGTAGCAGTTAGGCACCTGGCCATGTGGAGGGCTGTAGGGTTCGTAGGCTGCTGCAATGCCGAGGCTGTCTACCGGGTCGCGGAAAGTACACCATTTGGCGCGGTGGGTGACGAAGTCGTAGTGCAGTCCTAAACGTTTGTAGAGTTGCCGCACTTCGGCTTGAGGTGCTTTGCTCACCGTTGGGGTGAAGTGGCGGAAGTCGGGGGTTTTATGGTTGTATTTCTCGCTTAGATGAGCGATAGTGGGGCGGCAGTCGAGCTCTTTGTCGAGCGATACCACGCAGTCGGCGATATCCTGGAACACGGGAGCGGCATCGCGGCCAAAGCGATAGATGTCGCGCAGCATCACCAGGCAAGTGTATTTGGGATTGTCGGCGGGGAAGAAGCCCACGAAAGTGGCGTTGCTGGTTGGTGCTCCGGGCGAGGTTACGGCGGTGCCTGTCTTGCCGGCGATGCTATAAGTGTCGTTGCGGATGTTGTCGCCAGTGCCGCCTTCCACTACTCCGATCAGCATGTCGCGCAGGGTGCATGCCGTCTGTTCGGAGCAGATGCTCTCGCTGATGACCTCTGAGGGGAATTCCTTCAGCACGCCATCGACGACTACTCCGCGGCAGAAGCGAGGCTTCACCATGCGTCCTTTATTGGCCAGGGCATTGTAGAATGTGGCCATGCGTAGAGGCGATACGGTACTGGTGTAGCCGTAGCAGAAGCGCAAGAAGTCGTTGTCGTTGGTCAGCGGGTTGGTGCGGCAGTTGTATTCCCTGTTTCGCAGGTCCACTCCCAGTTTCTGGTAAGGGAACACCGCCATTACCTGTTGGCGTAGGCTGTCGCGCCGCGAGGGGTAGTAGTAGCGCCAGCCTAGCTCGCAGAAAGCCACGTTCGACGACACTGCCACAGCTTTCCACAACGGGAACTCAGCATTTAGCAAGCCATGGTCCACCACCACGTTGCTGTTCTGGCTGAAGCGTTTCTTGCCCACGGGCAAGAGCATGGAGGTGTCGAGAGTGAAAGAGGGGTCGTTGTACATGGCTGTGAGGATGACGGGCTTGAAGATGGAGCCGGGCTCGTAGAGGTCGGTGATGGCCACGTTGCGGAAAGGGAGTTCGCGGTAGATGCCATTGGTGTCGCGGATGAGGCTGGAGCATACCAGCACGTTGCCTGTGGCGGCCTCCATGAGGATGGCGCATCCTGCCGAGCTGCCATACTGCCGGAGGGTGTGTTCGAGCGAGTAGTGGGCGATGTCCTGAAGGCGGGTGTCGATGGTGGCCACGATGTCCATGCCGTCGATTACGGGATGGCCGGGGATGGAGTCGGTGAGGAGGCTGTCGCTCTCGCTGACGGCGATGTTGCTGCCTTGGCTGACGGGGATCCAGGAGCCCCAGGTGAGGCGACGGCACAGCACGAGGCCGTCCTGTCCACGCAGGATAGAGTCGTAGTAGCCTTCCAGGCCGGTGTAGTCTTCGTCGTTGTAGGCAATATTGAAACCGATGATGCTCTCTGCCATGTTGCCGTAGGTGTGGAAGCGCTTGTTGTGGATTACCGACTTGCCGTCGACGTATTTCACCACGCCGCGGCGCCATCCGGGGATGTGGCAGATGCGGTCCCAGTCGGAGTAGGGGATGTGGCGCGCTATGAGGATGCAGCCCCGCGGCTTCTTGGCGTTGCGGTTAGCCTCCATTTTCTTCTTGAAGGCTGCTGCGGAAGAATCGGGGAATACGTTGTGGAGTATCTGGCAGACGGAATCGAGGTATTTGGTGTATGCGGTGTCGTGAATAGGTGTGAAGAAAATGGTGTCGCGCCGGCCGGTGAGGGTGTCTTCAACAATCTTGATGCGGTTGTTGCGGTCTTTCAGGGGGCGCCGGCTGAAGTCAAGATAGAGGTCGCATTCCGGTACGGTGGTGGCCAGGATTTTGCCGTCCGACGAGTAGATGTTGCCACGGTTGGCTTTCTTGCTCATATAGTTCTTGGTGCGTTCCTCGGCATGTTTGCGCCACATGTCGCCGTCAACCCATGTCACCTTGACGCCGTTCCAAAGAATAGCCCCCCAAAACCCTAGTACCAGAGCTAAGTAGAGGATGCCCATTTTGGCGCGCGATGTCATAGGCTTTTTTCTCATTGGGTTAATGCGTTTTTTTTATTATTAAATTATTTTCTTTATTTTTTTTCTCGATGCTTCGATGTTCCGTGGTTTCGTTGTTCTGTGGTTTCGATGTTCCGATGTTTCGATGTTTCGATATTTCGATGTTCCGTGGTTTCGATGTCTCGATAGTTTTTGTTATTTCAGAATCATCTTCTCAATTCATAGGGTGGGCCGGGGACCAGCCCCACGCCGATAGTGTCAAGGTCGCGGTCGATGCGCGAGATGCGTATAGACTCTTGGTATTGTTTTTGCATCTGAACGCGTTGCTCGCGCAGGTATCCCACCTCTTTCTGCATGGCCTCTTTCTGTTTGTTGAGGCTCTCCACGCGGTAGCGAACCTTCACCATGATGAGGCAGAAAAGCAGGACGGTGAGCAGCAAGGGAGTTTGCCGCAGCAGGAACCGCGAATCCAACACATTCCCTCTCAGCATTTTCGCCAGCCCGTTTTTTTTCTTTTTCTGCTTCATGGTTTGATTTGATGATTAGTTATTTTTGTTATTTTGATTTTATTTATTTCGATGTTTCGATTTTATTTCGATGTTTCGATTTTTCGTTATTTAGATGTTTCGATTTTTCTTTTTCGCTCTTTTATATTTTCTCTGCCACCCTCAGTTTTGCGCTTCTTGCGCGGTTGTTCTCCGCCAGCTCTGTTTCAGATGCTGTTATTGGCTTGCGGCTCACCACCTTCAGTGGCACTTGCGGCACTCCGTAGAAGTCTTTCTCCACTATTCCGTCGAAATTGCCGGCACGGAAAAAGTTCTTCACCAGTCTGTCTTCAAGTGAGTGATAGCTCATGACGCAGAGCCTGCCTCCAGGGTTGAGCATCTCAGAGGCTTGTTGCAGCATTTGGCGGAGCGCTTCGAGCTCGCCGTTGAGTTCAATGCGGAGGGCTTGGAAAAGCATAGCCAATGTTTTGTTCTCGCGTCCGCGCGGCAGGAGGTGCTCTACGGCGGCACGCAGTTGGGAGGTGGTTTCGATGGGAGCTGTGTCGCGTGCCGCAACAATGGCTTGTGCCATGTGGTGTGCGTTTGGCAACTCGCCGTACAGCCGCAATATAGACTCCAGGTCGTCGGGAGAGGCGTTGTTCACTAGGTCGGCAGCCGTTAGGCCGTCCTGGCGGTCCATGCGCAGGTCTAAGGGGCCGTCGAAGCGTGTGGAGAAGCCGCGCTGGGCATCGTCGATCTGATGGCTTGAGATGCCCAGGTCGGCGAGCAGGCCGTCGATGTGGCGCACGCCGTGAAGGCGCAGGAAGTTGCGCAAGTGCATGAAATTCTCATGTATCAGACAGAAGCGGGGGTCGTTGATGGCGTTGGCGTTGGCGTCGCTGTCGCGGTCGAAGGCATAGAGCCGTCCCGCCTCGCCGAGGTGAGCCAGGATGGCACGCGAATGACCGCCGCCACCGAAAGTGACGTCGACATACACGCCGCCGGGACGGATGTTTAATCCCTCCAAGCACTCGGCCAACATCACGGGCCTATGGTATGCGCTTGCTGTTGATAATATGACTTCAGGATTCTGCTTCATGTGCCACTCTGCCTAAACGCTCGTCGACTTGGACGGCATAATCTGTGATTTCATCGTTCATGCGGCAATACATGTCGTGGTCCCAGATTTCGATGAAGTCGCCCGTCGACAGCAGGACGATGTCCTTCGACAGCTCAACGCGGCTGCGTTGTTCGCCAGGAATCACCAGGCGGTCCGCCGAGTCCAGCTCGACGATGTTTCCGGCGCTGAGGATACGCAGCATCTTGCGGTCTTCGATAGAGTAGCGGTTCAGTTCTTTCTGGAGATGAGCAATTTCAGCTTGAAAACTGGCGTATGGCCAAAGTTCCAAACACTTGGCGTAGATGCTGGGGCGGAAGACAAAACGGCAGTCCTCGCCCTCCAGTTGCCTTTTTATGGCAATTGGAAGCTTGAAGCGACCATTGTTGTCAAGCTTACAGTATTCTATTCCAAGTATTAACGACATTTTTGCCTAAATTGTTTCAAGTTGTAAAAATACTACAATTTTTCCAAAAAAAACCATAAAAATCCAAAAAGTAACTTTTTTTTCCAAAAAAATCCCTTTTGAGACACTTTAACGTCAATTTTTGCCAAAGGTTTCGTTTGCCAGTTATTGTTTCGTAACAGTCATGGAATAAGCATTATATGTGGTTGCATGAAGATGTTCGTGGAGCCTTAGGCACGTGTTGTTGGGTTGTTGATAACTTTTTTGCTTTTATGGCAACGGAATGGGTGTGGGCTGCACGCTGCGTTCGCGAAATTTTGTGACTCTTGTAAATTTTTATTAAACGCCAGGCCGCGGGGATGGGCAAACAAAGGCTGAGGTAAGTAAATCAGGACTTTTCGCTTTCTGGAAAGGGGTAAAAAGTGCAAGATTTATGCCTTGGGGATATGAGTTTCAAAAATAATTCGTAAATTTGCAATCCCGAATAATCGCTTCTGAAATTGCAAGAAATTCAAAATCAATAAAGTGTAATAATAAAAATTCAAGAAAATGAAAATCAAAACCATCATTCTGTCGTTAGGGCTGCTGTTTATGCTGCCCGGAATGGCAAAGGCCGATGAGGGCATGTGGCTACTCTCGCTGTTGGGCAAGAACTATGCCGACATGCAAAAGGCAGGCTTCAAACTTACCGTTGAAGAAATCTACAGCATCAACCAGAATTGCATCAAGGATGCCATTGTGGGATTAGGGAACGAGGGAAGCCCGTTCTGGCATTTCTGCACAGGCGAAATTATTTCGGACCAGGGACTTATGTCCACCAACCACCATTGCGGCTACGGCAAGTTGCAGGAGCATTCTACCGTTGGACACGACTATCTTCGCGACGGTTTTTGGGCCTACAGCAAAGAGCAGGAGCTTCCCAACCCGGGGCTTACGGCATCCATCCTGGTCCGCATGGAGGATGTCACCGAGCAGGTACAGGCTGCCCTTAGCGACGATATGAGCGAGTCGGAGCGCGAACGTGCCATCAAGGAGGTATGCGACCGTATAGCCAAAAAGGCCGTGGAAGGCACCAACTACGATGCCCAGGTCAAGCCGATGTTCAACGGCAACCAGTTCTTCCTCTTCGTGCACATCATCTACAAGGATGTCCGCCTTGTTGGAGCCCCTCCGTCGTCGATGGGCAAGTTTGGAGGCGACACCGACAACTGGTCGTGGCCGCGCCACACCTGCGACTTCTCCATGTTCCGCATCTACACCGCTCCCGACGGCACTCCGGCAGAATATAGCGACGCCAATGTGCCACTGAAGCCCAAGCATTTCCTCCCGGTGAGCAACCGAGAGCTCAAGGACGGCGACTTCGCCATGGTCATGGGCTTCCCCGGAACCACCGACCGCTTCCTCACCTCCTATGGATTGGAGGAAACCATGGACATCACCAACAAGCTGCGCTACGAAATCCGTACTGTGAAGATCAATATCCTGCGCGAGGAGATGGCCGCAGCACAGGAGACGCGCATCAAATATGCCTCCAAATATGCCAGCTGCAGCAACTACTGGAAATACAGCAACGAGCAGAATAAAGCCCTCAAAGCTCTGAATACCATGGGTGTGAAGAAAGAGTTGGAACGCGTCTACAATGCCTGGGCCAAGGACAAGGCACCGAAATATGCCGAGGCTCTGCCCTTAATCAAGAAAGGCTACGCCGACCGTGCCCCTTATGAGGCCGCCAGCACCTATATGGCCGAGGGCCTTATCAGTGGCCCTGAGCTGCCCTGGCGTGCCTATCGCACCGGACGCAACATGCTCCTCGTCAATGAGCCGCGCTTTGCCGACCGCCGCGACGAAATCTTTGAGACGTTGAAAGGCACCATGGCCGACTTTTACAAGGATTATAACCTCGAGACCGAGAAGCGTCTCGAAGCAGCTCTGTTCCAGTATGTCTACACCCATCTTGAGATGAAGTTCATGCCCGAGTTTCTGATAAATGCTGACAAGAAATATAAGGGCGACTTTGCCAAGTATGTAGAGGACCTCTTCAAAAAGTCCATTTTCGCCACCGAGGCCACATTCAACAAGTTCATGGAGAAACCCGACCTGAAGAAAATAGAGAAAGACCCGGTTTACATGGTGGGTAAGGAAATTTATGAGAAGTATGTGGAGATCAATGGAATGGTGTCGAAAGAGTCGGCAGAGGGCTTGCAGCGAGGCATACGCAATTTCACCGACGGAGTGTTGCAGATATACAAGAACGGCAAGCTGATGTGCCCTGATGCCAACTCCACCATTCGCCTCACCTACGGCAACGTCAAGGCCTACGACCCGCGTGATGCTGTGGCATACAGCCACTACACCACCATGAAGGGCGTCATTGAGAAAGAAGACTCCACGAGCAGCGAATTTGCCGTGCCCGAGCGTCTGAAGAACCTCTACAACGCCAAGGATTTCGGGCCTTACGCCAACAGCAAAGGCGAGTTGGTGACCTGCTTCATCACCAACAACGACATCACCGGAGGCAATTCCGGCAGTCCCGTCATGGATGCCGAGGGTAACCTCATCGGGTTGGCATTCGATGGCAACAGTGAAGCCATGTCGGGCGATATTGACTTCGAGGAGAACCTCCAGCGCTGCATCTGTCTCGACACCCGCTATATGTTGTGGGTTATCGACAAATACGCTGGCGCCAAGAACCTTATCGATGAGATGGTAATAGTGAAATAATGCGCCACGCCTACGGGCGTTGCCATATAGTGTGGGGCTTCATGGCTTTTGTCAGGCAAGGAGCCACACGACGAGCTACCGGCGACACGATGCGGCATGAGAGCTGCGATGTGTTGCCGGTAGCTCGTTTAATGATTCTGGAGTTTACGCGGGCTTGCGTTAAATAGGCCATCTTTTTTTTGTTTTTTGTTATTACTGTCCGCTAAAAAATAGAGCGTACAAATAATAGGGCTGTCATGTAAGATGGAGGACAGGGAGCAGGTGGTGGTTTTCCGCAAGGATGGAATCAGCCATATCGCACGCATCATCACATACGTGGACTTCAAGAAAGGCAAGACGCCAAAGCTCATATCGCTACTCACCAACGATTTCGATATTCCGATGGAGACCATAGTGGACATCTGCCGCAGAAGATGGCAGATAGAATCGTTCTTCAAGCAGATAAAGCAGAACTTTCCGCTGCGATACTTCTATGGCGAGAGCGTCAATGCCATTAAAATCCAGATATGGGTCACTCTGATTGCGAATCTCCTGTTGTCCCTGCTGCAGAGTTCCCTTGAGCGCAACTGGAGTTTCTCCGGCCTTGCAACCATGGTCAGGATTGAACTGATGTACTACCTCAACCTGCAGACCTTCTTCAACCAGCCTGATGCAGACCTTAAAATCATGCTGGCCGAGGCTTCGGAAGAAGCACCGCCCGGAAACACCTCAACTGAGCAGGGGGGCTGAAACATGATAGCGTCTTTATTATAACATTCAGACTATTATCTGTTACACATTATTGTTTAGCGGACAGTAATAATTAAATTGAAAAAAGTTGACTCGGGAAGGGGAGTCAACTTTTTTCAGGAAATGTAGTCTGTCTCGAACGTCGGCTTGGCTATTCGCCTTCCATCATCATTATCTCGTCGCCGAGCCAAATCATTTCGGCCGCCTGATTGTTTTCGGGGTCCTTGATATAGCAGCGGCATTCGGAGGCTTCGACATCGATGGTGTTGTAGTCGCCGTCTATCTCGGTGCTGGCCAGGGGCTGCAGGTTGGTGTTGTCGTAGATTTGGAAATAGGTGTGCTGGTTTTCACGTGTTATGGTGTAGGTCACCATTTCGCAGAAGTTGAGGTCGATGATGTCCTTGCCTTCGTCGGGAGTGTACTTTGTCAGGTGCGTGCCGTCGAAGCAGTAGTAAAGTGGGTTGGCATCGTTGCGTTTCATAATCCAGCAGCCGCTGTTTTCTTCGCTTGTGAAAATGGTGTAGTAGCCTGGCAGGACTTCTTGCTCGTCTAGGACGGTTCCGTCCTGGTTGCAGGCTTGCAGGAAGGTGCCTTTGCTGTCGTTGGCGATAACGTACAGCACGCCGCCGCTGAAGCCGTAGTCGATCAGTTCCATGTTCAGATTCTGCTTTGCATAGGACTGCACAAGGCTTTTGTTGGTAGACTGGTTGCCGGCCCAGTTGTTGGCGCATTGCGACCACAGGCCGGAGTGGGTCATCTGGCGTGGCGAGGATTTTGCTGACGATTTCGTCGGGAGCATCTTCATCACGCTGTTTTTGAGCGGTGAGTAGACGAAATTAGAAGCTCTTGGTTGCGACATAGCTGCGGCTGCAGAGGCGGAACTGTTGTTGACGGCTGTGCCTGATGTGCTGGCTTTGGTCGCGGTCAAGTAGTTTTGGGTTCTCTGTTTCAGCCTTTCTCTTGAATGGTTGATGTTGGCCGTTGCGGTACGGGTTCTCTGTTTCAGCCTTTCTCCTGAATGGTTGATGTTGGCCGTTGCGGTACGGGTTGTTGCTTGCGAAGGGCTGCTTGCGGTTTGGCTTTGCTGTTTGCTGCTAAAGGTGCGGCTGCTGGTTTTCTGGGAGGAACGCGAGCTGTTGTAGCCTGTGTCGGTGTTCCGCTGTTTCGGGCTCGTTGCGGTGCTTCGGCTTGTCGAGAAACTGTTGTTGTGCGATGTTTTCGGGGCCGACGAGTTGTTCCTGCTGGAGGAATATAACGAGGAACTTCTTGGGGATGAATTCCTTGAGGATGAAAACGAGCTGGATTTGCTGCTGCTCGACGATTTGCTGCTTTTGTTGCTGCTTGACGATTTACTGCTGCTTGACGAGGATCTTGTTTTACTTGTGCTGCTCTTGTTGCTGCTTGACGACGAGAAGGAGCCGGAGCGGCTTTTGCTGAATTTGTCGTTTTGGGCGTATGCGGCAGATGTGGAGATCGCGATGCATACGAGAATTGTGAACAAGAATCTGATTTTTTTCATTTTGATTTTGGTGTTTGATTGTTAATTAATTAAAACAGATACCAACGGAATCCGACGCCTCCGGCGAATCCGCCTATGGTTTTGTCTAAAATGCGTACTGTGAGATAGAGGTCGAACCGTTCTTCGCGGTAGCCGGCGACGATTTTGACGCTGTTGCCTGTCGATTGGGCCTTTGCCGTCGTGTTGTCGGCCGATGTTTTGCCAAAGGTCAGCAAGGATATTTCTCCGCCCAGTCCGACAAACAGGGATTCGTCGAAGTTAAGTCGTATTTCGGGTGCGAGGTGCAGGTTGGGTTTGAGGAAGGAACCTACGGAAGTTCCCACGCCGAGGAGGCCGTTGACTGTGTTGTGTGGACGTCCGATGCGAAGCACCACATTGGCTTCGATGCCGCCGTAGAATTTGGCGGTGTCGTAGTCGACTTTGGAGCTGTCGGGCAGCGTGAGGAACGGGTCGGCTCCGACACCGATGGTCAGCAGTGACCCGTAGGCTGCTTTTTTGCGTGGTGTGGGTGCTACGACGGGTTTGCTAGAACTGGAAGATTTCGATGTTGTTTTGGTACTGGATGATGTGTTCTGGTTGTTTCCGTTTTGCCCTTGCAGGAATTTTTTTCCTTCGGTGCGCAGTAGGTTGGAGACTGTTGCGTAATGTTCGGATTTGGGGTATTTGGTGATGAAGGTGCGGCACTGGTTGAAGGCGTCCTTGTTGGGGATGGCGGTGAAATTGTAGGTTTTTTGCTTGAGGCTGAGGTAAAGGTCGTTTTCTGCCTTGGCTGCCAGGGTGTTGTTATATATTGCCAACAGGTCGCTGGGGACATCGGTTTTCGGCACTTTTTCAATGTATTGTATGAATTTTGCCATATCGTTTGCCGCTACGGCCATACGGGCTTGTTCAAGGAAGTAGTCGGTGCTGTCGCTGGCGGGGATTTCGACAACCATAACGTAGGTGACGTTGCTCTGGATGGGGTCGAATTCGTGGCGCAGAGGGAGGTATTGCTTTGTTTTGACTGTGAGCCAGTTGGCACCATTCATCATATAAATAAGCCATTCGCCGTTGTTGTATTCGGTCGATAAGAAGTCGCCTTCAAACTCGGCATCGGGAATAACCAGGCCGAGTTTGATGAGTCCGCAGTTCACGCCGTTGGCGTCCTTTACGGGATTCTTGGCGGCATCGGTCATAGTCAGGTCGGCGCGGAATTCGATGATTTTCAGTTCCTGCGCATTCATTGTTATTGCGCACACAAGTGTCAGGCAAAGTAAAGCTAATTTTCTCATATTGAAGTTTTTGCTTATTTCAGTTTAAAATTGCTCAGTGTGAAGATGTCGTTTTCGTCGACTTCCATAGGTTGCCAGGTGCGGACGAGGATTTGCGGGTGCAGTTCGTCGCTGAAGTCCCAGATGATGAACAGGATGCCTTCGTCGCTGTAGTTCTTTGTGAACCATCCCTGTTTGAGGGTTACTCCATAGTAGTTGGGCTTGGCACCGTGGCGTACTATTTCGATGTCGTCGAACTTGACGTTGATATAGCTGTTGCGCGCAAAAACGCCTTTCAAGTGCTTCAGGTACTGCTGTTTTCCGTATGAGGTATATTCCACCGAGACAGGCTTGATGTCGCTATGGACACGTTTTACGACACGGCCGGTGACGATCAGTGCATCGTCGCTGAAAACGTCCTCCATAAAATTCATATTCTTCTGTATGTATGCCATTTTGAAACGCTCGACCCACTGCAGTATCTGAATGCGGCGGTCGGCATCGTTAAGGCGCTCACCTTCGCGGATGATGCTCATATACTGCTGCACACCCATAGTGATGTTGAAGTCGGTGATGTTTCCGCGCCGGTCGTAGTTTATGCACACTTCCTGATTGATGTCGCCGTCGTAAGAGTCGTCGAAAGGTTTCATTTCTACAGCGATGTTGCGCACCTGGTATTCGATGACGGCTCCAGTGCTCGACTTGATTTGCAGGCAGTGTTCGACGATGTCGTCGTCGGCTATGCGGAAATGCACATTGTTCCACATCATACCGATGCTTTGCGAGGCAAGATTGTCGATGTTGATTCCGCTGTAGTTTATGTCTTTGCCACTCGATTCAGCCTGATTTATGGCGGAGAGGAGCATAGACGTGTTGCGTTCGATGTTGCTTTTAAGTGCTGGGTCTGTTACGCCGTCCGAAATTTCAAAGTTGACAGCGTCCTGGGCGTAGGCACCAAGAGTCAGGACTAAAGCCAACATATACATAATAATTCGCTTCATCATATTAATTGTTAATTTATTGCTGAAAGTGTATTGGTGGTGTTTTTATTTTGCGAAGTTAAACCATAATGCGTTCATACCTTTGTGCGCCTCAAGCGAGGACATTGTCATTGTCCGGTAGTCGATGCGTTCGGACGTTCCGTTGCCGAGAATGGTCACTAGTTTTCCTTTTTCGTCGAATATGGCCCAAAAAGAGTTGGCTACAGACGGACAGCGGTCTACGGTGCCATAGTTTTTGATTTTGTATTCTGTCTTTAGGCGGTTAAGGCGTACACGGAAAGATGCTATGTCTCCGCATTTCAAGAGGGAATTGATTGCATCTTGTTTCCATCCGCTGAGTGGCGACACTGCTTTGTTGGCTGATTGTGTAACGGGCTCCTTTGGGGTCGGAACGGGAGTTGTTTCGATTACTGTTTTTTTTTCTGCCTCGATGGTTGGCTGGATGGTATTGGCGGCAACTGGTATGTCAATGTCTACAACTTCATCTGGCTCCATTTCTACGGCTATCTCCGATTCCGGTATGTTGACTGTTGAATTTGCTGTTGAAACTGTGGTTGCAGAAACATTGGCGGAGTTTGATGGTTTGTCGGTGACCGATATGGCTGTGCCGCTCTTGGCATTGATAACGGTAGTGTTGTTGACGCCTTCGATGTCGGATTTCTTGACGTATACGAAAACGCGGTACATCGTTCCACGCATCATTGTCATCGACTCGCTCTTGGTACTGATGTTCTTGATGAGGACGTTGTCGGCATTGGTCAATTTGCGTTTGGAGGAGATGTATTCCTCGATTTGTTTCATCAACAACTCGTTTGCCACATCGCGAGCTTCGGCTTCGGTAGCCATCGTCGATTCGGCATAGATATATATCTGGTTGCGTTTAATGTTGTTGATTTCTTTTGATGTGGTTTGAGCCGGCACAACTTCTGCAAACAGAAGCATTAGGACAAGGGCCAGCAGCTTTTTTTTAGGTCCGCAGAAATGCGGCTGTATCCTTGTGGTATGGTTATTTTTCGTCATCTTTGAATATGTTTTTCACGTTCGACAATGGAATATAACAGTTCATGCGGGCGTTGACCACACCTTTGTTTTCATCCAGGACGGAGGGATTGAAATTGATTTTTGCGATATGCGTGTAGCCGAGCATCTCGTTGTGCATAAACAGTTCGCAAACAACGTTGTCTTTGTCGTTGCTGATTATGCCATAGTAGGGTGTGCATCCTTCCGAAAGGCAGTAGCCGACCAGTTGCCGGAGCGGCACGGTGAAGGTGTCGGTCTTGAAATTGTTTTTTACGAGGACCACCGATATCAGCAGGCTGTTCACTGTTTCGGTGCCTGTAAGCAGATTGGCCATCGTTTCGCAAGGGAAGTCGCTGCTGTACAGCAGGCTGTAGTGGTTGCCGTCTTTCACATAGTAGCGGTTCCCGCTGAGCTCGGGTATCAAGAATGTACTGCCTTGCAGCAGGTAGATTTTGCTTTGTCCGATTTGTTGCAGCAGTTGGTCAGGAATTTCATATTCGCTGGGCTCATCAATCGTTGCATTGCGAATGTTATGTTCGAATTCGTCTTCGGCGTCAATCATGTTGGTCCCGAGGATGAGCCTGTAGTCGGCGGGATATGATAGCGATACCTGGTCGGTGCTGTCGTGTGTGAACTGCAGCAGGTAGCGTTTGCCGTCAGCGAGGATGATGTTCACTGCCGCTGTGGAGTCGTTGCAAAGCCTTCGGAGGTCGTCGAAACTGCCGTCGCGTAGCAATATTTTTTCGGTACGCATATAGTCGTTGAACGGCATACCGTTCACTTCTCCAAATTCGGCATACGAAGCGAGCTTGATGGCAAATTGCCTGTGCATTTCGATGTAGTCGGGCTGTGCACAAACAATTCCTGGGCCTACTGCCAAAAGCAGGCCCAGGACAAGTGTTTGTATGTTGGTTGTCAGCTTCATCAGCGTTAGCAGTTAAACCACTTGCGGGTGCCGTCGGCACGGTGCAGCTCACCGGCACGCAGACGGCCGTTGTCGAACTTGGTGTTCTCGATGGTTTCGCCGGAACGGACGTCGAGCTTAGAGCCGCGACCGTCTTTGAGGTCGATGCTGTAGCTGCTCTTCACTCTGATGGTGCCGCCCACGCCGTGGGGTTTGCCACCCTGCATAGGACCGCTGTAGCTGCCCCACCCGAGATTGGTGCTGCCGCTGGCGGAGCCAGTACTGGTTTTGACCGATTTCTTTTTGGCATTGGCGATAGAGTCGGCAATGCGCTGAGCCTCTTCTGCTTGTGCGATAGAGTCGGCGATGCGCTGCTGCTCGTCCATTGCTGCCTGGTTGGCGGCGTTGACGAGGGCTATAGAGTCGGCAATGCGCTGCTCTTCAGCCTCACGCACCTGCTGGACGGAATCCTGTATGCGTTGTGCCTCAAGCATCGCTGCTTCTTTCTTCTTGTTGCTGCTCGAGATGCCCATTGCGGCACCCACGCCACCACCGATGACCACCACGGCGGCGGCGATGAGGATGATGAGTTTCTTCTTGTTTGGGTCGAGTCCGCCATTTTTTTTCGTTTCGGACACTTCCTCAAGTGGATTATGACATTCAGAGCAAACAAAATTCAGGTCGTCTGCTATCTGGATTTCCTCTTTGTCAGCCAGGCTGCAGTTGACTACATTTTTGCAAATACCTTTTTTTTCTGCCATTTTTCGTTGGGTTTTATAGTTCTTGTAAATTGTTTTTGATAATGTCAGCCACTATGTTGGTGTAGCGCTCGTAATCTTCGTGATACTTGTCCCCGTCACACAGGCTGTTCAACACCTCGTTTTGCAATACGGCAACCAGTTTTTCTTTTATTTCTGCACGTTGGGTATTGCTGCGGGTTTCGTTCTTGAGTTTTATATCCACCTGTTGTTTGATGCGGTCTGCAATGGCTGGTTCCATACATACGGCATTCCACGTAAGGCCAAAATTGCTGGCTTTGCTGTGCGGTATTGGCAGGTCGTCCTCTACGCCAAGGGCATTGATGCCCCTGTAGCAGGCAAAACGTTCGCCGGTGCTCTTGGTCTGCTCGGTTATCAAGCCGAAGGCGTAGGCCAGCATCATCACAGGCAGCATTTCGCGTTGCAGTTCCTCGACACTCTTGTTGAAAAGGGCAGGGAACGCCTTGTCGAAGTCGGCGAAACTTTCTGTGTGGAGCAGCATACGGTTGTACTCGCCGTCGGGTCCTGACACTTTGGAGTCATACTTTTCCTTCAAGGTTGTCATATTGGCCAGATAACGCAGGGGGAATCCAGATGCGGCAGTGACCACTACAATCTCATTTTCTTTGTAGTGTACAGAGACATCGCTTTTGGAGACGGGGTAGCCGTCGGAATTGTTGGCGAAAGCTTCGATGAGTTTTTCGCGGAATTCTTGCGTGGTACTGGTCGGTTCGGGAATTGACAATTGTATCATCTTCATCATCTTCACGCCGTCGGCAGTCTCGGTGGGATTGAACTGCACACAGGGTTTTGCCATCTTGACCACCTGCGAGACAAATTCTTTCATCTTTTCGTGAGTTACTAGCTCCTGCTTTAGTTTTTCGAGGATGTTGACGTTGGTCATCCGGTTGGCAGAGTCGTTGTTGGCAGTGTTTTCCATTGCAGTTTTTGCAATATTGCCGCATTCAACAAACATAGTGGTTCGGATGGTCTCATAGTCGACCGTCTTGTTCAGAAGCCCAAACGATACCTCTGCATTTTCGCCGAGCATTTCGACTAATCGGTTGCGTATGTTTTTGGCCGCTGAAGTGGTGGAGATCTGCTCGTTTTTTGATGTCATATACTGTTTGACGATGGATCGGACTTGGTTTGGGTCATACCTCTTCAGGACGGTATCGGTTTGGTCTTCTGTTGGGTTGCATTTGGAAGCGATCTCTTCCAATACGTTCTCTATAATGCTATCGATTTGCAGGTGGCACTCTTTCACCTTTTCCTTGATGGCATTAAGGCGGAACGCTACTTCCTGAAGCAACATTTTTGCAAATCTGAGAGCTTCTGCTTCGGTAGAGCGGAAATAGTATTCTTTAAGTGCAGTCTGGAACTGGTTGAATATCTTGCCCGAAGCGCCGGTTATGGCATCCTTGAGCCAGCCAATGTTGTCGTATTGGTCGCGTACTTCCTTCACTTTTTGCTGCAACTGTGGAAGTTTGTCGTTGGCAATGCTGGAACTGCGTTGTTCGAATTGCTTCATACGCTCTTCGCAGTTCTGAATCAGTAGCGATAGGCATTTTTCGACCTCAAGCATACTGCGAGTTCCATCCTGCCATTCTTTGAAAAGAATTGTTTCTATATGATGGCTGATGTGGTTTGCCATTCCGGACAGTTCTTTCTCCTTCTGCAGAGAGTAGAACTTGGCGACGCCGGTGCCTCGGAATTTTGATGCTTTTTCATCGATTTCGCTGTCGTAGGCTTTCCGCATCAAAGTGCTGAATTCGCGGACCCAGAGTTTTTTGTCTTGAAAGTATTTCTGCACTTTGGCAGCAAAAGCATTGGCGAAAGCCTCCCAAGTTTTTTCAAGGTTTTTCCATTTCTCGCTCGACTCGTTGCGGATAATCGGCAGAGAGAGTTTCAGGTGCTCTTCGTCTAACATATAAATGCCTAAGTCCGAGTCTTTCTGCAGTTTTTCGTAGAAGCCGCTAGCCACTTCTTCGTAGGTACATTTGCTATATCCCTGTCCTTCCACATAGTGGTTGTAAGCGATTTGCAGCGCAGCCTGCTCGGCATAGCTATAGGTGGCATATTCACGCACCTCGGTCTCGGGATAGTTTACACGAGTGATACCGAAGGTGAGGAACTGACGGCCGTGCACCTTGCGTCCGGCACGGTCTTCCTCGGCACCGACGCCCTCGTTCTCGCAGCCTACCAGTCTGGCCAATCTGCCTTGCGAGCCTACTTTTTCAGGTACTACTATTGTCTGGAAAAGGAAGTTGGCAACCATTGTCGGCAAATCGTTCTTGATGTCAAAAATCTTGCCGGCCTCATTCACGTTGCTGTATACATAGCAGGCTTCGAAGGGCTGGACCCCCTTCAGCAGGCGGCGCACCTTGCCTGAGCCGATGTCGGGTTTGCCGCTGACGTCTACAGGGTTGTATGTCCCCACGCTGAGTGCATTCAGCTCCGAGAGGGCTGCATAGCCGTTAGCTTGATAGAATCCTCCCTTTGCAAAGTCGGGGTTGGCCACGTTGCGTTCAGGCATATATGCAAATATTCTTATCTTGTAAGTCCAATCAACATTCAAACCTTCACCTACTTTGACGGATGGATATTCGGTGCGGATCTGGCTAACAACATCGATAATGGATCCTGATCCCGTGCCTCCTGCCAATCCGGCACAGATATGGAAAGTGATATTCTCGTCGCCACCTTTCAAATTGTGCAGTCTGGTAACGGCATTAGTCAGCACGTTATAGAAGTTGTCGGGAATGTTCTCATTGCTCATATTGTTGGCAATGAGCATTCTGCCCAGTCGGCGACGCTGGCCGCCGATGCCCGAGTTGATGAGGCTCACCATATTGCTGTCGCGCTGCAACATGGCGATTTCGTTGGGCTTTAGAAACGCTTCGACACCAGGATATTTCCTTGTGTTTGTCAACAGATCGCTGTTGACACCGTGGGTGCTGGCACACTGGGTGCATTCCAATGCTACGGAATGTCCCATCACTTTCCAGGACTGACTTTCGGCAAGGTCGGCTGTAGACGAATCCAGATATATATACTCGATGTTAACTCCTTCGGGGGAATTGCTGTTGAACTCTTCGTAAATGCGTTTGCGGAATTCGCGAATAACACTTCCACCTGTACCTCCAAGGCCTATAATAAGATGATTGGACATAAGCGAGAATATTTTAATTGATTAAAGATTTCGTTTTGGTGTTCTGTTGAACTTAGCAGGTCAAAAACCGAGGTCGTCGTCAGGGGCATTCCCGTATGCAGTGCCATAGCCGTTGTTGGATCCTCCGCCTCCGATGCTGGCGCCTACAGACATAAACGCTACGGTCAGCACCAGTGTTATGGCCATATAAAGCACTGATGTCCAGATGCGATGGCTGGCACTGCGGTTCACGGCCTGGCGGATGATGATGCTACTTTCGGCAATAGTGTGGCCCGCAAGCTCGTCAGGATCTATGTATTTTGCCACTTTTGGATATAGCAGACGGAGTCCTATTTTAACACCCGACGCGTCCTCGGGACTGAGACGATAGTTCTGCGCATCTCCAGTAATGTATGTCTGTGCGGCTTCCTGTATGGCTGCAACCGTGTTGTCGGCGTTATTGCGCGAGTCGATGGCTCTAACAAGCCGTATGCCTTCGGCAGTAAAAGCTACAAAAGCTATAACAGCAACGATATAGGTTAGTGCTGTAGGGTCTTTTTTGCTCATGGCGGTAGATAGCACGAAACAGAGTGCTGTGAGTACAATACCAACAAGTATGGCCCAGAACATAGCTTCATACAGTTTGTCCGCTATGAGTTCTCAGTTTGCGGGGAAATAAAAAAAGCATAGAACTCGCGTTGTTGATTCTACGACTTTTAGGTATCGCCAAACACCTTTCCAAAATAAAACCAACTTTGAACGTTATCCTATGCTCTGATATGCAGTGGCAGGAAGCCAATACATAGGCAGAAGCAGAAGGCATCAGTATCATAGTCCTTTGGCTAAAATTTTGGCGAATTTTAAAAGTCGGACCTATACAAATGCTTTTTTCGCATCGCACGACTACTCGCGTCGTTTCGCGGTGCAAAGATACGCAATTTTTCAAATACTAATGCCTTTTTGATAAGGTTATGTTTTATAGTTTTGATTTTTAATAATTTGTGATTTTGATTTTTGCTTATAGTGCTGCTGTTTTTCGTGATAATTTTTCTGATAAACGATTTTTTTTATTACTGTCCGCTAAAAAATAGAGCGTACAAAAAGAAATAGGGCTGTCATGTAAGATGGAGGACAGGGAGCAGGTGGTGGTTTTCCGCAAGGATGGAATCAGCCATATCGCACGCATCATCACATACGTGGACATCAAGAAAGGCAAGACGCCAAAGCTCATATCGCTGCTCACCAACGATTTCGATATGCCGATGGAGACCATAGTGGACATCTGCCGCAGAAGATGGTAGAGAGAATCGCTCTTCAAGCAGATAAAGCAGAACTTTCCGCTGCGATACTTCTATGGCGAGAGCGCCAATGCCATTAAAATCCAGATATGGGTCACTCTGATTGCGAATCTCCTGTTGTCCCTGCTGCAGAGTTCCCTTGAGTGCAACTGGAGTTTCTCCGGCCTTGCGACCATGGTCAGGATTGTACTGATGTACTACCTCAACCTGCAGACCTTCTTCAACCAGCCGGATGCAGACCTTAAAATCATGCTGGCCGAGGTCTCGGAAGAAGCACCGCCCGGAAACACCTCAATTGAGCAGGGGGGCTTGTCTTGAAACATGATAGCGTCTTTATTATAACATTCAGACTATTATCTGTTACACATTATTGTTTAGCGGACAGTAATAGTTTTTTGTCTTTATTTGTCGCATATCCATTTATTGTGTATCTTTGCAAACTGCAAGAAAAAGTGAGTGCTGATGTTAAGTAAGCTGGGAATCAATATGATGAAGTGTTTTTTTGAGGTTCTTTTTTCGGCTTTGGAGCGTTGTGTTGTCTCCAAAGGTTATTTTTTGCTGCTTTTTTTTGCCGCCACTCCATTTGTTGCCACGGCACAGGTTGCCGACACTGTAGCGACGGACGTTGACGTTGTTGCCGCCGCTGCTGCTCCATCCAGTCCCGATTCCGTTGTTATCCTCCGTCGTTATGTCGACGACCTACAGCGACAGCTCGACTCCAATCAGGTGCGCCTTGCTGCGATGCATCACCGCTTTCGCGACCTGATGATGCTAAAGGATTCGCTCATTGCCATGAACGACCTCTACCAGGCCGAGTTGCAGGAAAAGAACCGCCTGATGCAGGAGCAAAAAGCCGCCATGCAGGACAAGGAACGCCTCGTGGCCGAGAAAGAGGAGCTTTATCGTCAGGCACTTACCAACTCCACTATCGACAAGGCCAAATGGGATGGCGAAATGCGAGCCAAGGAGGCCAGCATTGAAGCCAAGACGCGCGAGATAGCGTACCTGCAGAAGGATATCGACACCAAGGAGCAAACATTGCTGTCGCAGCGCGAGAACTACGAGCATGTCCTCACTGAGAAGGAACACTATCGCCATCTTGTCGATTCGCTACAGCGCCGTGTCAACGCTGTAGAAATGGAGAACATTCGCAAGCAAGAAGAGAATAAATACCTGGCGCAGAAGGCCAAGGATGCCGAAGAGCGCGCTGCCATCACCCTCAACAAGAAGAAAAAAGTGCGTCCCATACAGGGTATCGCACTCCGTTTTTTCCGCACTCCCGACTGGGACATCCGCCTCACCCCGGAGAACGTGGATGGTTCTACAGTGACCTACAACAAGGTGATTCGAAACCGCAATGCCGGCGACATAGAGTTCGACTTTGTCACCGGGGCATCGGTGATGCTCTGGGACCTCACGCGCTTCTTCGACCGTTCGCAGCGCACCGACACGGTCTCTGTGCTGCGCGACATCCCGCGCTTCGACCAGAAATTCAACTACGACCTGGGCATCTACGTAGGCTTCGGTGGTTCCAACCTTTTCAAGAATTTCTATATAGGCCCCAGCTTCCGCTTCGTGGATTTTTTCTACCTCACTGTGGGTGTCAACATCTGCGAGTACGAGATGCTCATCGCGGGCTACACTGCCGGCCAGTCGCTTGAGCCGGTACTTACTCTCGACGACATCACCGCCAAGTCGTGGCTTGTAAAGCCTTTCATTTCCTTGTCCATCGACCTTGATTTCCTCTCATATATAAAAAAATGAATACAAGTAAGATTTCTATATTGCTATTGAACGGGATTCCCTACGGGGATGGAGAGAGGGAAGGACAGGTTTTGGCTATTGAACGGGATCCCCTACGGGGATGGAGAGAGGGATGGACAGGTTTTGGCTATTGAACGGGATCCCCTACGGGGATGGAGAGAGGGATGGACAGGTGCTGGCTATTGAACGGGATCCCCTACGGGGATGGAGAGAGGGAAGGACAGGTGCTGGCTATTGAACGGAATCCCCTACGGGGATGGAGAGAGGGATGGACAGGTTTTGGCTATTGAACGGGATCCCCTACGGGGATGGGGAGAGGGAAGGACGGGTTTTGGCTATTGAACGGGATCCCCTACGGGGATGGAGAGAGGGATGGACAGGTGCTGGCTATTGAACGGGATCCCCTATGGGGATGGAGAGATGGATGGACAGGTTTTGGCTATTGAACGGGATCCCCTACGGGGATGGAGAGAGGGAAGGACAGGTGCTGGCTATTGAACGGGATCCCCTACGGGGATGTATTAAAAATTCTATATATATAATGGTTTATAAGTATTATACACTATCGTCTGATTAATCTGCTTGATTTTTAATAAATAACATATTCGTGTTATTTCAATAAAATAACAGTTAAACATGTAAACAATTCAATTAGGTTAACAGCCAAAATTAATGTGCATTTTTTTATACATAAATTATACGTTTGTTAATGATCAATTAGATGATGGTTATATGTAAACTAAAAATTAGCAATTATCTAATAAACAATCTAATATAATAACATATCATTCCGCAGTATATACTCTTATAACTTTAAAATTTCAAGTTGATGCAACCTTTTCTTATTTATAATACTTTAACACGTCAGAAGGAGCTTTTCACTCCTCTCACTCCAGGACGTGTAGGCATGTACGTCTGTGGCCCCACCGTCTATGGCGATGCTCATCTTGGCCATGCCCGTCCGGCCATCACGTTCGACATCCTCTTCCGCTACCTTATGCACATTGGCTACAAGGTGCGCTACGTGCGTAATATCACCGATGTAGGGCACTTGGAGCACGATGCCGATGAGGGCGAGGACAAGATAGCAAAGAAAGCACGCCTTGAGCAGCTTGAACCCATGGAGGTGGCACAGTACTATACCAACCGTTATCATGCCGCCATGGACCGTCTTGGAGTGCTACGTCCTAGCATCGAGCCTCATGCCAGTGGTCACATCATCGAACAAATCGAGCTTGTGCAGAAGATTCTCGATGCCGGCCTGGCATACGTTAGTAATGGCAGCGTCTATTTCGACATCCGCAAGTATCAGGAGAGCACCCACAAGTACGGCCAGCTCAGCGGACGTGTCATCGACGAGATGCTTGCCACCACCCGCGAGCTCGACGGACAGGACGAGAAGCGTTTCCCCGGCGACTTCGCCCTTTGGAAGAAAGCGTCGCCCGAGCATATCATGCGTTGGCCCTCGCCGTGGAGCGATGGCTTCCCCGGATGGCACGCCGAATGCACCGCCATGGGAGCCAAATATCTGGGCTCACCTTTTGATATCCATGGCGGTGGTATGGACCTCGTGTTCCCGCACCACGAAAGCGAGATAGCCCAGTGCGTGGCTTCCACTGGCCACGGGCCCTGCAAATACTGGATGCACAACAACATGATTACCATCCAAGGCCAGAAGATGGGCAAGAGCCTCGGCAATTTCATCACCCTCGACGAGTTCTTCAACGGCAGCCATATCAACCCCAAGACCGGCGAGGAGATGCTCGCGCAGCCCTACGGGCCCATGACCATCCGGTTCTTCATCCTTCAGGCGCACTATCGCAGCACTGTAGACTTCAGCAACGAGGCCCTCCAGGCAGCCGAGAAAGGCTACAACCGCCTCATGCAGGCCTACAAGACCCTCGGCACGCTGCATGCTGCCAAGGAGAGCACTGCCGACGTCAGTGGCTACCGCCAGCTCTGCTACGATGCCATGAACGACGACTTGAACACCCCCATCGTCATCTCGCACCTCTTCGATGCCTGCCGTGTTGTCAATAGCGCCGCCGACCATAAAGTCTCGCTCACGCAATCCGACATCGACGAGCTTCGTGGAGTGTTCGACACCTTCGTGTTCCAGATCATGGGGTTGCGCGACGAAGCCGCCGGCGACAATAGTGCCTTGGTCGACGGCCTCATGCAGATGATTCTCGACGTACGTGCCACAGCCAAGAGCAACAAAGACTGGGCCACCAGCGACCGCATCCGCGACAGCCTTGCTGCCCTCGGCATAGCCGTGAAAGACGGCAAAGATGGCGCCACGTGGGAACTGAGGTAATCGATAACGCATTGATGGTATCCTAGATATAAAAAAATCCTGACTTCCAAGGGTGGTATGCCTGCCGGAAGTCATTCATAATTCTCAAATTGCTATGAAAAATATTGTTTTGTTCGGTGCCCCAGGAGTTGGCAAAGGCACCCATGCCGGCATCCTTGCCGAGAAATACGACCTTCTGCACCTCTCTACGGGCGACCTCCTGCGTGGCGAGGTTGCCCAGGGCACGCCTCTGGGACTTCGCGTCAAGGCCTCTATGGAGCGTGGCGACCTGGTGGGCGACGACGTGGTCATAGCACTGGTCGACAAGGCCCTTGCCTCCACCGAGCAGGGTATCATCCTCGACGGCTTCCCCCGCACCGTGCAGCAGGCCCAGGCTCTCGACTTCCTTCTCCGCAACCACCGGCGCAAGCTCAGCTGCGTTATCAGCATCGATGCCTCGCGCGACGAGTTGGTGCGCCGTATCCACGAGCGTGCCGTAATCTCGGGCCGCACCGACGATGCCGACGACAATGTGATTCGCCACCGCCTCGAGGAATACGATGCCAAGACCAAGCCGGTGACCGACTACTACAAGGTCTCGGGCCTTCTTGTCAGCATTGACGGCAGCGGCGAAATCAACCAGACCAGCATGCGCCTCTGCAAGGTGGTCGACATGCTCCTGAGCGGAAATGTTTAATAGTTTCTTCCTTTTTTCTATAAACGCCTATTTCTCACTACAATAATATTTAAGTCCTACCCATGCAAATAAAAGAAACACTCAACGACCTCATATTTTCAAAGGGCCGCCTGAAGCAGGATGTCTACCACTCCACCAAGGAGGCCTTCGAGCTGTTCCGGGCCACAGCCAAAGATCTCATAGCCCAGCTCCAGGAGCAGAACCGAGAGCGCGGCACCGACCTCAAGTTCGAGTTCACCGACCGGGGCGACTTCGAGTTCGAAATACGTTTCGCGTCCGACACCCTCTTTTTTTTGATGCACACCAACATCTTCGAGTTCTCGCGCAACCATGAGGTCATGAAATCGCCCTATATCCGCGAAAACCCCGACCGTTCCTATTGCGGCGTTATCCACATCTACAATTTCCTCAGCGACAGTTTCACCTATGAGCGTGACAATGACCTCGGCTACCTCATAGGCCGTATCTTCATCAACTCCGAGAAGCACTACTTCATCGAGGGGAAACGCGAATTGGGCATGCTTTACAACAATTTTAATACGTCGACGATTGACAGTCAGTCGGTTCAGGGGATTGTGGAGTCTGCTATAGAATATACCACCAATTTTGACCTTTTGTCGCCCCCATACGATGAAATAAAGGTGCTCTCTGTGGGCGAAATGCGCAACACTTTCAATAAAAAATCGTTTGTTACTGCCAAGCGTTTAGGGTTTCGTTTTCAGGCTGATACGCTTTCTTGAGTGCAATAATCAACCACGATGTGTGAAAAAAAATTTTGTCAGTTCGGAAAATGTTGGTACTTTTGCAATCCGAAACCGACAGAAACAGGTGCAAAAGAACTTGTTGAAATTGTTTTCGAAACCTGATGCTCCGTTCGTCTAGCTGGCCCAGGACGTGAGATTTTCATTCTCAAAATCGCGGGTTCGAATCCCGCACGGAGTACAACAATAAAAACGTTTAATATAGATATGGCACATCACAAGTCAGCAAAAAAAAGAATTCGCACCAACGACAAAAAGAGAGTGGAGAACAGATATTACGCCAAGACTATGCGCAATGCGCTGCGTGATTTCCGTGCTCTTGAGGACAAGGCTGTGGCTGAGGAGCGTCTGCCGAAGATGGTTTCAATCATCGACAAGCTCGCCAAGCGTTCGGTTATTCACAAGAACAAAGCCTCCAACCTCAAGTCAAAGCTGCAGAAGAAAGTCAACGCCATGTAATTTATTTCTGGCGACGGTTGATAAAAAGGATGCCCCCTTTCATGTGGAGCATCTTTTTTTTGTTGGTACGCGGGCGTCCTCGCCCTGCGATTTGGTGCGCGGGCATCCAGGCCTGCGGTTGTGTAATTATGTTTTTTCCCGCAGCTGCCAGAACGCCACGGCGGCCGCTGCCGCCACATTCAGCGAATCCACACCACGATACATGGGGATTTTTGCCACCTGGTCGCAGGCTTCGATGGTGGCCTTTGCCAGGCCGTCGCCTTCAGTGCCCATCACTATGGCAATGCGGTCGCACTCCGTCAGCCGAGGGTCGTCGATTGCGAGAGCCCTGTCGCTCAGAGCCAGAGCCACAACGCAGAACCCCATGTCGTGCAGCTGGCTTATCGTATCGTTGGGCCAAGGCCTTTCGGTGTAGGTCCACGGCAGCTGCATCACCGTTCCCATGCTCACCCTCGTGCTGCGGCGGTTCAGTGGGTCGCAGCAAGTAGGCGTCATCAGTATGCCTTCAATACCGAGAGCTGCGGCGGCGCGGAAGATGGCGCCGGTGTTGGTGCTGTTGACCACGCTGTCCACCACGGCAATGCGTCGTGCCTTGCTGCACACCTCCGCCACAGAGGGTAGCGTGGGGCGATGCATGGCGCAGAGTATTCCGCGGCTCAGTTCGTAACCCGTGAGCTGCCGCAGCACCTCGCGGCTACCGCAATAGACGGGTGTGGTTGGGTCGATGCCATAACGGGCGTCGTCGAAAAGTGGGGCCACCTGGCTTGCCACGTTTCTCTCTTCGGCGAGGAACGACAGCGGATGGTAGCCGTTTTCCAAAGCTATGCGCACCACCTTCAAACTCTCGCAGATGAAAATGCCTTTCTCCGGCTCAAGACGGTTGCGTAGCTGAGCCTCCGTAAGTCGTGCATAAACACTTGTTTCTGTACAGTCGATACTGTCTATTCTTACAACATTCATGAATGCAAAAATAGCAAAATTCGGCAAAATACAGCAAACAATAACGTTATTTGTTTGTGATGACAGTATTTATTGATTAATTCTTTTTCTGATTTAAAAAGCTATATTTTAATTAAATAAGTGTGATGTGTAACTTTTTTAGGAAAAAATATTTTGTCGGTTTGAGGAAAAGTAGTATTTTTGCAAAGTCTTTTGAAGACAACTTAGGTCGTTTGGCCGAGGGGTTAGGCGCAGGTCTGCAAAACCTGTTACTCCGGTTCAAATCCGGAAGCGACCTCCAAACAGAGACACCCGACAACATTTCATGTCGGGTTTTTTTGTATTCTTGAATATGATGTCCCGGAAGGTCATACTCCTATATACGACAGTGATACTTATGCTGTTTTCTGCCGGTTGCGGCCGCAGGCAGGAGGGTGTCGACGCGTTGCGCCGCTCCAAGGCAGATGCCCTCAACAAGGCCTCGTTTGCACTACGTTACAACGACAGTCACCGGTCGGAGTTATATGCCCGAAAGGCATTGGCATATATCGACGACAGCCTCAAAGAGTATGCCGACGGACGCTTGCGAGCATGGAATAATATCGCCGTGGCATACTACAACCGTGCCGAGCACGACAGTGCTGCGGCCTATGCCGATTCGGTGCTTGCATTCAGAGGGCAGTGCCATAACGGTGGCGTAGAGCAGATGTTGGCGCAGCTGACGCAGGCGCGCCTGCGTCAGCGCCAGTGCGACATTGCGGGCTCCTACCGCATCCTCTACGATTTGGAGCATTCTGGCCTCCTCCGTCGGCGCGGCGACGACCTGCTCTTCAACCTGGCCCAAAGCGAGTTCTACATCACCACCACCACGCTCAACTATCACTACCGCAACAAGTCGCAATACCAGCAGGCCGAACTCCTCACCACCATGGAGCAGTGCCGCCGGCAGCTGCGCTGCGACTGGGCTGAGGACATGTCGTTCAACTATGCCATAGCCTACGGCTATTATTCGCTCTGCGACGACACCGCACAGCAGCGCCACTACCTTGCCAAGGCACTGGACTATACGCTCGATAATTTCCTCTTGCTTGGCGACAGTCTTCGCTTCTCCACCTACCATCTTGCCAACACCTATCAGCTTCTCGGCTTCATGCTGTGGGGGCGCAATATCGGCCTCGACAGCTGGCGGCATAACGAGGACAGGCTCATGGAGATCTGCCACTTCGTTGCCCAGGCCTTCGCTTTCCGGCCATTGGGCGACACCCTCGCAACCATGGAGCTGGCCGCCTACAAGCCGATGCTTGCCGCTGCTTTCCTGCGCGAGGCCACGGCACTCTTCTTCCTTCACGACGACCCCTACCAGCGCCTCGGGGCCATCGTCTCCACCGGGCGTTTCTGCATGGCGCAGGGCGACACCGCCACGGCACGCTCCTATTTCCTCGAGGCCTTGGCCGACAGCACGATGCTCGGCGTGGCCCCCAAGTTTGAAGCCATGCTCTACGAGGGCTTCCTCACTTCCGGATGCGCCGCCGATATGCAAGAGGTGGCCGATTGGACACGCCACGAATTGCAGTTGCTCAAATATATCAACAGCAACGAGCGTGCCGACTTCGCCCTGCAGCAGCAGCTGGAGCAGATGCGGCGCGACAGTACGCTCTACCGCACTTTCCTTATCGTCCTTGCCGTCCTTACTGTGGCCCTTCTCCTCACCCTCCTGCTGCTTCGCCGCCGCACGCTCCAGCTGCAGAGCGAGACGGCACGGCTTCAGGAAGCCAAACGCCACGACGTGGAGCGCATAGCCAATGTCGAGACATGCCTCTCGGTGTTGCGCCACGACATCACCCCTTTCGTTTCCTACCTTCAGAACGAGCGTTTGCCGGAGCAGCTCCGCGCCGAGGTGACGGCACAGTTGATCCGCACGTTCAACAACATCAAAAACTGGACCAAGCTCTCCATTCCCAGCGGTCTTCAGTTCCGAAAGACCACGGTGGCGCTGCAGGACCTTTTCAACAGCGTGGAGCGCAGTGCCATGAATTTCCATGCCCCCGATGTCGACCTGCGATTCGAGCCCACCCCGCTGGTGGCCGTGGGCGATAGCCAGCTGCTTGAGATCTTGCTCCGCAACTTGGTAAACAACGCGCTGCAGCACACCGACAAAGGCTCGTTGACCGTCACGGCCAGGCCTTTCGACGACCCGGCGTTCATCCATGTCATGGTTGCCGACACCGGCAGCGGCATGACGCCCGAGCAAATTGAGACGCTGTTCCGAGCCGACAAGAAGATCAACCCCACCCCGGAGGCCGGTTATGGCTCTGGCTTCGGACTGATATTGTGCCGATATATAATCAAACTTCATGACGACAACACCCTGCGGGGGTGCCGCATCTGGGCCGAAAGCCAGCCGGGGCAGGGCTCAACGTTTCATTTCCTTATAGCTTCAAAACAATAGTGCTCTATGAATCAGCCCATCACCATAATGATTGTGGACGACGAACCGATCATCCGTAAAGCCATCAAATACGAGATTAATGCCAGCCACGCCATGGTGGACTGCCGGCTTGACGATGACGGACACGTGGAACAGCGGCAGCTACAGGTGCTCGACACCTTTGCCAGCGGACCGCAGCTTTTCGCTGCCCTCAATGCCTCGGTGGCCAACCGGCCCGACTATCTGCTTGTCGACATGGAGTTTCAGGGCGAGCCCACGGGAGGCGTATTCATTGCCGAGAGGGTGCGGCGCCAATACAAGAAAATCGATGGCAGCGACATTCGGATTATCATTCTTTCCGGGCGTTTCGACAACCCTCTGCAGAACGAGGACGACCGTCTTTCGCGCATCAACGACATCGGAGGGGTGGTGTTCGAGGCTCTGCATAAAGGTGCCAATGCTTTTGTCAGCAAGAATGCCGTGGGGGGCTTCTCCATCGAGAATATAGTGCGTGCCATATCGTGCCTTGAACGTGGCGAGCGATACTATTTCAACTATCCTGTCATGCTGACCCTTATGGAAGCCGCCGAGCTCTATTTCGAACAGCAGAGGCATCCTGATTTCGACGAGCATATCAGCGACGAGGAGCGCGAGATTCTCCTTCTCGAGGCTGCGGGGTGCACGGCCCAGGAGATAGCGCAGCGCCTCACGCGGTGGACGGAGAACGACAAGTCGGTGCAGGAGAAGCAGAAAGAGCTGTCGCGCAAGTTCAACATTGTCAACAAGTCGGGGGCACGCATCGCCAAGGCCTTGCAGTACGGCCTTATCGACGCTTGCGATATACAATACTTGAAACGGTGATTTTTTTCGATGCTAATATACAATAAATTACCTAAAATCGCGTTTTTTCTTGTCACTCCATAACAAAATAACGCAATAACTCTTTCAAATACTATGCGCTACGAAGTAGATTTCCTTGTTATTGGCTCGGGTATTGCGGGCCTCAGCTTTGCCCTCAAGGTGGCACCTTACGGCAAGGTTTGCATTCTTTCGAAAGGTGATGCCGCTGAAGGCTCCACCAAATACGCCCAGGGCGGTATCGCCGCCGTGATGTACGACACCGACAGTTTCGACAAGCACATTGCCGACACCCTTGTGGCCGGCGACGGCATCTGCGACCGCGATGTGGTGGAGATGACCATACGCGAGGCTCCGGAACGCATACAGGAGCTGGTGCAATATGGGGTGAATTTCGATATGGGCACGAGCGGGCGTTTCGACCTCCACCGCGAGGGCGGCCACTCCGAGTTCCGCATCCTGCACCATAAGGACAACACCGGGGCGGAAATAGAACGTGGCCTGCTGCAGGCCATCCACGACCACCCCAACATCGAACTCAAAGAGCATCAGTTCGCTATAGATATCATCACGCAACACCATCTGGGGCAGCGTGTCACGAAGCATACGCCCGACATCGAGTGCTACGGTGTCTATGCCCTCAACTGCAAGACCAACCAGATCGACACCTACCTTGCCAAGGTGACCCTTCTGGCCACGGGAGGTATGGGCAACGTCTACACCACCACAACAACGCCGATTATCTCGACCGGCGACGGCGTGGCGATGGTCCACCGTGCCCGAGGAGTGTTGAAAGACTTGGAATTTATGCAGTTCCATCCCACCAGCCTCTACAATCCTGCCGAGAAGCCTGCCTTCCTTATCACCGAGGCCATGCGTGGTGCCGGGGCCATTCTCAAAGACCGTCAAGGCAAGGAGTTCATGCAGAAATACGACAAGCGTCTCTCGTTGGCGCCGCGCGACATTGTGGCCCGCGCCATCGACAATGAGATGAAGCTTGCTGGCGTAGAATACCTCTATCTTGACGCCCGCGGTATTGGTAAGGATGAGCTTATCAACGGTTTCCCTACCATATATGCCAAATGTCTGGAGGTGGGCATCAACATCACGCGCGACATGATTCCCGTGCGTCCCGCGGCGCACTATCAGTGTGGCGGTATCAAGGTGGACCGCAACGGGCGTTCCAGCATTCATCATCTCTATGCCGCCGGTGAATGCTCATGCACGGGTCTGCATGGCGGCAATCGTCTGGCCAGCAATTCGCTGCTTGAGGCTGCCGTCTATGCCCACAATGCTGCCATGGATGCCATTGGTTATGTCAGCAACCTTACCGATGCGGCGCAGAGGCATCTGGCGGTGCTCAACGCACAGCTCCCCGACTGGAACGCCGAGGGGATGGTACTCAACGAGGAGATGGTGCTTATCACCCAGACCAAGAAGGAGTTGCAAGAGATAATGACCAACTATGTGGGTATTGTCCGCAGCGACTTGCGTTTGCGTCGTGCTTTCGACCGCCTCAACCTGATTTTCCGCGAGACCGAGGAGCTCTACAACCGCAGCGTCCTCACCGAGCCTCTTAGCGAGTTGCGCAACCTCATAGCCTGCGCCTACCTCATCATCAAGCAAGCCATGGCACGCCGTGAGAATGTGGGTCTGCATTATTCCATCGACCTTCTGTGAAACCGACGAAACGATTCTTTTTCAACGAGAGGGCTATCCTCAGCGTGATAGTCGTCAACCTCGTGGTCATTTTTCTTCAGGAGAGTGGGGTGGAGAATAGTGTCATGAGCATCCTCGACATAATGTGCACGCTTGTCTTTACCGTAGAGATGTTGGTGAAGCACCGAGAGTTCGGACTGCGGGGCTATTGGCGCGACGGATGGAACATTCTTGACGGGACAGTCACCCTACTTTCGTTGCCATCGTTGTTGGTTTATTTCTTGCCGGGCATCTATGGGATGAAGATTTTTTCAGTGCTCAGGGCTTTGCGCGTGTTCAAATCGTTCCGCACTGTGCGTCATTTCCCCAACATCAAGGAGATATGGGGCGGTTTCAAGCTTGCCATGCGGCAGTCGGCGGGCTTCCTGGTGGGTTATGTCGTTGTCATCGTTGTCGTTGCCATGTTCAACAGCGCCCTTTTTGGTCGTCAGGCGCCCGAGTATTTCGGTACGCCGCTTGATTCCATCTATGCGGTGTTCCAACTTTTCACCGTCGAGGGGTGGTACGAGATTCCCAATGCCGTGGTTGGCAATATGCAATCCTTATGGACACATGTTATCCGCGCCTATTTCTGTCTTCTGCTCATTGGAGGCGGCATCATCGGCATGTCGCTAATCAATTCCATTTTCGTTGATGCCCTTGCCGCCGACAACAACGACGAGGTGAAACGACAGCTTGACGATATTACACAGCGCATGAACGAAAACCAACGCCAGTTGGAATCGCGCATCGAGGAGCTCAAAAAGCTTTTGTCGGAGAAATGAGGCTTTAAAACATGACATCAGGCAATTTTCTAAGTGGCAAACAATAATAAGTCCGATAATGCGTTATGGATACAAAAACAGTCGCCATGCTACACATTGCCAACCCTATATATGACTCGGTGTTCAAATACATGATGGAGGACGAGCGAATCGCTAAGCTCCTGCTGGGTGCCCTTATCAAGCATGAAATCGTAGAGATACAGATGTGTCCCAACGAGTACGCCAACACCACAAAGGACAACATCGCCATGTTC